>JAAYJK010000019.1 GCA_012522955.1 Syntrophomonadaceae bacterium
CGGCAGTAACCCATAGGGTCACTGAAGTAGTGCAGGAGGAGGGGCAAATCTCCTTTTTAACCAAGGGAGACGCCAATGTAGGTTCCGATGCCAGCGTCATAACCCCGGATATGCTGGAAGGCAAATACCTGGGTCGGGTAGGAGGCCTGGGTCGCCTGGCCATATTCCTGCAGACTCCCATGGGACTTTTGATCTTTGTGGTAACTCCCCTCTTATTGTTCATTGTCTATGACATGGTGATGCGCAGCCGGCGGGGCCGTAAGAGCAGCCGGGAGGCGGAATTGGAAGCGGAGCTGGAAGCTTTGAGAGCAGCCCAAACAAGTGATGAGGCAACTCAGTTACAACCAGAAATAAAAGCACCATAAACCAAGATTTAACTTATAATCAAGAGAGCCCAGGCTCTCTTACGGGGAACACCTTGAGTAAGTGTTTCCCGCCAGGCAGCCTGAACTGGAGGTGATGACCGTGGAAAAGACGGAAAACCGCAGGCCTGTAGTACTCCTAGCCATCATAGCCATAATCGTAATATATATAGCAGTATCGGTTTACGGGGTAATCCGGGATGTGCATGGTCAGGGTAATTCAACGGTTTTCGTTATATCCTCCAGCATTCCTGTAAGCGAAGATTACCAGCTGGCCCCTACTATCCTGGATAAAATCAAGGGGATTTTTACTCGGCAGGATAAGGTGGTAGTGCCGGTGGTAAGGATGGTAAGCATTAAAGGATGGGTCAGATATACGGATGGTACTCCCTTTGCCCATGGATTGATGGAATTCCGTAGTGAACCTCGGACTACTTATACTGATGCGGATGGTTTTTTCACCTTCGAAAATGTGGAAAATGGAGAACACATTATTAACGTACTAGGAGGCAACGGGCAAGTACTGGCCTCGGCCAAGGTAGTGATAAGCCATAATATGGATATAGAAGAAACCATATTAATGCGCCTGGATGATGGCACTTATGTACTGGAAGTGGCGGTAGATGTAAAAGTACTGGAAATATTCCTGGAAATAGAACAGGATAAGGATGGTAACCCAACTGGAAACCTTATCATAAGTCCCAACTATGAAGTCTTGGAGAATTACCCTCCCGAGCAAGAGCCTACGGCTCCAACAGGAAAGGAACCCGATCCCCCTAAATCAAAACCGGGTGGAAGTGGCGGCGGTGTGGGCTCGCAGCCTCCAAACGGATCTTTGACTGTATATAGCACCGACAGCGGCGAGTACTTCGGGCAAGCACCGCAAGCAGCGGCCCAGATCAATATTTTCGGCCAGAGCAAGCATATTGCCCCGGGTATGCCTGGGAGCTATCGTTTTACAGTTGACAATAATGCCAATCCCTTTGGGGTATATTATGACATCAACCTGGCCGAGACCAATAATTCTTTAAATATACCCATGAGATATCGTCTCATGAATAATAATACCAATAGCTATGTAACGTCTGACAGCCAGTGGCACACTCCGGCCCAAATCAATCAGGCCACCGCCAACCGAGACAAGCCTCTGGATATGAACCAGAGGCGCCAGACCGATTATACCCTGGAATGGTTCTGGGATGACGGGGGGCAGATCGACAATAGCTTTGGCGAAGAGCATGGCGATGAAGTAGCTTGTACCCTAAGCATCAAGGTATCAGCCCAAAGAAAGTAAAGGGGATGATATAGATTGAAGCGAAATCCTAAAGAGCTAATCCTCGATATTTTAAAATACGCTGTGCTAGGTTTTTTGGTACTCTTGATTATAATCAATCTGTACCTGGGATTAAACAAAGGACTCAGTAATGACCCAGTCCCTAAGTTTTTGGGCATCAGTCCCTTGATTGTCTTATCCGGTTCCATGCAGCCGGCCATTAATCCCGGGGATATTGTGGTAATCAGGGAACAGCCAGCCCAGGATTACCAGCTGGGAGATGTGGCTACTTACCTGGATGGCAGTACTGCATTTACCCACCGCATAGTGGGGCAGGAAGCCGAGGGCTTCGTACTCAAGGGAGATAACAACAATGTAGCCGATGACATCGTTCCGGCCGAGAAGTTTTTGGGTAAAGTGGTTTTACGCATACCCAAAGCCGGGTTGGCGGTACTATTTTTTAAGACCCCCTTGGGCATGGTTATACTCTGCATTCTCTTGATTTTAACCATTTACGGGGATGATTTGTTATCCAGGGGTCGTCGACAGCATTCTTAATTGACCCAGGGCTTAAAAGATCTACCAAGCTCAGCCTACTAAAGCTAAAGGGGAGGATCATCCATGAAATTTTCTTATATAATCAGACTGCTCTTGATCCTGGCCTTGGGCAGTGCCTGTATACTATCATCTACCCTGGCTAGGTACACTGATGAATACACTGCTTCTGATTCCGCCCTGGTGGCCAAGTGGAATTTTCGAGTGGGCTCCAGTGCAGATAATCTCCACAATTTGGGCTTTACCTTTGATGTCTTTGGCGGAGAGGCCTTGCAGCCTCAGGATTATGGTGACAACACCTTCTTTATTTCCGGCGGAGAGTCTGATGTGGCCATTGATTATCAGGTATATATGAATGTTCAGGTCTTGCAGACCGATATTGGCTGGAGTACTTCGGCAGATGATGATTACCCGCCCCTGATCTTCCGGATTGAAAGTGATTCGGAAACAGCGGAGGCTACCATAGAAGATCCCTATGACACTTGGTTTGATTTGCAGGATATTGCTGCTGATGAGGAAGGGTATTTCCTGATAGCCAGCGGTCATTTGGAGGCTAATTCAGAGGAACTGGTACCCATTACCATATACTGGTGGTGGAATACTTCCTATTATACAGGGACTCCCAACCCAGATCAGAGTGACACTGGCAACTATTATGCGGAGGCTGTGGCAGATTATAACATCTTGGTTAACAGATATGATGCTTGTGTCCACGATGCTAATGCCTTTTTCCAGGATCACCAGCGAATTGTCACCAATGTGGTAGAGGGAGAGGAAACCTTTACTGTTGTGACTTACCAATGTATTGAAGGATGTCCTTATAGCGGGGACGAAGCTCATATGAATGCTTACCAGGATCTTCGAGATGATGTAGATGACGCCGAGGATGCTATAGATAACTCCTGGAAGGTAAAATACGATCAATATGACACCAAGGCCCTGTCCGCCTTGCGTAATTTGGAGAGCAGTTCTCCCCAGAGCATTATGATAAAAGTAAGCGGAGAGCAGGTGGCTCCGGCTGAGCTCTAGGAGGGCCGGATGCCCCTATTTTATGGGTTTTCCTGGGGCCGGTTTTTTTAAGGAATTCTAGTAAATATTATTGACAAAAACCAGGCTGGATGAATATAATATGTATTAGGTGATAAAGGTAAATTTTACTTATTATTAGCTTAAAAATTGTGCTTGGTGCCCGGAAAGAATTAGTATATAATAATAATAGATAAGAAAATTATGGTAATGTGTCAGAAAAAACAACTTAAAAGTTAGTCCTGCGGAAGTGATGATCTGTGAGTGTTAAATGGGCGTCTAACTCACAAGGAGCTTGCGACGCAACCGGCCGCTACAAATCTTGTAGGGGCGTTTTATATTTTATGTGCAAGATTCCCCTATAAAGAACAAAATATTTTTAGTTTTTAGCAACAAGTATTCATAAGTTGACAAGTTAATGAGTAAAGATAGTCATGCGGAAGCGATAATCTGTGAGTGTTATTTGGGCGTCTAACTCACAAGGAGCTTGAGGCGCAACCGGCCGCTACATTAAATGTAGTGGCCTTTATTTTTACCTGGTATTAAGAGAAGGGGGCGATAGAAATGTATAGACAATATTCCCCAGTTTTTGGGAGGATAGCTGAGCCGGAAAATAAAGAGTCAAGAGCAGCTGGAGCAATGGTAACAGCCGCCATGACCACAGATATATATAGCAAGCAAGTTTTTAGTTCGACCAATGAGAGGACTCCCAAGAGGGAGGTGAGTTCTTAAGCATTTAGTCGAGCATGGAGAAAGCATCTTATTAATATGGAAAAGGAGGAGACAAATATGAGTAAAGAAAAGAACAAAAACACTTTTAGAATAGGAGCATTGCTTTTAGTAGCATGTTTGATTTCCAGTGTAATGCTGTCGGGGACATTTGCTAAGTATACGAGCGAGTATGCGGGGCAGGATACTGCGTTGGTGGCTAGGTGGAGCTTTACTAGTACCAACCTTTATGAAGCGACGGCTGCAGATATATATCTGCCTATTTGGGATCATACCTATACAGAAAATATTTATGAACAAGAAGGCAATGATTATCTAATTGCTCCAGGTATTCAGGGTGAGTTTACCGTTGATTTTACCTATGATGCTGATGTGTCTGCAGATTTGATATTTAACTTTACTAAGAGTGGAAATTATGATAGTGAGGATGAGGATGATGTTGCTGACGAAGCTGCACCCGTACCTATTCAGTATTCTCTAGATGATAAC
>JAAYJK010000020.1 GCA_012522955.1 Syntrophomonadaceae bacterium
GCAACAGGTGGAAAGCGAACAGCAGCGAAGAAATGCCCAAAGACAAAGGACTCGGATTTTCACTACCTTGGCAAATGCACTGGGCGTACTACTTATATTGTGCTGGACACCGTTATTTTTATTTATATATTTTAAGTATGATAAAGAATTTAGAAAAAACTTTAGTGCCAAATATTATAGAGAACTCCCTGGTGATTATACTCCTGGAGAAATGTCAGTTCTAATCAATATGGGACGTATAAATACTAGAGACATTACTGCCACTTTGATGGATCTGGTTAGAAAAGGTGTCCTTACGTTGAAAAAGGAGTCATATACTAAAAATGGCTTTTTCAGAGATAAGGAAATAGAAGACTACGTCCTGAGCATGAACAACATAGCCCCTTCGCGGACGCTAAAACGACATGAAAACTTCCTCATAGGCTGGTTCATAGGGACCATCGGCAGAAATGGCAGTGTATTTCTTAATGAAATAACAGCCTATGCCAAAACCACAGCCGGTGCCGAGCAGTTTTCAAAGGATTACAGTCATTGGTTTAAACTGGTCAAGGAGGAAGCCCATAAAAACGATTTTTTTGACGAAACCAGTAAAAAAGGTAGGCTTATAGCCATTCTTACAGGATTGATTGCTTATTTGGGATTGGGTATGGTTTTTCTCTCAAAGCTTGGGTCCTTTACCGGCTTTTTCATGATTATACTAGGTATTATAATGACAATCTTTGGGTTGAGGCTAAACAGGCGTACCAAATATGGCAATGAACAAAATGCCATGTGGAAGGCATTTAAAAACTTTTTAAAGGATTTCAGCAGAATGGATAAAGCTGAGATACCTTCCATAGTAATATGGGAGCATTATTTAGTCTATGCCATCTCCCTTGGTGTAGCAAAAGAGGTTATTAGGCAGCTTCCCCTCGTATTTAACGATATAGACCTCAATAACACCCATCTTACTTATATGTACGGCTACAATATGCAAAGCTTTGATAGCTTTTCCAACGCCTTTGACAGAACAATAAGCTCCATTGACAATTCTATTAGTAGTGCAGTATCTATCGCTAGCTCGAGTGATTCCTCGTCATCAGGCGGTGGCGGCGGGTTCAGTGGCGGCGGTAGTAGCGGAGGCGGTGGTGGCGGCGGAGGCGGTGGTGGTGGTGGAGCATTTTGATCCGCTGCGGCAGTATCCTGACTGGCAAATAGCTTTTATTCCATTTTAAGCAAGAGGCCCCTGGCTTTAGGCATGAACGTAGGTGGTGTGATTACATCTAAAAAAAAATTAAAACCGAAATCAAGGAGGAAAATAACATGTTGTGGGTAATCATTATACTTGCAGTAATCGCAGCAGGAATTGGAATCGCAGCAATATCAACCTATAACGGTCTTGTAGGGAAGCGCAATAAAGTCGCTAATTCATGGAGCCAAATCGATATCCAGCTAAAAAGGAGGTTCGACCTGATACCTAACCTTATAGAAACAGTCAAGGGCTATGCTGCCCATGAACAACAGACCTTTGAGACTGTTGTCAATGCTCGTAACAGTTACATGAACGCATCGTCACACAGAGATGTAATGAAGGCTAATACCGAACTATCTAAGGGCTTGGATAGATTATTGGTACTGTCTGAATCATACCCTGAGCTAAAAGCAAACACCAATTTCCAAGAGCTTCAGAAGGAGCTTACAA
>JAAYJK010000131.1 GCA_012522955.1 Syntrophomonadaceae bacterium
GAACCGTCCCCTTGTGTTAGGAGAGATTTTTATGTTAAGGGCATATATTGTGTCTACTGGAACTGAGCTGCTGTTGGGGAGCACGGCAGATACTAATTCGCTTTTTCTGTCCCAGCGGCTTACGGAACTGGGAATAAAGGTTGAGGGCAAGGTAATAGTAGGTGATGATGGTCGGGATATTAGGGAGGCTTTTGAGCAGGGGCTTAGGCGAGCGGATATGGTCATTAGCAGTGGTGGGCTAGGACCTACCAATGATGATTTGACCAAGGATATGGCATGTAGAGTGATGAACTGTCAGGCGGTATTGGTAGAGGAGGAAGCAGAACGGGTTAAGGCCTATTTCATGAAAAGAGGACGCCCTATGCCGCCCAGTAATATGAAACAGGCCATGTTTCCTCCCGAGGCCGTTATACTTAAGAATGATCGGGGAACTGCTCCCGGCATGTACCTGCGCAAGGATTCCAAACTGATAGCCTTGCTGCCGGGCCCTCCCCATGAAATGAGGTCCATGTATCTTAATGAGCTGGAACCGCTGCTTATTTCTGATTATGCTTTGTCCAAGCAAAGTTCTGCCCATAGAATAATAAAGGTTTTCGGGCCGGGTGAATCCCAGGTGGAGGTAATATTGGGGGAACTCATTGAGAAACCCCAGGGATATAACATGGCTTTGACTGCCAAGGCGGGCGAAATTCACATAGGAATACAGGTGTTTGAACAAGAGCAAACCCGTCGCCAACAACGGCTGGATGAGATTACGGCCCAGGTTAAAGCCAGACTGGGACCACATGTTTTTGGGATAGACCAGGATAGTCTGCTTAATACCACGGTTAGCAGCTTGATACAAAAGGGTAAGACCATTGCCGTGGCTGAATCATGCACTGGGGGACTCTTAAGCAAAATCTTGACTGATCTTCCGGGGAGTTCGGCTTACTTCTGGGGAGGGGTGGTTTCTTACAGTAATGAGGCTAAACAGCGGCTACTAGGAGTAAGTAGGGATGTGCTCGATAATTTTGGAGCGGTCAGCCGGGAAAGCGCTGAAGCCATGGTTCGAGGACTGGTGGATCGATCGGGAACCGATTTGGGGGCAGCCGTTACCGGTATAGCCGGTCCAGCTACGGGAAGTGAAGAAAAATCAGTGGGGTTGGTTTATATTGCAGTACTATATGGAAATAGCTGTACCGTAAAGGAAGTCAGACTTGGAGGACAGCGGGATATGGTCAGGACGCTGGCCGCCAAAAGCGCTTTGGATACCGTACGTCGAATATTAATGGCCGAGGAGATGGAATAATATGCGCCTGTTTATTGCCATCCAGGTTCCCCATTATGTTAAGCTATGCGCGGGCAAGATAAGAGAGCAACTGAGGTCAACCGGAGCAGATATTAAATGGGTAGAAGACAATAACTATCATCTTACCTTGAAGTTTTTGGGAGAAGTCGAGGATAAGGAAGTAAGGAAATTAAGCCAGGAGCTGAATAGGGTCGCAAAAGAGAGTAAATCATTTAACCTGTCTCTTTCCCAGCCGGGTGCTTTTCCGGGCATTAAACGGCCTCGAGTACTGTTTTTGGGCCTGTCGGGGCAGATTGATCCCGCCCTAGAGCTAGGGCAGAGAATAGATGAAGGTTTAAGGAGTATGGGTTTTAAACCCGACCATAAACGCCACTTTCATTTAACCCTGGGCCGATTTCGCTCGGACCGCAAGATGCAAGAATTATTGCAGAGTCTGGATGATTTACCCCCCATAGATAATAGGCCTTTTCCAGTCCGGGAGCTTCATCTAATGGAAAGCCGCCTCTCCAGAAAGGGGCCAGAATATTTGGTGTTGGACCGGATAAAACTTGCTGATTAGTTTTTAGAATATCGGCTGGAAACCGGGATTTACAACAGGCAGATGAATTTCATTTCTTGCTGTTGACAGGGGTCAAGGTTTAGGATAATATTGTAAAAAGCGAACATATGTTTGAGGAGAGTGATAATTTGACTAGTAAAGAAATTAATCAAGGCAAAATAGATGCTCTGGACAGTACCATAAAGAACATTGAGAAACAGTTTGGACGGGGTGCCATTATGCGGCTGGGTGAGAACACACATATGAATGTGGAGGTTATTTCCAGCGGTTGTATGTCTTTGGATGTGGCTCTGGGAGTGGGGGGCCTGCCCCGGGGAAGAGTAGTGGAGATATTTGGACCTGAGTCTTCAGGTAAAACTACGGTGGCTCTCCATGTTGTTGCCCAAGCTCAGTCCGAGGGTGGAATGGCAGCTTTTGTAGATGCGGAACATGCTTTGGATCCTCTGTATGCTAAAAAGCTGGGAGTAGATATTAATAACCTGCTGGTAGCCCAACCGGATAGCGGGGAACAGGCTCTGGAGATAGCTGAAGCTCTGGTTAGAAGCGGTGCTATTGATGTGGTGGTTATTGATTCGGTAGCGGCTTTGGTTCCTAAAGCTGAGCTGGATGGAGAAATGGGGGACGTGCATGTGGGTTTACAGGCCCGTTTGATGTCACAAGCCCTGCGTAAACTTACCGCCCATATAGGCCGTTCTAGAACCTGCTGTATTTTTATAAACCAAATCCGGGAAAAAGTAGGGATTATTTATGGCAATCCTGAGACTACTACCGGGGGGCGGGCCTTAAAATTCTATTCCTCAGTTCGAATTGAGGTACGCAAGGGAGAGGCCATCAAACAGGGTACAGAACTAATGGGTAATCGTACTAAAGCCAAGGTGGTTAAAAACAAAGTAGCCCCTCCATTCAGAACAGCAGAATTTGACATAATGTATGGCAGCGGCATCTCCAGAGAAGGAGATCTGCTAGATATTGCTGCCAACATGGATATAATTCAAAAATCAGGTTCCTGGTATTCTTATGAGGGTGAAAGGTTGGGACAGGGGAGGGAAAATGCCAAGGAATATATAAAAGGCAATCCGGAATTCTGTCTCATGTTGCAGGAGAAGATAAAAAATCTTATAATACCGAATCAGGCTGATGGCAACTCTGATAGTAATCTTGACACTATAAAATAAAGTAACTACAATGAGAATAGAACTCAGGATAGAAGTGCTACCTGGTGAATGACTTGACCGTATAGACGCTTGTTTTATCATAGATTTTTTGACATGTTGATATAGTAGGATATTGAGTATGATATATTCATACCTGATTATACATGTGAATATAGATATAAGCATAATGTCTGGAAGGGTTAAGATTTAGACAGTTCTCATGTTTATGCTGTTAAATGTGGGTTAATACCTGTGTGGGTGTAAATAGGGAAGGAATAAATGCATTCATAAGGACAGGTTCCTTCTATCAAACCGAGTTTTTTACTCGGTTTTTTTGTTTACAAGTATAGGGGTAATGTAATAATTATATTTTTATTAAAGGAGGTGACCAATATAGGTAGTACAGTATTAACATTTGTTGCAATTATGCTTGCATTAGCGGTGGGAATAACCTTTGGTTATTATGCCAGGAGATTCATTGGGGAGAGCAAAATAGGCGCTGCCGAGGAAGAGGCTAATCGGATAAAAGAGGAATCTGCCAAGGAAGCTGAGGCTAGGTCTAAAGAAATCTTACTGGAAGCCAAAGAGGAGATTCATCGTAACCGACAGGAATCAGAGAAGGATATTCGTGACCGGCGTCGGGAACTGGATCGTCTTGAGAGAAGACTTATCCAAAAAGAAGAAATGATGGATAAGAAAACGGACGTTCTAGAGACAAAGGAGCAGGTCCTTCAGGATAAGATAAGAGAAACGGAGAGAGCGGAACAGGATTTACAAATTGTTCTCTCCAATCAGCTTAAAGAACTGGAGAGGCTATCTGGATTAACTTCCGAAGCAGCCAAAGAGCTGTTGTTAAACAATGTGGAGCAGCAAATTCGTCAGGAAACGGCGGTTATGATTAAGAATATCGAGTCTGAAGCTCGCGAAGAGGCCAATAAAAAGGCGAGAAACATAGTATCACTGGCTATTCAGAAGTGTGCTGCCGATGTAGTATCGGAAACTACTGTGTCGGTGGTAGCGTTGCCTAACGATGAAATGAAAGGCAGGATTATTGGTCGGGAAGGAAGGAATATCAGGACTTTTGAAACCATGACCGGAGTTGATTTGATTATTGATGATACTCCCGAAGCGGTAATATTATCCTCCTTCGATCCAATAAGAAGAGAAATAGCCCGATATGCTCTGGAGCATCTGGTTTCAGACGGAAGAATTCATCCGGCTCGCATTGAAGAAATGGTTAACAAAGCCCAGAAGGAAATCGAGCAGCAATTGCGGGAAATAGGTGAAGAAGCGGCATTTGAAGTAGGAGTACATGGCTTGCATCCGGAAATCATTAAACTCTTGGGTAGATTAAGATATCGTACCAGCTACGGTCAAAATGTATTGAAACATTCAATCGAAGTGGCTCATTTAGCTGGAGTTATGGCAGCAGAGCTGGAAGTGGATGTTAATCTAGCCAAACGTGCGGGATTGTTGCACGATATTGGTAAGGCGGTAGATCACGAAGTGGCGGGTCCTCATGTGGAAATAGGAATAGATCTGGCCAAAAAGTATCGGGAAAACAAAGATGTCATTCACTGCATAGCAGCGCATCATGGTGATATAGATCCTCAGACGATTGAAGCTGTCCTGGTACAAGCGGCTGATGCTATATCAGCATCCAGACCTGGTGCCAGGAGAGAGACCCTGGAAGCTTATATTAAACGACTGGAAAAACTGGAAGGACTGGCCGATTCCTTTGAAGGAGTAGATAAGTCCTTTGCCATACAGGCAGGCCGGGAAATCCGGATTATTGTTAAACCTGAGCAGATAGATGACCTGCAGTCCATAACCCTGGCGAGGGATATAGCTAATCAGGTGGAACACGAGTTGGAATATCCAGGGCAGATTAAAGTAGTGGTAATTAGAGAGACCAGGTCGGTGGAATACGCCAAATAAGTAAAAATACGATAAGATTGAGGCTGCCCCTAGTTAAAAGGGCAGCCTCTTTTAAGTTTACCAGCATTAGCTATCAAGTTGTTATATTTTACAAGTCTCCTAAAAGCAGGATTTCCATTACTATTAAAGAAAAAGAAGATAGGATACATATAAGGAGAAGTGATTATGCAAGATAATGCAGGATTAGACATATTTATCAGTGTACTTTTAAGATACCCCCAATTTAATGCGGTAAAATATGATGCAGCCAAGGGCAAAATTAAAATCGAAGTGGCCCTGCAGGGTGAGATTGAGAAGGATAAACAAGATGGTTTTATAACTGAAGCCAAAAAATGTGTAGCTTTATATCATAAACTATCCAGCTTGGAAACAGGTATAATAAAGATTATATTCAAGGAATATAGCCAATCTGATTTGACTTTCCTGAGCTATCACCGGGATGTACAGAGTTTAAGTGAAGAAGAGGTGGAGCTTTTTGCCGGGCTATTGCAAAAATCTTTCCATGAATTCATAATTAGGGACAGTGGAAAAATAATTGCCGAAGATGGGTTTAAGGAACAAGTTAAAGAAAATCTTTTATATAAGATAAACCGTTCAAAAACCAGTACCAATAAGTTTCTGGCCTATAGAGATCATGGCCGGGTATTGGTATTTAACAAATAGTACCAACGGAGGGTTATAATTGAATATTCTAGTTATTGGAGATATTGTGGGAAGACCGGGCCGACGTGCCCTAAAACAGGGGTTGGCTAGAATTCAAAGGCAAGAGGATATTTCCTTCACCATAGCCAATGCTGAAAATGCTGCTGGTGGAAGAGGACTGACCAGAGCAGTAATGGATGAAATCCTAGGAGCTGGAATCGATGTTATTACTATGGGGAACCATGTATGGGATAACAAAGATATTTTTAATTTTATAGACGATGAGTTCAGATTACTGCGCCCGGCTAATTATCCCAGTCCCTGCCCGGGACAAGGTTATCACTTATATAAAGCTGGATTTAGTAAAAATATTGGGATAATAAACCTTTCCGGAAGGGTCTTTGTTTCCAATCTGGAATGTCCTTTCAAACTCATGGACAGCATTCTTTCGGAGGTAGAAGACCAGGCAGATATTATCATTGTTGATTTCCATGCTGAAGCAACATCGGAAAAATTAGCTTTTGCCTACTATGTGGATGGTAGGGCAACTGCGGTTCTTGGTACCCACACTCATATTCAAACCTCGGATGAGAGGATTCTCCCCCGGGGAACTGCTTATATTACCGATCTGGGCATGACTGGTCCCAGTGATTCAGTATTGGGAATGGACAAGGAGATTGTTATTGAAAAATTTCTGACCGGCAGACCAGCCAGATTTGAGGTAGCTTCCGGTTCAGCTCAATTACAGGGAGTTATACTGCGCCTGGATGATAATACGGATCAAGTCCTGGAAATAAAAAGGATTTCCATATTATATAGCGAATAAATATGTAATATTATCCAAAACTTTTTACCAAAAAGAAGGAATTGTTATCCTTATTTAGAATATATTTTTAAGGGGTAGCCTATCTGGTTTGTAAACATTTTGAGGGAGGGTATCTGATGGAAGTATTAAAAGTATCAGCAAAATCTAGTCCAAATTCAGTTGCAGGGGCACTTGCAGGAGTTCTACGAGAGAGAGGCGCAGCGGAGATTCAGGCTATCGGAGCCGGAGCGATTAACCAGGCGGTCAAAGCTATAGCTATAGCTAGAGGATTTGTGGCGCCCAGTGGAATGGACCTTATTTGTATACCTGCTTTTACTGATATAATGATTGACGGTGAAGAAAGAACTGCTATTAAGTTGATCATTGAACCGAGATAGAGCTGCTAAAAAATACTGCTTTTAGCATTCAAGGCCTGCTGTTATGGCAGGTTCTTTAATTTGTAGGGGGTTTAAACATGAAGCTTATAGATTTACATTGTGACACCCTATCAGCCATATTAGAAAGGCAACAAGGATTATTCAGGAATGTCTGCCATTTCGACCTGGAAAGAGCTATAGGGTGTGGTTTGAAAATTCAATTTATGGCTATATTCGTGGGTCCTCACCCCCCCTCGGTGGCCTTGGATATGGTGTGTCGACAACTGGAGTACTACCAAGAGCAGCTGCACATAAACCAAAATCAGATATATGGGCTGAAATCCATAGAAGATTTACAGCAACACTGGACTGGCGCCAAGTTAGGAACATTGCTGCATCTGGAAGGAGCAGAGGCTCTGGGGCAGGATATGCAGGTCTTACACTTTTTGTATGAATCCGGACTGAGGAGTATGGGTTTGACCTGGAACCCGGGAAATCTCTTGTCTGGGGGTATTGGAGACGGTCCGGAGGCCTCCGGTCTAACCCCTTGGGGTCGGGAAGTGGTAGAAGAAATGGAAAAAATGGGGATAATATTGGATGCGGCCCATATTTCGGTAAAGGGATTTTTTGATTTGCTAGAAATATATCATAAGCCACTGGTGGTTACTCATGCCAACAGCAAGGCTAAATGTGATCATATACGTAATTTAAGTGACACACAGTTGTTAGCCCTGAGTGAGAATGGCGGTATTATTGGAATTACCCAGGTAAACGACTTTGTCGTTAAAAAAGACCAGGCGTCGGTAGCGGATTTGCTGGATCATATAAGTCATATTGCTGAACTAATTGGGGTTAAACATATAGCTTTAGGTTCAGATTTCGATGGGGCCGACCATATAGTAATGTCTGGCATTGAAGAGTATTCAACCTGGCCCCAGCTGCTCAAAGGAAGAGGCTTTTCCGATAAGGAAATAAGCATGATATTATTTGGAAATGCCCTGACGCTAATGAAAAAAATTCTAAAGTAGGAAATAAAGAGGGGGAACCACAAATGCAGCATGGAGATAGACATAGCGCGGTTGATAGTAAGAAGTTTTATACCGCTGGTGTTTATGACCTGCATACACATAGTAGCGCTTCCGATGGTGTGCTAACTCCTGCGCAGCTAGTAATCAAGGCGACTAAGCTTAAATTGACCGGGCTGGCTCTTAGCGACCACGATACGGTGGATGGCATATCCCCAGCGGTGGACTATATCAACCTTCATCAATTGCCCCTGGATTTCATTCCAGCTATAGAAATGAATACCGAGCTGGATACTTGCGAGGTTCATATTCTTGGCTACTATATTGACTACTGCAATGAAAAACTTAAAGGACATTTAAGGCAAATTAAAGAAGCTCGAAGGGAGAGAGCTATTAAAATGGTTACGAGGCTGAGGGATATGGGGATGTATATTAATATGAACCGAGTCCAGGAGATAGCCATGGAAGATATTATCGCTCGTCCCCATATAGCCCGTGCCCTTTTGGAAAAAGGTTATGTGTCTACGGAAAAAGAAGCTTTTAATAAATATATTGCTCAAGGAAAGCCCGCATATGTTCCCCGTTATAAGTTTGAACCCCAAACTGCATTAAATCTCATAGCTGATGCAGGAGGAGTCAGCGTTCTGGCCCATCCAGGTTTGTTAAAGAATCAAGAGATGGTGAATTTGCTTATCGAAATGGGAGTAGAGGGCCTGGAGGTATATTACCCGGAACATAGTCCCAGCCTAATAAGTAAGTATCTGGAACTCTGCGCTGACAAAAAGCTATTGATTACCGGAGGATCTGATTATCATGGCAGCGAGGGAGTATCCCACTACTCTGAACTGGGATCATGTGTGCTTAGTTCTGAGCTGCTCAATCAGCTCAAGGGACATTTTAATCGAAAAAAGTAAAAGATCCAGAGAATTAATTCTGTAAAGCAGGAATGAGACCTATCCTTGTAGAATCAATGAGATGATTGGAAAAGTTTTGGAAAGGATAGGTATAATAAGTGAAAAAATATTGCAAGTTAGTTTTACTAGTGTTTTTCTTTGTCCTGCTTAACAGTACCATCGTTCTGGCAGCTGAAACTGTCTATACCGTTAAAGCAGGGGATTCGCTATGGAAAATAGCCAATAATAATGGTGTTAGCGTAAATCAATTGATGGACTGGAATAATCTTAAATCAGATCGATTAGATATTGGCGTTAAGCTGCGCTTGCAGGCAGAGAATAGTAGCAGTCCAAGTACTACTGCACAGCCTAGTGTGGTACCCACTGCTGCAGCTAACGGAACTTATACAGTTCAAGCCGGCGATTGCCTGAGTTTAATAGCCAAACGTCATGGAACCACCGTTAACAATTTAATGCAGCTTAATCAATTGAAGAGCAGCATGATCCGGGTGGGCCAGAAGCTTAAGGTAAACAGCAATACCGTCAGTTCAGATACCACAACTAAGGTGACCCCAGCAGTTGCAGTACAGGAAACAAGCAGTAAGCAAGCTGTGCATCTTGTGCAAGCTGGAGACTGTATAGGAGCTATAGCTCAGAAGTATTCCATGAGCAGCAGCCAGTTGATGAGTATCAACGGTTTAAGCAGTGACATGATTTATCCCGGCCAGAAACTGCTGGTAGCAGCTAATGCCGGCAGCCAGGTATCCCGAGGGGGTACCAGCATTGATGGTCAAAAAATACTGGATTTTGCCAGTCAATACTTGGGAGTACCTTATTCCTATGGTGGTTCTTCACCTTCCGGTTTTGACTGCTCCGGCTTTGTCCAGTACGTTTATAAACACTTTGGATACCAACTGGCCCGAACAGCAGCTTCCCAATACCAAGAGGGCAGCCCAGTAAGCAAGTCAGAGCTTATGGTGGGAGATCTGGTATTCTTTTCTTGTAATGGCGGAGGTATAGATCATTCGGGTGTCTATGCCGGCAACAATCGCTTTATCCATTCCAGTTCACCCCGTAGCGGTGGAGTAATATATAGTTCCCTGTCCGAAAGCTATTATACCAGGTCTTATGTAGGAGCACGCAGGATCTTAAGATAAAGCCGCAGGAGGATAAGTGTGAAAGAAAGAGATTTGGTGGAGGAATTAATAGGCCTGGACGATACGGTTTTTGGCAGCCAGGCCTGGAAAGATATTGAGAATCTAGAATATAGTCTGGGATCGGAAGCTCTGCTGGACCAAATCCTTCAAAAGGATGAGTGGTCCAACGTGGAGATGCTCTGGGTAATTAAGTGTATGGTTTATTATTATGGTAAAAAGGATAAGCCCTTAAAGGGTATTCCAGTAGACAGAATGTTTTTAAACATGGTGGATATACTCAGGTGTTTATACCTATTATTGGATTACGCCAACCCAGAGTTGGATAGCAATATGAGAAAATACCTCAGTGTTAAGCTGGGGGATGCCACCTGGGGCTTGAATTCCAGAACTCGTAGTTATTTATATAAGTTGCTAGAGAAACAGCAGTGACACCTGGTAGACCCTAGTTTATGAGTTTTAGAAGGGAGACCTTGTAGATGGCTATAGGTGGCCGCAGGGAACAAAATATTCGTTTCATTATCGAAATGGAAGACAGGATAGCCCAGTGTGCACGTTGCGCGCCTTTATTGAGTTGCATTCGTAAACCTTCCATGGGCAAGGGGGATTTGGAGCCCGACCTGATAATGGTCTTTGAAAGTGATGTTCAGATCATAGAGAACCCGGATAGGCTGCTTGAGTGCAGGGAGATGGTTAAAGCTGAATTCAATGTGAGCAAAATCTACCATACCTTTATGGTGCGCTGTCAGCCAAAAGCCTGCGTTATACGCAATAGCACCTCTTGTTACCTACATAATAACAAATTGATTGACCGGGAATTAAGATGTTTGCTGTCGGGGAAGCCCTGCGAAGGGATTCCCATCAAACCGGCGGATAATGATATTATCAGCTGTTTGCCATATCTCCTGGAAGAACTGGAGATCTTAAATCCCAAGATATTAATGTTGTTTGGCGAACGAGTCAGTGAATTTGTCTTGAAGGCCTATGGCATTTTTGAGGATTACACTCCCGGTGCTGCTTTTTATGATGCTGACAAGAGGCTTTTTATAACACTGCCTGAGCCAGAAGAATTTAGCCCGGAGGAGTGCAAGAGAATTGCAGAGCAAATAGCCATAAAGGAGGATCAGGGTAAGGCAGTAGATTAGCTGAATCCCAGGGTCCAGAGAGGGCAATGGCCAAGGGGCTGTGAGCCTGGCTGAAAATAAGTAAAAGGGAACAGAAAAAAGCCTGCCGTGACAACGTAAGAGTTGTGTTGTCACGGCAGGCTTTTTGGGGGTTATTTTTAAGCTAGGATTTAGGCTAGTTTAATATAGATATGCCAAATATACTCCCCTGCAGCTGACTAATAAAAGGGGCAGAAAAGATCCAGAGTCTATTAGCGGCAGGCCTGTCTAAGGTTCTTTTATAACCAGCTCTTGAATAAAGATTTTTAAAAGTCTTTAGGGGGCTAGATTAATGCATAAACAATGCTGGCAGGAAAAAAGCGCGGCAGAAGTCATTAGAATTTTACATAGTAATGCGGGAACTGGCCTTGATCAGGCTGCGGTGGCCCAATTGCAAGCCTTGTTTAGCAACAGGATAGAGGCAGATAAAAGAATTAATCCCCTTAAAATTCTCCTGGAGCAGTTTACCAATACTATGATACTGGTATTATTGGCCGCAACCGTAATATCAGGTATGGTAGGGGCTATGGCTGATGCCATAACCATCATGGCTATTGTAGTATTAAACGCCATACTGGGATTTGTCCAGGAATATCGGGCTGAACGCTCGTTGGCGGAAATTAAAAAATTAGCCTCAGCGCATGCCTTCGTCTTGCGCAATGGCCAGAGAATCAAAGTCAAAGCCGAAGATTTGGTGCCGGGTGATATAATATTCATCAATACTGGAGACCGAATACCTGCTGACTTGAGATTAATAGAAGACTTTAGTCTGGAATTGGATGAATCTACCTTAACCGGAGAATCTCATCCGGTTTCCAAAAGGTCGAATATTATTCTACCCTCAGATGCTCCTTTGGCCGATCACAAAAACATGGCCTATATGGGCACGGCAGTGACTCGGGGTCGGGGGCGAGCCATAGTGGTTGAGACTGGAAGCGGTACAATTATGGGACAAATAGCGGCCATGATTAAAGATGCCGGGGTCACTATGACTCCGCTGCAGAAAAAGCTGGATGATTTGGGCAAGGTTTTGATTGCTATTTGTATTGCGGTATGCATAGTAGTGGCAGGTCTGGGTATATATCGGGGAGAGAATTTGATTACCATGCTCTTAGCCGGGATTAGTCTGGCGGTGGCTGCCATACCGGAAGGGCTGCCTGCTATAGTAACGGTGGTTCTCGCTCTGGGGGTACAGCGTATGGCTAAGCGTAATGCTATAGTCAGGAAACTGCCAGCGGTAGAGACCCTGGGCTGTACTACAGTAATCTGTTCGGATAAGACGGGAACCTTAACGCAGAATAAGATGATAGTGAGCAGGCTAGCTTCATTGAATAGAGTTTTGGAGGTTGAGGGAGAGGGATATAAGCCTCAGGGTAGATTTCTTTTGTCCGGCCAGGCAATCGATCCCGGCAAGGATGGATCTTTTCAAAAGATTATGCAGGTTTGTCTGAACTGCAATAATTCCCTCTTGGAAAAGAAACAAGGGCAATATTCCATACAGGGAGATCCTACTGAAGGCGCTCTACTGGTTATGGCCAATAAAGCCGGTTGGCTAGAAAGAGAGCCTCTAATTAAAGAAATTCCCTTTGATTCGGAGCGCAAAAGGATGAGTGTTTTAATAAAAGATGGATCCCATTACCTGTTGTTGGTGAAAGGATCCCTTGATGTACTTTTACCTCGCTGTGGCCAGGTTATGGTTGATGATAAAACCAGAAACATCAAGGAAGCAGATCGCCAATACATGTTGGCTCTCCAGGATGCCTGGGGAACTGAAGCCCTAAGAGTACTGGCCTTTGCCTTTCGCCAGTTGGATCATAAGGCTTTGCACCTCCAAGACCAGCAATTGGAGCAGGACCTAGTTTTTGTGGGCATATGCGGTATCATAGACCCGCCCCGACCCGGGGTGGCAGCCTCAGTAAAAAGCTGTCTTAGTGCGGGAGTAACTCCTATAATGATAACCGGTGATCACCCTCAGACTGCTGGGGCTATTGCAGCCCAGGTGGGTATAGGTAAGCCGGAAAAGGTTATAAGCGGAATTGATATAGATAGACTCTCAGATGAAGAGTTGTGCTTCCAGGCTTTAAATACCCGGGTATTTGCCCGGGTAACTCCCCATCATAAAAACAGGATTGTCAAAGTTTTAAAACAAAAGCGGCACGTGGTAGCCATGACTGGAGATGGGGTTAATGATGCTCCGGCGGTTAAGAGTGCGGATATTGGTATATCCATGGGCATTGCCGGCACCGAGGTCACCAAGGAAGCTTCCGCTCTGATCCTGGTTGATGATGATTTCTCTACTATTGTGCAGGCTATATATGAAGGAAGAGCTATTTATGATAATATTCGAAAGTTTATAAGATACCTTTTGGGATGCAATATTGGCGAGGTTTTGGTTATGTTCATGGCATCTCTTTTGGGCTTTCCTTTGCCGCTTTTGCCCATACAAATACTATGGGTTAATCTGGTTACCGATGGATTACCCGCCATGGCCCTGGGGCTGGAGCCGCCGGAACCCGGTATCATGGATCGTAAACCACGCAAGCGGGATGAGAGCATTTTCTCCCAGCGGCTGGGATGGATAATAGCCAGCCGGGGGGTATACATTGCGTTCATCACTTTGCTGGCCTTTACCCTGGGCCTAGTTTATTGTCGATGGCATAACCTTCCTGAAATCGATGTCGCTCGGACTATGGCTTTTACTACTCTGGTATTGGCCCAGCTGTTTTATGTATTCGAGTGCCGTTCTGAGCGATATTCGCCTTTTGACTTAGGTATATTCAGCAATCCGTTTCTACTGTATGCTGTAGCTTGCTCTGTTTTTATGCATCTAGCAGTGCTTTATCTGCCGGCTTTACAGCAGATATTTAATACCGTGGGGCTGGAAATATGGCAGTGGACGGTTATACTAATACTAGCGGGAACAAAACTATTGTGGAAATATATGGTATTCCAGATCCATCACTTTCGATTCTGCCCGCCATTCAGAGAGAGTTCTACTACCATATAGAAGGCAGTAAAATGGGAAGGTTGGTGTCCTAATTCCATGGCTTCTGATGGTTCTTATACCATACATAAAGGGAGTAAGACAGAAAAACGAGGGCTTTATCATTGCTGCTATGGGTATTTGGGATAATATTATGCTAGTATATACTTGTAAAGGTCTTAGCTGATAATTTTGCATAATACAAAAAGGACCATCAATATAGCTCAACCCACAATATATAGTGATGTGGCCGGTATTTTACACAATATGATTTGATGAATTGCTAATGCACAACCCTTAGCGTATTAAATACAGATATCCCAAAGACAGCAAAATTATCATATCTGTTATAGAATATATCGAAGAAAGGTAGTGGCTTATGGTAAGGAGTATGACCGGTTTTGGACGCAGCCAGGTAAATGCCGAGGGTTATCAGATTAGCTGTGAGATAAGAGGAGTAAACCATCGTTTTTTAGATCCTCACATCCGCATGCCCCGCAGATATAATATCCTGGAGGAAAAAATAAAAGAAGATATTAAAGGATGCATACAAAGAGGACGTTTGGAAATAAACATTAATGTCGATAAAACCGATGATTCTCATCGCACTCTTAAGGTTGACAAAGGATTGGCATTAGCGTATTATAACTATTTGAAAGAAATAGCTGAAAATCTAAATATTTCTAAGGAAATAAGAGCTATTGACGTTTTTAGGCTTCCTGAAGTATTCAATTTGCATGACGAAGAGGAAGACCTGGACCTGGTCTGGAGCATCATGCAAAGAGCAGTTAAAGCAGCTGTGGACGGGGTCCTGGAAATGAGGGAAAAAGAAGGTTTTAATCTAACCCAGGATATACTGGCTCGTAATGATCTGATATTATCCCAGGTTAGTGAACTGGAACAGAGGTCGCCTGGGGTGGAAGCGGAGTATCGCAACAAGTTGCAGGCACGTATTTTGGAACTTATGGACCCGGAATTGCTGGATGAGAACCGACTGTTGCAGGAAGTGGCCATATTCTCTGATAAAACCAGCATAACTGAGGAAATTGTACGCTTAAAAAGTCATGTAGAACATTTAAAAGAACTGCTGGCACTGGAGGATGCAGTGGGACGCAAGTGTGATTTCCTGGTTCAGGAGATGTTCAGGGAAATAAACACCATATCATCAAAATCCAATGATCTTAAAATGAGTCAAATCGTGGTGGATGTTAAAGCTGAAATTGAAAAAATAAGAGAACAACTACAGAATATAGAATAGTGGAGGTGGGCCGGTAATACCGGATTATTATGGATATAAAGTTAGTTAATATTGGTTTTGGTAATATTGTAGCCGCAAATCGCATCGTAGCTATTGTAAGCCCAGAGTCTGCTCCGATCAAACGTATTATTCAGGAAGCTAGGGAAAAAGGAATCTTAATCGATGCCACCTATGGACGTCGAACCCGAGCAGTGATTATCACCGACAGTTCTCACGTAATTCTTTCAGCAGTTCAACCGGAGACAGTGGCTAACCGTCTTACTTCAAAAGATAGCAGCAACGACGAAGCATAATTTTACTAGCAGCTAGCAGGATGTGTATAAGTTGATTAAAAGAAAAGGGATACTTTTTGTATTATCTGGACCTTCCGGGGTTGGCAAAGGAACAGTTAAAGAAGCTTTGCTCGAAACCATGGACGACATCTGTTTGTCCATATCTGCTACTACCAGAAAACCTAGGAGCAATGAGGTTCAGAGCAAGGATTACTTTTTTGTGGACTTAAAAGAGTTCCAGGAAATGATCAGTAAAGATCAACTCCTGGAATGGGCTCAAGTGTATTCTAATTGGTATGGAACTCCTCGAGACTATGTATTGGATCATTTACAAAAGGGCTGTGATGTGTTGCTGGAAATTGATATTCAGGGTGCTATGCAGGTAAAAAATAAAATGTCTGATGCGGTATTTATTTTCCTGGCGCCACCGGATCTGGATGAACTGGCACGACGATTATGTAGCCGGGGTGAAGACTCCCAGGAAAGTATTGATCTCAGACTGGCTACCTGTGAAGCTGAGATGGCTCACATTAAATATTATAATTATGTAGTGGAAAATAATCATGTCAAGGAAGCTTTGGAAAAAGTTCGCTCCATAATTCAAGCGGAGCGCTGTAGTGTAAATAATATTATTGTGGGGTGATTAATAGATGATACCTCCTTCAACCAGGGAACTAATTAAAATAGCTGATAGCAAATACGCAGTGGTAGTAGCGGTTGCTAAAAGAGCTCGCAGCTTATCTGAAAAAAATAAAGATGAAGATTATCGTTTATCGACAATGGTTACTGAAGCTCTGGAGGATATACTAGGTGGAAAGGTGAAAATCAACTAGTTTTTACACGCCATTGAGGAGGATAGAAATGTCTAAGACAGTTGGCATAGGTATTACGGGAGGTATAGCTGCTTACAAGATGGCGGATCTGGTTAGCCGCTTAAGAAAAGATGATATAGAAGTCATAGTGATGATGACTGAAAGTGCTACCAGGTTTATTACTCCTTTAACCTTTAAAACTTTGTCCAATCGAGAGGTAATTACAGATTTATGGCAGGATTCCCAGGAGTGGCCAGTTCAGCATATAGGTATTGCTGAAGAGTTGGATTTATTAGTAATTGCGCCGGCTACAGCCAATATGATAGCCAAAATGACACATGGGATAGCAGATGACTTAGTATCAACTGTGGCATTGGCCAATACGGCCCCGGTACTTATAGCACCAGCCATGAACAGTAACATGTATCAAAACCTGGTGGTCCAGGATAATTTGAAGAAGTTGAGTCTGTATGGGTACGAGATTCTGGATCCCGCCAGTGGGGTATTGGCCTGCGGGAGCATTGGTCCAGGGCGTTTACCCGAGATAGATATTATATATCAAAAAATTATTAGAATGCTCAATCCCAAACAGGATTTGAAAGGCAAACGACTTATGGTTAATGCTGGTACAACCTGTGAAGATATTGATCCGGTAAGGTTTATTGCCAATAGAAGCACCGGCAAAATGGGCTATATGATTGCCGAAGAAGCGGTATGCCGTGGGGCTCAGGTTATTCTGGTCAGCGGCAAATCTGATTTGACCCCGCCCTTGGGAGTAGACTATATCAAGGCCTGGGGAGCTCAAGAGATGTGTGACATTATGTTAAAGTACCAGCCTATGTGTGACATTATCATCGGTGCGGCTGCGGTGGGAGACTTTAAGGCTTCCCGGGCAGCAAATCAAAAAATTAAGAAAATGGAAAATAAATCAGGGTCTTTGACTCTGGAACTGGTAAGCACTCCGGATATTCTTAAAACTTTAGGACAAGCTAAAAAACCTGGCCAAGTTATGGTAGGATTTGCAGCTGAAACTCAAGATCTTATAGACAACGCTAAGAAGAAGCTGGAAAGTAAGAACCTGGATTTCATCGTTGCTAATGATGTAACCATGGAGGGAGCAGGATTCGCTGCTGATACTAACATTGTTACCATTATTGAACGTAATGGTGAAACCCGTTCTTTGCCCCTGATGAGTAAAAAAGAGGTGGCAGCTTCCATTATCGATAGTGTTGTTAATCTATTAAGCTAAATACCAATACAAGGAGATGATCAATTGGCCAGATTTTTATTTACGTCTGAGTCTGTGACCGAAGGCCACCCTGACAAAATGGCAGATCAGATATCTGATGCTATACTGGATGCCATACTCGAACAGGATCCTTATGGTCGAGTAGCGGCAGAAACTCTGGTTACCACCGGGCTAGTATTTGTGGCCGGGGAGATAACAACCAGTTGTTATGTTGATATACCTAAACTGATTCGGGATACGGTATGCGAAATAGGATATACCCGGGCCAAGTATGGTTTTGATTGCGACACTTGTGCAGTGCTCACTTCTTTGGATGAACAGTCTCCAGATATTGCCTTAGGAGTTAACAAGTCGCTGGAGGCCAAGCGGGGGGAGATGGATGATAGTCACATTGAAGCCATTGGAGCTGGCGACCAGGGAATGATGTTTGGATATGCCACCAACGAGACCGAGGATTTTATGCCTATGCCTATTTACCTGGCACATAAATTGGCTCACAGGTTGACTCAGGTTCGCAAGGAGGGTGTTTTGCCTTATTTGCGTCCAGATGGCAAAACTCAGGTTACGGTAGAGTATGAGGATCATCGGCCGGTAAGGATTGATACCATTGTAGTCTCTACTCAGCATGGTCCCGAGGTAGACAATGAGACCATATTTAATGATATTATCGAACAGGTGATTAAGGTAGTCATACCAGGGGGTATGTTGGATGATAATACTAAATACTTTGTTAATCCCACCGGACGTTTTGTTATTGGAGGTCCTCAGGGAGATTCGGGCCTAACCGGCAGAAAGATCATTGTTGATACATATGGAGGAATGGCACGCCACGGGGGAGGAGCATTTTCCGGCAAGGATCCCACCAAGGTGGATCGTTCCGCTGCCTATGCTGCTCGCTATGTAGCCAAAAACATCGTAGCTGCAGGAATAGCTGATCGCTGTGAAATACAACTGGCTTATGCTATTGGTATTGCCAATCCAGTTTCTATTATGATTGATACCTTTGGTACCGGTAAATTGCCTGAAGACCAGATTATTGCTCTGGTCCGGGCCAACTTTGATTTGCGTCCAGCTGCTATTATAAGAGATCTGAAGCTACGCCGGCCCATATACAAGAAAACTGCAGCTTATGGTCACTTTGGAAGAAATGAAGAGGAATTTACCTGGGAAAAAACTGACCTGGCTGGACAACTGAGGGAACAGGCGGGGCTATAATTATTCGACCTGAAGTCGATTGTGCGCAGATGCAACAGGGCTCTCTTTAAACAAGTGGGCAACTGTTCATCTGCGGTTTGCTTATGCTGGTGCTTAACACCGATAAGTTCACAAGAAAATGAATTATCTGCCGGAAAATTGGTAATCATGCGGGCGACCACAGGTCGCCCCTACAGACCAACACCGTTAATATGGATCTCATACAGGCATATGTAGGGGCGGTCTTTGACCGCCCGTCGGGCATAGCTAAATTTTTATAATAGGTTGTGCATGGCGGTTGATAAGTTGTTGCCTGGCACCGATGGAGGTTAACCTATGAAATGGGTGGAAATACTGGTTGACTTGCCCTTGCAGGAAAGTTCCGCAATTTACCACTATGCGGTACCCGATCACCTGCTGGAACAGGCTGAATTTGGTCGGCGGGTTACGGTTGAATTGGGTAACCGCAATATAGAAGGATTTATCATTAGTCAGCTCAGGTGGAGTGAAACAGAATTATCCATTAAACCGATTATTAAAGTACTGGATCTAAGTCCAATATTCGATCAGGAATTATATGACTTAGCTCGGTGGATGGCGGATAATTACCTTTGCCCCCTATCAACTGCGTTGAAAAGCATGATACCACCGATTTTACATCGTAAACGAGGCCAATGGGTGGTTCCTCTACTCAGTAGGGAGGATATGATTAGTAAGATCCTCCATTCTAAGTGGCAATTCCAAAATATGGAGGCAATAGTGGAGGTATTATACGGGGATAGAGCCCTGAGCCTATCCGAAGCCTTAGGCTATACTGATGAAAAAACCTTGCACTTTATGGCTGAAAGCTCCTGGATTGAAGTGGTGGGTAAGTACTCCATTAAGAATAGACCAGATATAAAGGCCATGGTATATCGATTAGCTCTAGACCATGAACAAGAGCTGGACCTGGAAAAGATAAAAAAAAAGTCACCCCGGCAGGCGGAGTTCCTGCAGTTACTAAACTCCGGCCCCATGGAGATGAGTGAAGCACATCGCCGATTTGCCGCCAGCAGTATAAAGTCCTTATTAAACAAAGGGTATATTAGCATGGCTCACAAGGAGGTTGGGGCAGAAACCCTAGCTCTTAGCCTAAACCGGGAACAAAAGCTGGCGGTAGAAGCAATTCAAGAGGCAATTAGGTCCCATAAATATAAAGAATTTCTTTTACATGGGGTGACTGCCAGTGGCAAAACGGAAGTATATCTGCAGGCTATACAGACTTGTTTGGACAGCGGCAGAAGCGCACTGGTATTGGTGCCGGAAATTGCCCTGACCCGACATATAATGGATCAGTTTATCCGGCGTTTTCCTAACACAGCAGTATTGCATAGCAATATGGCCGGGATGGAACGTTATGAATCCTGGAAACGGATCCGGGATGGAGAAAGCTGTTTGGTGCTGGGGACTAGATCGGCCGTATTTGCACCGCTGCTCCATCCAGGGTTAATAATAATTGATGAAGAACACGAAAACACATATAAGCAGGAAGACAATCCCAAATATCATGCCGCCGAAGTAGCCCGCCAAAGGGCTAAATTTAATC
The DNA here is from genome assembly GCA_012522955.1 of Syntrophomonadaceae bacterium. Classification (GTDB taxonomy): domain Bacteria; phylum Bacillota; class Syntrophomonadia; order Syntrophomonadales; family Syntrophomonadaceae; genus JAAYJK01. Next base: position 20,352 of record JAAYJK010000131.1, read on the forward strand.
AGGCGGTGGTTGTGTATGGCAGCGCCACTCCATCCCTGGATACTTATTATAGAGCGGTACGGGGGGAAATAGCACTACTAGAGATCAAGGAGCGCATAGTCCAACAACATAGCCCGTTGGTTCATATTGATGATCAACGTAAAAATATAAGTTCCAAGGTTATAGGAGATTTGCTGGCGCAAAAAATACGAAGCGCCTTGGATAATAATAGCCAGTGTATTCTATTTCTAAATCGACGCGGCTATTCCCCTATTAGCATCTGCAGGCAATGCGGGGCAGTAGTCACCTGTCCATTCTGTTCGGTAAGCTTGAACTATCACCAGGATAGGCAGTTAAGTATTTGTCATTACTGTAGTTACCAGGAGCCCAAGTTAAGTGCTTGCCGGGCCTGCGGAAGCACCTTTTTGGATTGGGCTGGCTATGGGACACAAAAAGTAGAGGAAGAAATTAAGCAGCTATTTCCACAGGCCAAAATAGCCCGCCTGGATCTGGACAGCAGTAAAGCTGTTGGAGTCCAGGAACAAGTATTACGGGGCATGAAGACCCGGGCTATTGATATTCTCATCGGCACTCAAATGGTAGCCAAAGGACTCGATTTTCCAGCTGTTTCACTTATGGCTATTCTAAATGTGGATGCCATGCTAAACTTGCCAGACTATCGGGCAGGGGAACGGGCATTTCAATTAATAGTGCAGGCTGCAGGTAGGGCGGGCCGAGGAGAATTGCCGGGGGAAGTAGTTATTCAGACCTATAACCCGGATCATCCTATTATTGGCTGGGCGGTAGCCCACGATTATGAAGCTTTTTATAAGTCGGAAATAGAGCATCGTAAATTGCTTAACTATCCTCCATTTACTAATATTATGAGGTTGGTATTAAGCAGCCGGGATGAAACCGCAGCCGATCAGGCAGCCCGGAACATCCAGCGGCAGTTATGTGACTTAATTGATGCCCGGGAGGAGGATATAGATATTCTGGGGCCGGCTCCATGTCCTCTGTTCAAGCTAAGGAATCGTTATAGACAGCAGATAATTATAAAATGCGATAATATGTTATTATTAAAAAGTATAGGTGAAAGATTATTGTATCAAGGTAAGAGGAAAGGCTGTAGATTGGCCATTGATATAAATCCTTTAAATATGCTTTAAGGAGGCGAAGATAAAGATGGCAGTGTACCAGGTTATAACTACGCCCGATCAGGTTTTGCGCGTTAAAGCCAAAGCGGTGGGTAAAATCAATGATGGTGTATTCCGGGTGCTGGATAATATGAAAGACACTCTTTATGCCGAAAATGGAGTGGGATTGGCGGCTCCGCAGATTGGTATTTCCAAACGACTGGTAGTCATTGATACTGGAGACAATTATATGGAATTGATTAATCCGGAGATAATTGAAGCCCAGGGTGAGCAGGTAGGCAATGAAGGCTGTTTAAGTGTACCGGGTACAGTAGGCTTGGTGAAACGGGCAGATAAGGTTACAGTAAGGGCGTTGAATCGACTGGGAGAAGAGCAGATCCTGGAAGGCAGCGGTCTTTTGGCTCGGGCTTTTCAGCATGAAATAGACCACCTGGATGGAATACTTTTTATAGATAAGGCTATCGAGACTCATCATGAACCCATTTAAAACGGAGGCTTAAGCAATGAAAGTAGTCTTTATGGGAAGCTCTGACTTTGCAGTTCCTTCTTTATTGATTTTGCTGCAAGGGGGATATCAGATAATGGGGGTAGTAAGCCAGCCTGACAAAGCCAGAGGAAGAGGAAAGAAAATCAGTCCTACCCCAGTTAAAGCCAAGGCTGTGGAATTGGGACTGGAAGTATACCAGACCGATAATATTAAGTCCAGCCAAGCCTTGGATCAAATACGGCAATGGGATCCAGAAATAATCGTAGTGGCCTCTTATGGACAGATCATACCTGTGGCATTACTTGAGTATCCCCCTTATGGTTGTATTAATGTTCATGCTTCCATCTTACCCCGGTACCGGGGGGCAGCTCCCATACATCGCGCCATTATGGAGGGGGAAGAGAGTACCGGGGTTACCATAATGTATATGGAACAGGGTCTGGATACCGGGGATATAATAGCCCAGGAATCCGTAGATATTAGTAAAGATATGGATGGCGGAGCTCTAGAGGAATTACTAGCTCATAAAGGAGCCGTATTACTGCTAGAGGTTATTAAAGCTATGGAAAATGGAGCAGTAAGTAGAAGCAAACAGGATGAGAGCCAAGCTACTTATGCCCATATGCTAAAGCGGGAGGATGAATGGATTGATTGGAATCGTTCAGCTAAGGAAATATTCAATCAAATTCGGGCTTTAAGCCCGGTCCCGGGCGCTTATACCCTTTTAGATGGAATTAAAATCAAGGTTTTTGCAGCCCGCTTAATAGATAAAAGTTGGCCAGGAGTATCTGGGCAGGTAGTCGCTTTAAGCAAGGAAGGCTTTGTAGTCCGGACCGGGGAGCAAGGGCTGGAGATATTGGAGGTTCAGAAAGAAGGTAAAAAGCGCACCAAGGCAGTGGATTTTTTAAGGGGTTATCGAGAATTAGAAGGTAAAGTACTGGGCCAATAAGGAGGTTAAGGAGCTTGGAGACTAAAAAACGCATTTACATCGGTCTGCTGGCAGCTAGCCTGCTACTGGAAATGTCCCTAGCTTTTATGATATGCTACGTTATAGTCAATCGAGATATAATAATTAGTCAGATCATGTTAATAACAGTGGCAGTGCTGCTGGCGATAGTATTCTTGATCCTGGGTATTGGTATTCTGGCTATTGTGATAATGATAATAAAGTCCAGATCCATACCCTCCCTGGAGAAATTAACTCTGTGGGCCAATGAACTGTTGTTTCCTATTACTTTGTTTATCGGTCGTTTGTTGGGGGTGGAGAAAGAAAAAATATTGAAGTCATTTATTTCCGTAAATAATTATATAGTAGCATCAAAGAGAATACTGCCCGGAGAGAAGATACTAATGTTGCTGCCCCACTGCCTGCAGAACAGTGATTGTCCTTTTAAGATTACTATCGACATTAACAATTGTAAAAATTGTGGAAAATGTCCTATTGGTCAGTTAAGAGAATTGGCTGACAAGTATAATGCAGTATTAAAAGTGGCCACAGGAGGTACCTTGGCCAGAAAATGGATTGAAGAGGTGCGGCCCCTAGCAGTTATTGCCGTGGCATGTGAAAGGGATCTGGCCTCTGGTATACATGATACCGGGGGATTGCCGGTAGTGGGAGTACTTAATTCCAGACCTAATGGACCCTGTTTTAATACCAATGTGTGTTTGGAGCAGGTAGACCAGGCTTTTCGAACTATAATACAAGGAGGTTGATTATATGGGATATTTGATATTCATAATGCCAGCTCTGTTATTATCCATCTATGCTCAGTATAAAGTAAGCAATACCTTCAAAAAATATTCACAAGTACGCTCTTCCCGGGGGGTTACCGGGGCAGATGTTGCCAATACCATAGCCAGAAGAAGCAGTCTAAATATTAAGATAGAACAGGTGGCGGGCAGCCTTTCGGATCATTATGATCCTCAATCGAAAACAGTTAGGCTATCTGAAACTGTGTATGGCAGTAATTCCATATCTGCTCTGGGCGTTGCTGCCCATGAGGTAGGCCACGCATTGCAACACCGGGATCGTTATGGCTTACTGGAGCTGAGACATAAATTGGTGCCGGTAACCAATTTTTCTTCCTCCGCTTCATTCCCCATTTTACTTGTCGGATTCTTTATGCAGAACCTGGGACTGGTTATGTTGGGAATTATATTATTTTCCGTGGTAGTACTTTTCCACCTGGTAACTCTGCCAGTGGAGATTAACGCATCTCGCCGGGCAGTAGCCTTGCTCAGTGAAAACGGACTGGTGAGCGGTGCTGAGCTGCCAGGAGTAAAAAGCGTCCTTTCGGCGGCAGCCTTAACCTATTTGGCTGCTACTCTGTCAGCAGTTTCCAATTTGCTTTATTATCTATTGATATTCACCGGCGGTGGTGAAGATTAAAAGGCAGGGTGAAATTATTGGTTAAACCTTCGAATGCCGGAGTAAGTCCGGTCAGGGAGATAGCCCTGAAGCTCATTTACGATGTCAACGAAAAGGGGGCCTATGCCAACTTAGCATTAGATAAGGCCTTGTCGGCTTCTGATTTGAGCATATCAGAAAAACGTAAGGTAAGTGAAATAGTAAACGGTAGTATAAGAATGACCAAGCGCCTGGATTGGGTGCTTAATCTTTTTTTAAAACAAGAGGTGGGGAAACAGCATCCCTGGGTTCGAAACATTCTGCGCATGGCAGTTTATCAACTGCTGATGATGGACAAGGTGGCAGACTATGCCTGTGTCAACGAGGCTGTTCAATTAACTCGCTTAAAAAGCAGGCAGGAGGTTTTGGTCCGAGTAGTCAACGGTGTTCTGCGCAGTATCATTCGCAAAAAAAAAGAAATCGAATGGCCGGAAGACCCCATCGAATACCTGGCAACCTACTATTCCCATCCCGAGTGGATAGTAGAGTTATTTCTTGATCTTTACGGTGCCAGCCAGGTAGAAAATATACTAAAGTATAATAATAGACCGGCTCCGCTGGTATTTAGGAATAATGAACTCCTGGGGTCTCGGGGGGAATTGATAAGAGCTCTGGAAGCCGAAGAGACCGTGTGTTCTCCCTCAATCAACACCCCCTGGGGAGTTAATGTTACCCGGTTAAACAATTCCATTGCCAACTTGTCCAGCTATCAACAAGGCAGATTCTATGTACAGAATGATGCTTCCATGTTGGCCGCTCCAATACTTAATCCCCAGTCCGGTGAAAGGGTCTATGACCTATGTGCCGGAGTAGGTGGCAAAACCACTCACCTGGCAGAATATATGAAAAATGAAGGAAATATCTGGGCTTATGACATTTTTGGCCCCAAGATAGACATGCTCCAGCATAACTGCCGTCGAATGGGGATCACAATAGTCCAGCCCCGGCTCCAAAGTGTATTGGAATTGGAGCCGGACCTGCCCCTGGCTAGGCGTATATTACTGGATGCCCCCTGTTCCGGTTTGGGAGTATTAAACCGGCGTGCTGATGCCAGGTTTAGAAAGGACCTAAAAGATATGGGGCAACTCTTTGGATTACAGTCCGGTTTGCTCAGAAAAGCAGTAGATTTATTGGAGCCAGAGGGCTTGCTTCTATACTCTACCTGTACCATTAACCCGCCGGAAAACCAAGAACAGATATTATCACTTTTGGAAGAAGGAAAGGTTGTCTTGGAAGGTTTTGCAGATTCCTTGTCCTTTTGGGGTTTGGATGCTGAGGATCGGGAGCAGGCCGCCCAGGGTTTATTAACCTTGCTGCCCGGTAAATATTATACCGATGGCATGTTTTATGCCTTAATGAGGAGGAAAAATTAAATAAATATGGCGTCAAACAAAGATGAATTGTTGGGCAAAGATCTGGAAGAACTAGAAAACTATATGATCTCAATAGGGCAAGCAGCTTTTCGGGCCCGGCAGATTTTTAAATGGATTTACACCAAAGAGGTTAATTCATTTTATGATATGAGTGATTTGCCCAGAGAATTGCGAAAGAAATTGGACGCAATAGCCCAGATTTCTATTCCCCGGGTATTAAAGCAGCGGGTATCCAATGATGGAACCCGTAAATACCTGTTGGAATTGAGGGATAAAAAAAGGATAGAAGGTGTTCTCATTCCCCAGGGTTCAGGTAAAGATAGCCGCTATACAATTTGTGTATCCACTCAGGTGGGTTGCCCCGTTGGCTGTAGTTTTTGTGCCACTGGGCAATCAGGTTTTCAAAGGAATCTGGATTATTATGAAATAATAGGTCAGATATTGGGTTCAAGGAGAGAATTAAAGAGGAAACTAAAAAGCAACGAAGAAAATATTATTAGTAATGTAGTTTATATGGGTATGGGAGAACCTTTATTAAATTATGATGAGATGATTAAATCTATTTATATGCTTAATCATCCCAAAGCATTAGGCATTGGCCAGCGACATATAACAGTATCTACTGCTGGTGAGGTTAAGGGAATTAAACGCCTGGCCAATGAGGGCATGCAGTTAACCTTGGCCGTATCACTGCATGCCTGTGATGATATCCTTAGAAATCATTTGGTGCCATTAAACCGAAAATATCCTCTGAGTGCATTAATAGAGGCAATAGAGTATTATATATCTGTAACTAATCGCAGAGTAACCTTTGAGTATGTATTAATGGATGAGGTCAATATAAGCAAGCAGGATGCACAGAATATGATTAGATTGCTAAAACCCCTCCTGGCCAATGTCAACTTAATTCCATACAATGAGGTTGCCGGTCTGGGTTATACTAAACCCTCCTGGCCTAAAATACAGCAGTTTTTTGGCTGGTTGGCCGAGGGTGGATTAAATGTTACCTTAAGGGAAGAAAAAGGTTCTGATATTATGGCCGCCTGCGGACAGCTAAGGGCCGGTTATAGTAATATCTACAGGAATTAGTCGGCTTTATACCATATTTTTTAGGGAGTAATTGAGTATGCATGCCACTGGAATAAGTAATATTGGTCTGGTAAGAGAATCTAACCAGGATACTTTCTTGATGGAGAGAGATATTGGTCTCTATTTGGTCTGTGATGGGATGGGAGGACACAAAGGCGGAGATGTGGCTGCCAACTTGGCTATACAAGCCATACAGCAATCTCTTGACAGCTATGATTCCCAAAATGCACTTAAATGGCTTAACCAGAGCGTTATGGAGGCTAATCAACTTATCCAGGACTGGAGCCAGAAAGACCCAGAATTATTTGAGATGGGAACTACCCTGACTGCAGCCCTGATTAATGAGCGGGAATTGATAATTGCGCATGTTGGGGATAGCAGGCTATATCGTATCAACCAGCAGGGAATTAAGCAACTAACCCGGGATCACACTCTGGCCCAGCAGATGATAAGGGACGGCTTGCTTGAGGGATCCAGCGATAATGCTTATAATCATATACTCACTCGAGCATTGGGCATTGAGACCAAAGTAGTAATTGACAATTTTATAGAACCTCTGGATCCTGGAGATATTATTCTCCTATGTACCGATGGTTTATCGGATATGTTGGAGGAAAGCGATATTTTTACCATCCTAGGTGAATATGGGACTGATCTGGAGGGAGCAGCCCAAAAAATGCTTGATAGTGCTCTAAAAAATGGTGGTTATGTTAATATAACGCTAATACTGATACGAGTGTAATGGGAGGTTAAAGCTTTGGTAGGCACTGTATTAGGTGGAAGATACGAATTAAGGAAAAAAATAGGCACCGGCGGTATGGCCGATGTCTATCTGGCTCATTGCGAATTACTGGATCGCATGGTAGCGGTAAAAATACTTAAGGAAGAGTTCTCTCGGGATAAGGGCTTTGTGCAGAAGTTCAAGACTGAAGCCCTGGCAGCTGCCCGCTTGTCTCATTCCAATATCGTTAACATATTTGATGTGGGACAGGAAAATGACATCCACTACATAGTGATGGAATACATAGAGGGACAGACCTTGCAGGCAATAATAAGCGAGCAGGCACCTTTATCAGTTAAAAAAGCGGTTGATATTGCCCAGATGATTTGCCAGGGAATTCACCACGCGCATGAGCGAGGCATTATTCACCGGGATATCAAACCCCATAATATATTAATTACGGCTGAGGGAACAATAAAAGTAGCGGATTTCGGTATTGCCCAGGCGGTTAACAAGAAAACCATAACCTTTGGCGGCGATATTGAGGGGACAGTTCATTACATATCTCCCGAACAAGCCAAAGGAGATGCGGTAAGCCCCGCTACTGATATCTATTCTCTGGGTTGTGTTTTATACGAGATGCTTACAGGAAAACCTCCTTTCGATGCTGAAAGTATGATTACCGTAGCCCTCAAACATATTCATGATGACCCCCCATCTCCTCGTTTAATCAATTCTGTAATACCTCTGCCGTTGGAGAAAATAATACTTAAAGCTATGGAAAAGTTCCCCGCCCACCGCTATCAATCAGCCTGGGAGATGAGGGAAGACCTGCTTATGGTTCAGGATAACATGCATGCTCGGAGCAATGGGGAAGCCTTGGTTAACCAGGGTTTTATGGATCAGGAGGGGGAAGGTGATGAATTGGCAAAGAAGCGAAAGCTTAGTCCTTTTGGAATTATCTTAATAGTTGTGGCAATAATGGGTCTTCTGTCCGGCTTGGCTTATATCTTTACCTCTTCATATTTTGGAGAGGAAATACCGGTTCCCAATATAGTTGGAATGACTCTGGAAGATGCCAATAAGAACCTGCTGGACAATAACTTGACTATGAGTATTAAAGCCCGAAACTATGATGATGAAGTACAAAAAGATCATATAATAAGTCAGAAGCCGGTTGAAGGATTCAAAGTCAAGAAGAAAGCAAAGGTAGAAGTAACGGTCAGCAATGGTCCCGAACTGGAAACAGTGCCCAGTTTAATAGGACAGAATCTGTCCGATGCCAAGCTAGCCATAAATAATGCCGGTTTTAAAGTGGGGCTGATCGATGAAAAACATGATCAACGCTATGGCGCAGGTATAATTATGTCTCAGGATCCTAGTTCAGGATCTGATTTAAAAAAGGGAGGCACTATTAATCTGATGGTTAGCAAGGGCAAGGCTCCGAACCGGGTAGAAATGCCGAACCTGGTGGGTATGGAGTTGGAAGCAGCTCGAGAAAAGTTAAGGGCCCAAAAACTCTTGCCCGCTGGAAATGTTAAATGGGAGGAAAGCCAGGAATACTATAAAAATTATGTGATCAAACAGGACACTGCGGCTGGAGTCTTGGTAGACGAAGAGACTACGGTTGAACTCACAGTAAGCCAGGGGCCAGGGCCAGTAGCCAAAACCAAGGTGATTCAATTGGTTCTACCGGAAGAAGAGGAATATTACAATGTTCAGGTAACGGTTGATGATGATCAAGGTCAGCGTGAGGTATATAACGAATATCATGAGGCTGGAGACACCTTTAATGTGGCGGTTAATTATTTCGGGGCGGGAAGCGTAGTAGTAAGGCTAAATGGCCAGGAATTTGAAACTATTGATCTATAGCGGGAGGAAAGATATGACTGCCCATCAGTTGAACAGCGTTATAATAAAAAAAATTGCAGGTTTCTACTATGTTCAGGATGATGAAGGCATTATATACGAGAGCAAATTAAGGGGAAAATTAAAACAAAAGGTATTAACCGGTGACCGAGTTATCATAACGGTGTTAGGCGATAATAGGGGGATTATAGAACAGGTGCTCCCACGAGACAACCAAATTCTCCGCCCCTCGATAGCCAATGTTACCATGGTGTTGATTGTCCTGTCCCAGGATCGGCCCGCACCCAGCCTCATGCTTTTGGATCGATTGCTCTTTTTAGGTTATTACAATGGTTTGCAGCCCATAGTCATATTAAACAAGTGTGACCTACCGGAAAGCCAAGCCGCTAGTTTAATTAAAGAATATTATCCCGCTGCCGGGTTTAATTTTTTGCTATCATCGGGCAAAACCGGCTGTGGTATTGAGGAAATAAGAGAAGCAGTAGCGGGTCAGGTAGCAGTAATGGCTGGTCCCTCGGGAAGCGGAAAATCCACTTTATTAAATACCTTGGGAGAAGGACTTGAATTGAGAACCCAGGAAGTAAGCTCAAAAATCGGAAGAGGTAAGCATACCACCCGGCATGTGCAATTGTTTCCCTTGCCTACCGGTGGTTTAATTGCTGATACTCCTGGGTTCAGTGTTATTGATATGCCTAAGATTAGCAGAAAAAAACTGGCCTCATATTTTCCTGATTTTCAATCTTATACCGAGTTATGTGAGTTCAGGGATTGTATACATTACAAGGAGAGGCTTTGCGGAGTCAAGCAGGCTCTGGAAGCTGGGAATATACCACTATCTAGATATAATAATTATATTGCCATGCTGGAAGAAGTAATTAGCCTTGAGAGGAGTTATAAATGATTTTAATAGCCCCATCCATATTGTCTGCTGATTTTGCCTGTTTAAAAGAGGACATTCAAAAAGTAGAAAGGGCAGGAGCGGATTGGCTTCATATAGATGTAATGGATGGTCAGTTTGTACCCAATTTAACCCTAGGGCCGCCTGTGGTAGCCGCCATCAGAAAGTATACCAACCTTTTTTTCGATGTACATTTAATGATCGAAAGACCGGAAGGCTTAATACCAGACTTCGCCAGAGCCGGAGCAGAGCTGATCGCAGTTCATGCTGAGGCCTGCCACCATCTGCATCGAGTTATTAGCATGATCAAGGAGCAGGGAGTAAAGGCTGGAGTAGCCATTAATCCACATACTCCGGTCAACGTGCTGGAAAATATACTGGAAGAGGTTGATTTGATACTGCTGATGAGCGTAAATCCAGGTTTTGGGGGACAGCAATTTATACCCAAAGTGATTGAAAAGATAAAGCAGGTTAGGGCCATGTTGGACAGCTGTAATTCCAGGGCTTACTTGCAGGTGGATGGAGGTATTAATGATATTACCGCAGCTCAGGTAATAGAAGCCGGATGTAATGTCCTGGTATCAGGATCCTATATATTTGGAGCTCGGGATATGAGCCAGGCCATCAATACATTGCGTGAGGCCAACCCGCTTGACCATTTATAGTGAAGATGATAATATAAATTAACAAAAATAATAAACGATACTTTCTTCGGGGATGGGTGAAAGTCCCTATCGGCGGTTATAGCCCGCGAGCCGTTAAGGCAGGATCTGGTGTGATTCCAGGGCCGACAGTTAAAGTCTGGATGAGAGAAGAAGGATAATTGGACCTGCCTTATGTGCAGGATAGTTACTCTGTGCTCAAAACCCGAAAAAATCTCGGGTTTTTTCGTTTTTTTAAGGTGTGGTAAATTGAAAAAAGCAGATATGGAATATATGCAAAGAGCTATCGAATTGGCGAGTCTGGCCCAAGGCAGGACCAGTCCCAACCCATTGGTGGGAGCAGTCATAGTCAAAGACGGAAAAATTATTGGGGAGGGATACCATAAAAAAGCCGGCACCCCTCATGCTGAAATACATGCCCTGACAGCTGCCGGGTCTGCATCCCGGGGAGCGACTCTTTATGTATCTTTGGAACCATGCTGCCATCATGGTCGAACTCCCCCCTGTACCGAGGCGATTATTGAGGCGGGAATAAAACGAGTAGTTATTGCCACCCTGGATCCCAATCCCAAAGTAGCCGGGGGTGGTTTGCAGAAACTTCAGGAAGCGGGAATCGATGCCGAATTTGGTCTTCTGCAGCAAGCAGCCAGGGAATTAAATGAAGTATTCTTCAAATATATACAGAAGGGTCTGCCTTTTGTAGCCCTAAAGACTGCCATGACACTGGACGGTAAGATTGCGGCCAGCAGCGGCGATTCTCGCTGGATTACAGGGCCTGAGGCCAGACAGTATGTACACCATTTGAGAAATACCTATGATGCCATAATGGTAGGAATAGGTACCGTACTGGCTGACAATCCCCAGTTGAATACCAGGCTTAATGAGGGCAATGGCCGCGATCCGTTAAGAATAATAATTGATAATCAGTTGAAATTACCCCTTGGTAGCATAATCGCCTGTAGCAGCAGAGAGCAGCCCAGCTTAGTATTCTGTGGGACCGATATTGATGAGCACAAAGCTGCAGAACTTACTCATCTGGGAGTAGAGATTATTAAAATAGAATTGGAACATGGACTGGTACCTTTGCATCAGGTGCTGACTATCCTGGCTCAGCGGGAGATTAGCAGTATACTGGTGGAAGGAGGGGCTGAGATTAATGCCTCCCTGGTTGAACAAGGGCTGGTGGATAAGTTTTACTGGTTTATTGGACCTAAGATAATAGGAGGCCGGAAGGCCCTAAGTCCGGTAGGTGGAACTGGTTTTGAATTGATGCGGGAGGCTATGGATCTTACTATACAAGATATAAAACAGCTAGGAAGGGATATCTTAATTACGGCAGTAAGTAGTAACTGAGGCTAAGTAGCTCAGGCCGTAAAAGCTGGGAAGGATCTGAATTACCCAAACGGGAGGTAATAGTATTTTTACTGGAATTATAGAAGAAATTGGACAGGTGCAGCAGATTAAACGAGGTCAGAAATCCTTTTCCCTATCCATTAAAGCTGCAAAAGCATTGGAAGAGCTTAAACTAGGGGATAGTATAGCTGTAAATGGAGTGTGTTTAACGGTAACCGGGTATTCAGGAGCTAGCTTCGAGGCTGATGTTATGCCTGAAACCTATCAAGGTACTACCCTTAAAACCTTAAGCAGCGGCAGCCCAGTCAATTTGGAAAGAGCTTTGAGACTAAGTGATCGACTGGGAGGGCATCTGGTACAAGGGCATGTGGATGGGATAGGAACCATAATCAATAAAACTGTAGAGGATATAGCAATTTTATACCACATTGAAGCCCCGCCGGGAATATTAAAGTATGTGGTAGCCAAAGGATCAATTGCAGTAGATGGAGTTAGTCTTACTGTAGTGGAGGTTGATAAGCGTAGCTTTAGCGTATCCCTTATTCCCCATACGGCCAAATTGACCATATTGGGGTGGAAAAGAGAGGGAGAACGAGTTAATTTGGAGACTGACATAATCGGGCGCTATGTGGAAAAACTCTGGCTAGAAAGCGGAGTTAAGCAGGAGCAAAAGAAAAAAGATATCGATATTAATTACTTGGCTGAAAATGGATTTATTTAAGGGGGCGGCAGGATGTTTAACAGTGTAGAGGAAGCAATCAAAGACATAAGAGATGGGAAAATGGTTATAGTGGTTGATGATGAGGACCGGGAAAATGAAGGGGACTTGATAGTAGCAGCTGAAAAGGCTACCCCTGATGTGATAAATTTTATGGCTGTGCATGCCCGGGGGCTCATCTGTGTGCCTATGGAGGGGTCTGCTTTAGATCGGCTGGATATAAAACCCATGGTTATGAACAACACCGACAACCACGAAACTGCATTTACAGTATCGGTAGACTATAAAACAACTACTACTGGTATTTCCGCTTATGAAAGAGCTGCTACGGTTCAGGCCCTTATCTCACCCCATAGTGTGGCGTCTGACTTTAGGCGGCCTGGGCATATATTTCCCTTAAGATATCGGGAAGGGGGCACCCTTAGAAGAACAGGACATACCGAAGGTTCCATTGATTTGGCCAGATTGGCCGGGCTGTATCCCGCAGCCGTAATTTGCGAAATTATGAATGCCGATGGAACAATGGCTCGGGTACCGGAATTGATGGAATTCGCCCGCAAGTTTGATATTAATATAATTACCATTGCCGATCTCATTGAATATCGGCGCCGTAGTGAAAAACTTATCCTCAGGGTGGATGATGCCCGGCTTCCAACTGCATTTGGGGATTTTAAGGCTGTAGCATATAAGTCCTTGCTGGATGAGAAAGAGCACCTGGCTTTGGTAAAAGGTCATTGGAATATCGAAGAACCGGTTCTAGTCCGGGTTCATTCGGAGTGCCTGACCGGAGATGCTTTGGGCAGCAGGCGTTGCGATTGCGGGGAACAGTTGCAAAGAGCGTTGGAAATGATTGAAGAAGAAGGTAAAGGCGTCTTGCTCTATATGCGCCAGGAAGGTCGGGGCATTGGACTGTGTAATAAGATTCGGGCCTACAAACTTCAAGACAAGGGCGTGGATACTGTGCAGGCCAACCTGGATCTGGGTTTTGCCCCTGACTTGCGGGACTATGGAATTGGAGCCCAGATTTTAAGTGATTTGGGAATCAAGAAAATGCGCTTGATGACTAACAATCCCAAAAAGATTAAAGGTTTGGAAGGCCACAACCTGGAAGTAGTTGAAAGAGTGTCCATGGAAATGGAAAGTGGCAAGGAAAATCACTATTATTTAAAAACCAAAAAGGAAAAAATGGGTCATCTCTTGGCCAATATGTAATTAATGAATTGATTTAGTGAATAACATATTAGAGGAGGTTGCTAGGATTGCCAAAAGTATATGAAGGACAATTAATTGGAGAAAATTTAAAATTCGGTATTGTTGTTTCCAGGTTTAATGAATTCATCACCAATAAGCTCATGTCGGGATGTTTGGACACCCTGTTAAGGCATGGGGTGGAAAAAAGCAATATTGAGGTGGCCTGGGTACCAGGAGCATTTGAAATACCTTTAGCGGCTCAGAAAATGAGCCAGAAGGGCTATGACTCAGTGATCTGCCTGGGTACCGTGATCAGAGGAGCAACCCCGCATTTTGAATATGTGGCTGCAGAAGTTACCAAGGGCGTAGCCCAGGTAGGTCTAAGCACAGGAATACCTGTTATTTATGGAGTTTTAACTACTGACACCATTGAGCAGGCTATTGAAAGAGCTGGCACCAAAGCAGGCAACAAGGGTTCAGATGCGGCCATGACCGGGCTGGAAATGGTTAATCTTTTTAAGAATCTGGGATAGTTTGAGCTGATAAGCTCCATCATCGTCGAGAACATTAGCGAGCATCAAAATGGTAGCTATGCCCGACGGGCGGTCAAAGACCGCCCCTACATACGCCTCTCTGAGTTCCATACTTAACGTTGCTGGTCTGTAGGGGCGACCTGTGGTCGCCCGCGATGATTACCAATTTATCGAGGGATAAATCATTTTCGCGTGAATTTATTGCTAAGCACACAGATAATGTGAGTTCAGAATGGATATTATTGATTAAACCGCAGCTTAGGAATATCGGTGTTGATAACACCTTAAATTACTGGCTTTAACAAAACCCTCAATAAATGGGGGTTTACTTGTGCCGAAAAATTTTGGTGTAGCCTTGATTTCTAAATCATTGGCGTAAAGTCTATAATTAGATTTATGGTAAATATCTAATTATAGAGGCATCAGGGGGAGATATAGTGGTTATAATAGGACTCATCGTAATACTGATTCTAGTCTTATCCTTACCGTTTCTGTTTCGTAAAGTAGAAGAAAACCTGGAACTATTTTTATTTATTATGGGTATAGGGGCAGCCATCATTTCCAGTAAAATGAACCTGGAACTGGTGCATGAAGCCCTGGTGGAACCGATTATGATTGCTGGAGCAGTGCTTGTGGCTGGAACCCTGTTTTTCCTGTTGCGGGAACCTTTTGGCCGCTTTATGGGAAAAGTATGCATTAAGTTTCCCCTGGCCCTAGTAGTGTTCCTGGTAGTGCTGATATTGGGATTGGCCTCAAGTATAATCACAGCCATTGTAGCTTCAATAATACTGGTTGAAATAATTTTCCAGCTGCCCCTGGAGCGAAAGGATAAGATAGTGATTTGTATATTATCTTGCTATTCTATTGGCTTGGGTGCGGCCCTTACTCCAATAGGTGAACCCTTGGCTACTATAACCATATCTAAATTAGATCAGGATTTTCTGTTTTTGATCAGGCTCTTGGGCAAGTATATTATCCCGGCAGTAGCAGTTTTTTCAATTATGGCAGCTATTTACGTAGCCCGGGTAGCCAGACATAATGAGGGTGCGGCTGAGATAGCCGCCAGCAGTGAAGAAGGGGAAGGCTATGCTGCACTGCTGGAAGACGAGGAAGAAGTACCAGCTGATACCTGGACTGGAGTAGTTTTAAGAGCGGTTAAGGTTTATCTGTTTGTAATGGCCCTGGTGTTTCTTGGGGAAGGTTTTGAACCATTAATTGAAAAATATATCTTGGGTCTGAGCCCTCAATTACTATACTGGGTTAATATGGTATCAGCAGTCCTGGATAATGCTACCCTGTGTGCAGCTGAACTCAGCCCGGCCATGATGGTTAACCCCCTGATCGTTGAGGCCATTCTAATGGGGCTGTTAATAAGCGGCGGCATGCTTATACCCGGCAATATACCCAATATCATTTCAGCTTCCAAATTAAGAATAGGAAGTAAAGAATGGGCCACCTATGGAGTGCCTATCGGATTGGTATTTATGGCCATATTTTATATCTTAATGTTTATAATCAAAGCTTGATTCCCCTGCGCAAAGTTATATTACGCGGGTTTGGATGCATAAATATCCGTCTCTCAGCTTCGCAGGGTGATGCAACCTTAATTGTGAGGCGAAGCGGAACATCAGTAGTGCTCGAAGGGTGCAACCTTAAGTTTACTTTAGTTTTCCAATTGGTGCTGTACGATAATCTTGCTCAGGCGATCATGGCGAACCTGAAAAATCACTGTGTTACCATCTTTTTGACCATAGAGCATATCATAATCCTGGTTTCCAGTATTTTTGATACTAAAACGTATAAAGTTGGGACCATATCGCTCCACAACTTGGCTGGGGGAGTCAGCCAGGGAAATATCTCGACCGGTAGAAACGCCTTCTCCGAAAATATGAACTGCGATCAGAATGTTTTCGTCTTCCGAAAAGGTAAGATACACGGGAACATTTTCTGGATGATAGATTGTGGAGCCCCCTAATTTTTCTCCTTGGGGAAAAATAGTCAGGGCTTCTTCCCAGCTAGTAATGCCAGCTATTAACTGTCCGTTATCAGTGCTAATAGCAAAGTCCTGAGCCTGCAGTTGAAGACGTTCTTCAGGATATACAGTGTCTATTTCCGGGCTGCGACTGCCTATAAACACTGCTACAGCTATTACCAGCGTTATGAGCAGACTGACATAAAGGTACTCTTTTTTAAACAAGATATAATGCCTCCATTCTAATACACTGTTTTTATTATAGAGTAAGTTAGCCCTGTTTAAAAACGCAAATCAACATTAAAAGACAGGATGTGGCAATGGAGTGAAAGAAATAGTTCAGGTTCCCAACTGGGCTGGCAAACGTTATCATAGCCTGAATCATCATCTACGGCAAAAATTTGGGCAAAAAGTATTCAAGATATCCTTGGATGCTGGATTTAGCTGTCCCAACCGGGATGGCAGTAAATCCATCGGCGGATGTGCTTTCTGCAGCCTAAGAGGATCAGGAGATTTTGCTGGTGATCGCCAGCAAAATATAGAAGAACAATTCGAACAGGTAAGAAGCATTATGCACCGTAAATGGGCCCAAGGGAAGTATATCGCCTACTATCAAGCTTTTACCAACACTTACGCCCCGCCGGAACAACTGGAAAGTTTATATACACTGGCTTTGCAGCAGCCTGGAGTGGTGGGACTGGCTATAGCAACCCGCCCCGATTGTTTGCCTTTGCCGGTTATTGAACTGTTGGATGAAATCAACCGTAAGACCTATCTGTGGGTTGAATTGGGATTAC
Organism: Syntrophomonadaceae bacterium; assembly: GCA_012522955.1. Classification (GTDB taxonomy): domain Bacteria; phylum Bacillota; class Syntrophomonadia; order Syntrophomonadales; family Syntrophomonadaceae; genus JAAYJK01. Next base: position 37,558 of record JAAYJK010000131.1, read on the forward strand.
AGACCATCCACTCCAGTACCGCTCGGGACATGAATATGCATTACTGTTTCACTGACTTCCAAAGGGCTCTCACTGAGCTAAGAGCCAGGAACATAGAAACTTGTACCCATGTCATATTAGGGCTTCCGGGAGAAAATGTGCAGGATATGCGGGAGACCGGGAGAATTGTAGCCGGACTGGATATACAGGGGATAAAAATTCACCTCTTGCATCTGATGCAAGGAACCGGGCTTGCCTACCTGTACCAGGATAATCCCTTCAGTTTTCTGGAGCCTCTGGAGTATGTGGATCTGGTAATAGACCTGTTGGAGATACTTCCACCCCGGGTAGTCATTCATCGTCTCACCGGAGACAGTCCACGTAATTTGTTGATTGGTCCTAAGTGGAGTCTGAATAAATGGGAGGTGCTGAATCTGATTGATCGGCGTTTGGAAGAGAGAAACACCTGGCAGGGGAAATACGCATCTTCTCTGGGAAGGTCGTAAGGCTTACCTAGCAGGGTTAACCTTCACCAAAAAGCAGGATCTAATGAGCTTGACAATAACCGAATGTTTGTACTATAATCAACTTTGTTGAAAACAAATCATAGCTTGTGCGGCAGTGGCGGAATTGGCAGACGCGCTAGATTCAGGTTCTAGTCCCGTTAAGGTGGTGGGGGTTCGAGTCCCTTCTGCCGCACCATACGATTATTAACTCCTGATTTTCAGGGGTTTTTACTTTTTCTGCACTAAAACTAAATTTTGATAAAATTTAATGCCTGGTCTAAGGAGTTTATTTATAGACGGACTAGATTATAGACTCATTAGAAATTAGCAATGATGAAAGAGAGATCTTAAACTCGATTCACACCCTGGTATCGGTGATAAATGCTAAAGATCGCTATACCTATGGTCATTCAGAAAGGGTAACCTACTATGTACATAAAATGGCGGAAAAGATAGGTTTGAGTGAAGAAGAAATTCGCTTGCTGGATTATGCATCCTTCTTGCATGATATAGGTAAAATAGAGATAGACCGGGAAATTTTAAATAAACCATCCAACCTAAATGATGAAGAATGGGCTATAATGAAACAGCACCCCATATGGGGAAGCGATATGGTTAAGCCTTTAGCCAAATTAAGACCTATAGTTCCTATAA
>JAAYJK010000021.1 GCA_012522955.1 Syntrophomonadaceae bacterium
GGTTCTTTACCTGAGGATGCTGGGCCATTTCCTGTAAATTAAGAACCGGGGTAAAGCAGATATCATCGTCAGCGAAGAAATCCTCCCACTCCTGGCGCGTTTTACTGGCCATGACGCTTTGAATGTCTGCTAGTATGTCATCTTGGCGGTCTCCGTCCCACTGGCAGGATATATATTGCTGACGATCGATTTTTTCGCAGAACCTCTGCCAGAACTTAGCCTCCACCGCCCCCAAGCTGATAAATTGATTATCGGCAGTAGCATAAATTTGATAACAGGCATAACCACCGGTAAGTATTCCCCGGTTGCGGCCCGGCAAGATGCCTAGACCTGACCACTCAGCCAGACTGTACGCCAGCAGACTTATGGCCCCATCCAGCATAGCAATATCACAGAACTGCCCTCGACCCGTTTTTTCCCGAGCTAATAATGCCAATAGAATGCCACTGACTGCCTGCAGGGATCCGCCGGCTAGGTCAGCTATTTGTACTCCGGACATTCCGGGCTGATCCCTGGTTCCGGTAAGTCCGGTAACCCCAGCTAGGCTTAAATAATTGAGATCATGACCGGCCACATATTGGAGAGGCCCACTGTGCCCATAGCCGCTTATAGAACAGTAGATCAACCGCTTGTTTATTTTCCCCAGTGTTTCATAGTCCAGGCCTAGTCTTTTCATTACACCTGGTCTGAACTGATCCACCACTACGTCTGCATGGCGAACCAAATCAAGAAATATCTCTTTACCTTCCTCGGTTTTGAGATTAACCGCTATACTTTTTTTCCCGCGATTAACTGCATAAAAGAGTGCGCTTTGATCCCCGACTAACGGGTATACCCGGCGTCCCCATTCGCCACCGATTTCCTCTATCTTAATAACTTCCGCTCCAAAATCGGCCAATATCTGAGTGCATAAAGGGCCCGGTAAATACATGGATAAGTCTAATATTTTGACTTCTTCCAGGGGCAGGGACATCTTTACTCCCCCTTTACAAAAAAGAGTATCAGTAACCGCCTTTAATCATCGAAGCTAAAAACGGGACGGGCTGAAGCACCGGCAGAATAGATATCTCCCGGGTACACTCGGCTGCTCATTTTGACCCGTCGGCCGATAATATCGAAGGTGATTTTATCGGTCTCCATGTCGATCAAATTCCCCATAATCCATGGACCTTCATCCAACTGAACCATCACTATAGTAAAAGGCAGTTCGTTATCGCGTCCCTGAGGAGCACCAAAACTGGTAGTATAGGTCACTATAAATCCTTTACCGCCTAATTCGGTAATATCCAGATCCAACCCGGTGCACTCCTGACAGCTCATTTTGGGCGGACAGGTAATAGCACCGCATGAGTTGCATCTCAAGCCAAGTAGCTTGGATTTGCGTAAAGCTCTGTTGTATTCCTTAAAGGGCAGTTTGTATTCCATATAGCATCCTCCCTTCTATATCTGCACCACCAGGTGACAGAGGCATCCATCTCCACCCAGGGTATCCACTAAACCGGTTTTGGCACCTTCCACCTGCAACCCATAGTCAACTGGTTATTTCACATAAATAGCAGCACCAATTTTCACTTTTGGGCAGCAGCTATACCCACTTAGAGCAGCAGTAGTATCCAATTAGAGAAGCACTTGATAGTTGCGTACTGCCCATAGAGAGCAGTAC
>JAAYJK010000132.1 GCA_012522955.1 Syntrophomonadaceae bacterium
AACTAAGCAATGCTGAAATATCCATGATGATGAACAACACTGAGGTGGTTCTATGAATGCCGATCTGCAGATTCTAGCTGCATCCGGGGTGGGAGTGAGCTTCGATAAGAATACCACCTCCTATGACAACCTTAAGGCCAATAGTCTGAAATCAACCAATGTAACAGCAATTTCCGCTAATCCTAATGCCAAAGTACTGCTTAAAGATGCAGTTGACACAGTGCTGGCAGAGGAAACCGGGGCTGTTACCTATACCCTGCCCCTGCTAATAAAATATATTGTTTGTATTAAAGCATCTGTTGAGAGCAGGTGCTTCCTTTATGTTATTGTCATCTTGGAGCCATGGAAATAAAATCAATGGATGTAGCAATATTTATGGTATGATAAATGAAATAAACCAATGGGGGGGAGTTACTTAAGGTAAAATGAGCGCTTTAAACAATTTTTAAAATACTTCCCACCATTTGTCTTTATGTATAGCTTCCATCTTACTCACCGCCGACTTAGATTTAAATCCCTTCCCGTCCAATGTTTCAATCTTGACCAACAGGCGATAATAGGAAAGTCCTGCTTGATTTGACAACTGTTATCACTTGACTAAACTCAGCAGGTATAAATAAGAAGGATGGTTGTTTAATGAACAAATACTGGAGAAAACAAATTCTATTTTAAGAAGTAAAGGATCAAGGAGGGATTTTCTTGAGCAAGAAAATTACAATTAATGTTCTTGCAACACTAATGTTTGCATTGATCGTTGCATTTGTTGCAGTACCGGGAGCCCAGGCAGCCGGACCTGTGCCGGATATTGACGGACATTGGGCCGAACTTCAGATGGAGTATATGTTGAGCAAGGATAAGGTATCCGGTTATCCTGACGCCAGTTTTAAACCAGCCAACACCATCACCAGAGCGGAATTTATGAAGATAGTTAATAATGCAGCGGGGTTAACCGCCACTGTATCCCAAACCTTCACCGATGTTTCAAGCAGTGATTGGTTTGCTCCCGAAGTAGACAAAGCTGTTGCAGCCGGCTATGTTACCGGTTATCCAGACGGTTCTATGAAACCCAATGCCAGCATCACCCGTCAGGAAGCCGCAGTCATGATGGCCAAGGCGACCAAATTGGATCTTTCCTCTACGGATTTGAGTAAATTTAAAGATGCAGCCTCCATTCCTGATTGGAGCAAAGGAGCTGTCGCTGCTTGCAGCCAAGCCGGTTACATAAATGGCTATCCCGATGGCACATTCCAGGGAGCCAAATTCATTACCAGAGCTGAAGCCATCGTCATCGCCCTAAACACCATGCCTGAACCTAGCAAATTCAATACAGCAGGGACCTTTGGTCCTGAAGAAGGCTCTACCACCATCACCGGTGATGTGATCGTCACTGTGGCTGGGGTAAACCTTATAAATACTACCATCGAAGGCAATCTGCTTATAGCCCAGAATGTAGGCGAAGGAAGTGTAGGCCTAAGCAATGTTCTTGTAAAGGGTATAAGCCAGATCGACGGGGGCGGAGCCAACAGTATCTATGTCACTGACAGTGAGCTGGGAACCGTACTGAACTATAAACCTGGAGTACGCATTTACTGTAGCAACGGCACCACCATCGTCAGCATAGTCCTGGATGACGGTTCAGAAGTGGTCCTGGAAGAAGGTTCCTCCGTTGAAGGCGTGATCGTAAGCACCGATGGCTTAGTCACCCTGACTGGTGAGTTCAGCAGTATCGTCTGCGAGGGTATGCCAGCTGATGTGACCGTCAATGGCAGCGTGGACAGTATCAAAATAAACAGTGATGCGGATGGTTCGGTAATTAGAATTAGCAGTGGTTCTACTGTATCCAGGATAGTCAACGACGCTGAGGATGTTCGTATTATTATTGAGAGTAGCGCTAAAGTCAGCGAACTAACCGCCAATGCCAGTACCGAAGTAACCGGTAACGGAACTATTAATAACGTAATCAATCCCCAGAACACAAATATTACTAAAGAAGAAACCCAAGGCGGTGGCGGTGGCGGGACCACAACACCTCCCGTTGCGGCAACTGCTATTGCCATGACCGTAAATTCAGCAGATGTAGCGGGAACAGTGAGTGGCACTACAGCTACTGTTGATTTGAGTTCATACAATGATGCCGATTTAGTAAATGCAATTAAAATTACTGCTCCGGCCAACAGTACCCTAACTGTGACAACTGCTAATGACCTAAGTGTAAACAAGGTATTGTCCAATTTGGACAATGTTACTGCCGGATCGCTTATGCCCGGGACCTCAAATACCAATGTCCGTGTAGGAACATTGCGCAACCTGTTCGGGCCAACCCTGACTCTGACAGGAACATTGTCTTGTACCGGATATGCTAACAGCACCGTTACCCTAACCATCAACCTGAGCGCAACAGCTGTGGTTGATGTGACTAATGAGTATTTTACCGCCACCGCTAATGGGACTACCATAGACGCCACTATAAAAGCGGGAAAGGAAAACAATCTGTTGAAAAATATCGGTATCCGCAACTTATTACTTACTCAAGCTGGTCAGATCCCGACCGAGGTTATCGTATCAGGAATAAGTTACCCGGTTGACCAGGCTGCCGACCTCCAGCTAGCCATTGCCGTTTTGGCTGGAGGTACAAGTTGGAATGATGCCATCTTGGGTGGTTTGGATGGAAAAACGATCCAGTTTAAAGCCGTAGGTGCCACCACCTATAACATAGTAATAAGCCAAGAACCAGCACCACCAGTAGTACCTGTTACTTTGGCAGATATAAATGCTATAATAATGGCGATTGGAAATGTAACAGGTGGAACCGACGTAACTATACTAGTAAACCCTGCCGATGCAGCTGCTAAAATAGCTGGGGTAACAGCAGCAGGACTTCAAGCGGGAACAGATCGTATTGGATTCACCTATAGTGGAACCGAGTATGTCTTCGCATGGGATTCGGAATTCGGGGTTCTTGATGGCAGGTTTGCAACCAATGCAGTTACTATAACCGAGGCGGAAGCAGGAAAATTAATAGTATCCCAAATATACGTTTAGGTTAATGTAATTGTTGAAATAGTACCCTGAGTTATAAAATGAAACATGAATATAGAATTTTGATAATACTCCCGGGGACATGACTTTCCCGGGAGTAATTTATGGTATGGGATAGCCCCCTTTGATAAGAGGGCTAACTTGATGTAGTATCAGGTATTAGTATCAGAAATTAATTTTCTTTCCGTATTTAAGGGCCACGTCATGAACCAGTTGCAGTTCTTCCGAGGTCAATTTATTTTGCAGTATTTGTTTGGCTTTCTTGATATCTGCAGAGGAGGGCTTGCTCTCTTGAGTCATTTTATATATAAAGGACAGTTCTTCACTGTTTAATCGCTTAATCAATATGGCCCCCACTTTGGCTACATCCCCTTTATCTACTGATTGGCCCAATTGCTTTTCCGCTAATTTGATCACATCCTCATTGGATGGCTTATCTGCTGCTGATGGCTCACCTGCTTCGGAATGATTAAAACGGTTAAGAAGGGCCGTCCACCAGGTTTGTTGTCCCTCGGTTTCAGCGATGTTCTGAGAGTTGTTTAAGTTGGAAGGGGAGTTGGTGTTGTTTTCACCTGTTGGTTGATGGCCGTCATGGTCAGTGGACACCATTTCCGGATGGGAAAGCATCCCGCGATGATTCAACTGATAGTTGGTATAAATACCCACCGCCAACAGTATATTAACCAGGACAATTACCCCGATAAACAATTTCTTGTAATTACGCATCAATTCAACTCCAATCTTAAGCTCTTCTTTTATAATAACATAGGTGCAGGCGGTTAGTTTAATAACCTTTGGACAAAACCGTCTTGATACTAATAAGGCCCGGTAGGCATGGAAAAAGGCCTGAACCGAAAGCATAATAATGCTATAATTAACCTTATTAGTAATATTATAAATAGTTTAATGCCCAGTGTTAAGTTCTTAATTCCGCTTCTGCCCTTGTTAACCAGGAGATTTGACTTTTCACTTATTAGATTATTTCCATTTCGGGAGAGTTTATGGAAGATTTAGTTAGACAATTGCTTGATTTCATGACAATAGAATTAACGGTTTTATTGACTGCGGCCTTGCCGATTATTGAATTAAGGGGAGCCATTCCCATTGGGATTTCTTTGGGACTATCACCCATGAATGCTGCTATCATAAGCTTCATTGGCAGTATGATTCCGGTACCAATCGTGTTCTTTGCCGTGCGTCCAGTTTTCAACTATCTGAGGACTACTAGATTGTTTGAGAAGATGGTGAATCGGATAATCAATAAATCTTTGGGTAAAAGCCATAATATACAAAAGTATGGGGCCTGGGGATTGGTTTTGTTTGTGGGCATTCCGCTGCCGGGGACCGGGGTATGGACTGGAACCTTAATTGCGGCTTTGCTGGATCTTCGATTTAAATGGGCTATATCAGCCATAACCCTGGGCAATATATTAGCCGCTATGGCTATAACTGGCTTGAGTAGCGGCATAGTTCGAGCTATGTCGTAAAAGAAGGCTCAGGAGAAGATATAAGCTGTGATTAAAATGGTGCTGGAGGGGAGAAAATGACTAACGAGCAGCCGGGTTTGTTTGAGGAATTCCCGGAGAACCGTGAGGAGATTGAAGTAGAATCCGACTTGATAGTTCAAGCAGATGATTATTCCCATCTGCCTTTTTTGCCGGGGTTGGGAAGAGAAGAAGCTTATGCTGATATCAAGGATATCATAGAATTGGAAAAGATTGCCCGGGAGTGCCGTCGCTGCCGGTTAAGAGAAAGCTGTTCCCAGGTGGTGTTTGGAGAGGGTCCCCCGGATGCTCGCTTGATGCTGATTGGGGAAGGACCGGGACAGGATGAGGATATACAAGGCCAGCCTTTTGTGGGCAAGGCCGGAAAGTTGCTGGACAAGATATTGGAGGCAGCCGAGATCAATCGCTCAGAGGTGTATATAGGTAATGTGGTTAAATGTCGTCCTCCCGGTAATCGTCTGCCTAACCCGGATGAGGTAAAAGAGTGCCAGAAATACTTGGAAGCACAGATTAAGCTGATCAAACCCTCCATCATAGTCTGTCTGGGCTCCATGGCCAGCCAAACCCTTATCGATCCTAAAGCCAAAATCAGCAGGATCAGGGGTAGCTGGCTGATTCGGCAGGGGATTAAAATCATGCCTACGTTTCATCCGGCGGCTTTGCTGAGGAACCCGGGTTACAAGCGTCCAGTTTGGGAAGACTTTAAGCAGATTCGGGATGAGTACAAGAATTTGCCCTAGTCAACAACAATTATCTTCTCAGGTAGAGGTGAGAAAGTGCAAATATTGATATACAATGAAAATGAAATGGAGCGATTGGGGGAGAAAATAGCCAGAGTGTTGGATGACAACGACCTGGTTTACCTGAAGGGGGAGCTGGGAGCGGGAAAAACCACTCTGGTCCGGGGAATAGCCCGAGCCAAGGGGTATCAGGGACGAGTTACCAGTCCTACTTTTGCCCTGATGAATGTATACCTCATGGAAAATATGCAGATCAATCATTTTGATTTTTATCGCTTAAACCCAAATGATATTTATGATCTGGGGGTGGAAGATTACCTGGAACGGCAGGGCCTAAGCTTAATTGAGTGGCCTCAGGCCGGAGCCGGTATTCTGCCCCCAGAGGCTTTGTTAGTAGATATATCCCTTATAGATGATGACTATGAACGGGAGCGCCGGGTTAGCATAAAGGCCCAGGGCTCACAATATCAGAGGAAAATTGAGGAGTTGCAGAGATTGTGTTAATATTGGCGGTGGATAGTTCTACCCCGGTGGCGGGTGCAGCCCTGGTCGAGGACCACCGGGTTTTAATTGAAAGTTTTATTAATTATAAGAAAACCCATTCCGAAACTCTTTTGCCTACTATTGACCGTATTATGAAGGAATGCGACTGCAGCCCGGCTGATCTGGATGCCTTGGCGCTAACGGTAGGACCAGGTTCCTTTACTGGGTTGAGAATAGGAATGGCGACAGTGAAGGGTATAGCCATGGCCGCTCACAAACCTATCGTGGCCCTATCCACCCTGGATACTCTGGCCGCTAATGCTGCGGGCAGTGATGACCTGGTTGGGGCTTTGCTGGATGCTAGGAAAAACGAGCTTTATTATGGGTTTTATAGCATGAGGGAGCAAGGCCCTGAAGCCTTGCAGGAAGCCATGGTGGGCACTCCTCAAGCTGTAGTGAGCCAGGCTCGGGAATTGATGGCCCAAGGGCAGCGAGTCATACTGCTGGGTGATGGTTATTATAGATATGGTGCTTATTTTCAGCAGGAATTGCAGGAGCAGCTAAAAGTCATGCCCGGGCATCTCATGTTGCCACGGGCGGCGGCCGCTGGCATATTAGCGGTAGACAAGGCTGGGCAGGGTGAGTTTGAGGATCTGTATCGACTGGGACCAGTTTATATTCGACTGTCCGAAGCCGAGTACCGCCTGAAAAAAGGAGAAATCTAGTGCTGGAAACCAGTTGTCTGATAAGAAAAATGACGGCCCAAGATCTGGATGGGGTAATGCAGGTAGAATTGGAGTCCTTTCCCTTGCCCTGGTCCAGAGCATCCTATCTGGGGGAACTAAAAAATACCTTTGCCAATTATCTGGTATGTGATGTTGGAGGGCAAATAGTAGGTTTTGGAGGTATTTGGGTGGTTTTCGAAGAAGCCCATATCACCAATGTGGCTATAGCCAGTGAGCATCGACAAAGAGGCCTGGGCAAACTGCTGATGGATAGACTGGAGGCCATTGCCAGGGAGAAGCGGGCTCAGCGAATACTGCTGGAGGTAAGAACCTCCAATTATCCGGCCCAAAGCATGTATAATAGCCTGGGTTTTATACCTACCGGCTTAAGAAAAGAATATTATACTGACAATAAGGAAGACGCTATTATTATGACCAAATTTCTAATTTGAGGTAGGCAAGATGAAAGATATTTTGATTCTGGGTATTGAGACCTCTTGTGACGAAACTGCGGCCTCAGTGGTGAAAAACGGGCGCCATATATTGTCCAATGTAATTAACTCACAGGTACAGATTCATGCCCAGTTTGGGGGAGTGGTGCCGGAAGTGGCCTCCCGCCAACATATTGAAAACATAGCCCTGGTAGTGGATCAGGCTTTTGCTGATGCAGGTCTTGAGTATCAGGATATTGACGCGGTAGCTGTAACCAATGAGCCAGGATTGGTTGGGGCCTTGCTGGTAGGGCTTTCTTTTGCCAAGGGTCTGGCCTGGTCTCTGCAGCGTCCGTTGCTGGCTGTTAATCACCTGCATGGACATATTTATGCCAATATGCTGGAACATGAGGATATCAAATTTCCAGCGGTCTGCTTGGTAGTGTCAGGGGGACACACCAGCCTGCTTTTGATGCAGGATATCAATCATTACCAGGTCCTGGGCGCAACCAGGGACGATGCAGCCGGAGAAGCCTTCGATAAAGTAGCCCGATTTCTGGGATTGGGTTATCCTGGGGGGCCGGCCATACAGAAGGCCGCTCAAGAGGGCCAGGCGGGTAAAATGAAATTGCCCCGGGTATTTTTGGACCGGCAGGATTACGAGTTTAGTTTTAGCGGTTTAAAGACAGCCACTATGAATATGAAGAAAAAATTGGAGAAGGCGGGCGAACTGCAGGTATGCGATTTGGCTGCGGAATTCCAACAGGCTCTGATCGAAGTCTTGGTGGAAAAGTCACTGCAGGCGGCCAGCCGTTATGGTGTAGAGTCCATCCTGATGGCAGGTGGAGTAGCTGCCAATCAAGAATTAAGGTCTTTGATGGAACAAAGAACCGAGTCAAGAAAAATAAAAGTTTTTTGTCCTTCCCTGAGTCTTTGCACTGATAACGCAGCTATGATAGCCGGTATGGGGTATCAACAATTTATAAGAAATTGTTATGCCTCACTTAGGCTCAATGCTTACCCAAGTTTATCCTCATTGTGAAAACCTATTGTGGATAATGTGGAAAACTTTGTTGATAACTTATAATTCAAGGTTTTATCGGGTCCTGTATAATGTACAAAGTCATATTCAAAACGACGGGTTGGGATTTGTGGGTTTTATGGACTGTGGATAAGTGCTTGAGTGAAGGAGGAATGGTGGATGCACCCGGTTTTGCTTCAGTTTGGGGGCTTGAAAATATATTCCTGGGGGTTTATGCTTGCAATTGCTGCAATATTAGCAATATTAGGAATAAGGCGTCGATTTGACCGGGAAGGTTATGATAGGGAAATGGTCCTGGACATGGTGATAATCATGGTGTTATTCGGGATATTGGGAGGCCGTGTAGCTTACATTATCGTTTATGAATGGGCAGAATTCCTGGCCAATCCCCTTAGTTTCTTTTCCCCAGGTTTATCCGGCCTAGTCTGGTATGGCGCTTTTATAGGCGGTTTATTGGCCTTCTTGCTCTATATCTGGAAAAAGAGGCTGGATTTTTGGGAAATGGCCGACATTTTTGCTCCCTATTTAGCCCTGGGATATGCGCTAGTAAGGATCGGGTGTTTTCTTAATGGCTGTTGCTATGGACTGCCTACCGGAAGTGAATTCGGAGTGGTATTTCCACATCTAGACGCAGAACTGCGTCATCCTACTCAATTATATAGTTCATTGCTTAATTTTATTTTGGCAGCCTTTTTGTTATGGCTATATGAGCGCCGGCTTTTCAAGGGGCAGGTTTTTATCGTCTATCTCATCGGTTATTCCATTTACCGCTTTATTATGGAATTCTTCCGCTTTAGCCTTATTAACTGGGGACCTTTTACCCTGGGGCAGGTATATACCCTGATTTTGTTGGCGGTGGCCCTAGGCTTATATCTTTGGATCGGAATTAAAAGCAAGGAAAATATTTATATTAAAAGGAGCAGGCATAGATAAAATGATAGATAGTAGTAATCCTAGGCACAGTCGACAGGCTTTAAGAGAAGAAATGAAGCGGCGCCGTAGCCAGATGAATCCGGAACAGGTAAGAGAAGCCAGTGAGAGGATAGGGGCTCGGGTAATGGAGTTGGAACCGGTGCAGAAAGCCCGAACCCTAATGGGCTTTAGCAGCATCAATCAAGAGGTGAATTTATGGTCCCTCCTGGATAGTTGCCAAAAAGCCGGCAAAAATATTTTACTACCCCGGGTGAGGGCGGACAAAAAGCTGGAAGCAGCTGAGTATACGTGCCGAGAAGAACTGAAGCTGGGGGTTTTTGGTATATTGGAACCCACCGGGCCAGCATTTCCGGAGCAGAGAATTGATGCGGTTTTAGTCCCCGGACTGGTTTATGATGCCAAGGGCTACCGCTTGGGTTATGGGGCCGGCTATTATGATAGCTTCCTGCCCCGTTTGAGGAAAGACGCCTTTACCTGTGGTGTGGCTTATGAATTCCAGGTTATCGACAATGTATATCCTCATGAAGCTGACGTTCCAGTGCACTGGATAGTAACCGAACGTTCAGAGTTGGTCCTAAACTGGGACTTTTTTTAAAGCGGTATGCATTAAACACCTAAAAATTTGCCCCCTATTGTTTAGTTATTTCAATTTATGTAGCTCACCATCCAAGTCAGGAATCGGCATACAAAGCTACACTGAATTAAGGGTTAAGGCATAACATTGGTGAGCTGACTTGCTGTCTATAACAGAAGGATGTTTCATATCCCAGTTAGCATCGCGAATGATGAGGCTAGGAGTTTATTTCTATGAAGGGAATAGAGTGGTAATAATATGGATAGATTTCGTATTGTCCTCTGCAGTGATTCACCACTGTATAATAAAACTTTAGCTGTAGCTTTTGAGGAAAATAATAGTTTCCAGGTCTTGGATAAGCTGTTGCCTGATCAACTGATTGAAAGGGCTGCAATCATTCAGCCTGATGTAGTTGTTTGGAAGGTCAGCGGGTCAGATTTTCTTATCTTATTAAAGGATTTGATTAAAACCTGTCCAGTTCTACAAACAGTTATTATTGTTGAAAATCCTGGTGATTATGATATCTTAGCTATTTTGGATAGTGGCGTGCGAGGACTATTGCCTATGCGCTTACTTCCCCGCCAGATGGTTAAAGCAGTTGAGCTTATTGTTGGAGCTGGAATTATGTGCTTACCCAGGCTGGGTCCTGAATATCTCAGTCCGCGGCTGCAAGAAACTGAATTCTCCGGGCTATCTCTGCTGACCCAACGAGAAAGAGAAGTGATCAATCATTTATCTCAGGGTTCCTCTAATAATGAAATAGCAAAATCCCTGGGCCTCTCAGAATCTACCATTAAATCGCATTTGCGCAATGCCTTTAAAAAACTGAATGTTCGCAATCGCACTGAAGCATTAGCCTTGTTATATCGGCAGGAAAAAGGTAAAAATAGGATTGATTCCTAATCAGGTTCACAGGCAGGTTTCCCACGGCCTGTAGGGGCACCTGTAGTTTATCTTAGACGATTTATATTAATGAACCGTAGTCTGAGTAAGCCGGTGAGTGAGGGCAAAGGTTTTAGCATCCGGGGCCAGATACTTTCTGGAGGGAGCCTGGACAAAGCTTTTGCCCTTAATGTAGCCGGCATCCCAGCTGCTATCTACGGCTACCCACTGCCCATCGATCATAACTTCATTCCAAGCATGCATTTCCCAGTTGCTATCAGTTTCTGCCTGGCCGTATACCACTTTGGCGGGAAGCTGGGCCGCTCGAGCTAGAGCCGCAAATAGGAAGGAAAAATCACGGCACAGGCCTTTTCCTTCTTTCAGAATCTGACTGGCCTGGCGAAGGTGCACATCCTGATTAAGATAAGCCTCATAATCATATTTAATATTTTGAGTAATCCAGGAGTGAATGCTTTCTGCCTTTTCTCGGCCACTCATACCCTCTGGGGCTATGGCTGCAGCCAAGTCTATTATTTCGGACTGGTGGGAATCCACATAGATGGAGGCAACCATATAACGGTTGTCAGTAACGGATTGGTTGTGGACCAGAAAACGAATAGTGCCGTCAAAACGATGAGGATCGGCTCCGGCCCAGATAGTGTACTGGCCAGAACCAAAGCGCAGGTTAATAGTGGTGCTAAAGATCCCCTCTTTTACTTGGGCCTTCCACAGGCTCAACTCCTGTTGGGGACCCCGGATACCAAACCATATCTCCTTCAAATTGGAGCTTCCTTCGATTAAGAGACTATCCTGGCAGCTAATACTGCTGCTATTAGGAGTAGTGATTTGAATACTGGAGTTTTTTAGACTTGAGTAGTAGGAGGCCTGAGCCTGGACATCATCAAAGCACAGATGGCCCAGGAATAACAACAACAGGGTAGTTAATCCAATACTACAATACTTTATAAGCTTCATCTAGAATACCCCCATCAATAAAATCTGCACAACCCTGCAGACTTTAGTCAACTTCAACTGGCAACTGGCTGGCATAGCGGCTGTACCGCCTTAGCCCCTGTAGCTTTGCGTCACCACTTTTCAATGGTTTTGCCTTTTTCATGTCTAGAATTGTTTTAATGACGAGATATTCCGGGATAAACCTGGAAAACAAAAAACCTGCATTACAAATACAGGTTTTAAGCCTTAGTTAAGGTTATTCCGGCAACTGGCTGGCATAACGGTCATCCCGCTTTAGCCCCTGTAGCTTTGCGTCACCATTTTTCAATGGTTTTGCCTTTTTCATTTATGTCCCAAATATAATATAGTTGGCTGATTTTGTCAATAATAAGTCAACATGGGATTGTAGCACCAGACTAATCTCGCTTTAAGACTGCTCCGGCTTCTTCTCATCTACCACTACTTCTTTTAATGCAGCCAGGACTCCGCTCAGACCGGCTAAATCTCCGGGTATGATCAGTTTGGTGGATTGTCCGTCACCGATTACTTTCAAGGCTTCCAGGGATTTTAGGGCCAGCACCTTATTATCGGCCTCGGCTTCCCGAATCATTACCAAACTGTCGGCAAAGGCTCTCTGTACTGAAAGGATGGCTTCAGCTTCCCCCTGGGCATTTAGAATCTTGGATTGCCTTGAACCTTCCGCTTCTCTGATGGCGGCTTCTTTGACTGCTTCGGCGGTTAAAATGGCTGATTGTTTTCTACCTTCGGCATCCAATATGGCTGCAGTTTTCTGGCCTTCGGCCCGCAGAATGGCTTCACGTTTTTCCCGCTCAGCCCGCATCTGTTTTTCCATGGCGTTCTGTATATCCTGGGGTGGCAAGATGTTTTTCAATTCCACCCGGTTGACTTTTATTCCCCATTTATCAGTAGCTTCGTCCAGAATAGCCCGAAGCTTGGTATTTACTATATCCCGGGAAGTAAGGGTTTCGTCCAATTCCAGGTCACCCACGATATTTCTTAGGGTGGTGGCGGTAAGGTTCTCGATAGCACTTATGGGAGATGAGATTTCGTATATATATTTGAAGGCATCAGTGACCTGGAAATATATAACGGTATCAATCATCATGGTTACGTTGTCTTTGGTGATAACCGGCTGGGGCGGGAAATCCATTACCTGTTCCCTTAAATCTACGATAGCCCGGAAACGATCGATAAAAGGCACGATGACATTGATGCCCCGGGCTGCCGTTTTATGGTACCTGCCCAAGCGTTCCACTATGCCTACGGTGGACTGTCTGATTATTTTTATTGAAGTTAAACCTACAAAAATAACAAAGAGCACTAACATGGTATTAACAAAATATTGCATCCATATCTCTCCTTTCTATTGAGACCATTGGAATATTAACGGGCATTTTTAACCAGGAGCTTAACTCCTTCTATACCTATAACCTCTACTCGGGAACCTTCAGTGATTTCCTCATCTGAAGCTGCAGTCCAGATTTCTCCATTAAGCTTTACCTGTCCGTAGTGCAATGGCTTTATCTCGTTAAGGCTTACTCCGTGCTGACCTATAAGGGCCTCGGTATTGGTAGGGATATCTTCTGACTTAAAAAGCTTTACCACCAGGGGACGAGTAAAGATTATGAAGAGAGCACTGAACAGGGCAAACATTAGCAGCTGACTCTCCAAATTATTGAAAAAACCCAGACTAACTCCCAATGCTACTAACAGGGCCGACACTCCCAGCCACAAGAACCAAAAACCTGCTGAAGCCACCTCAATGGCGCCACTTACTATAGCTATTAGTATCCATTGTACGGCCGACATCTTAATACCCTCCTCTCTTAAATGAAGGATTTAGACTAGTTTCTGCATCTAATCATACCATATTCCCTAATATTATTCCCTAGTATTGTATTAGCGTAGGGAATGTCTTATGATGCCGGATAGAAGTAGTTCTATACCTGCTTTGATAATGGCCCGGACACCAGCAAATGTAAATGGTGCTGGGTCACAATATGGTGTATAATGGATTAGAATAATTATAAAAAACCGTCATATTTCGGGGCTTTTGTCGTCGATATTAGCTAAACATGCTTTTGGAGATGTTTTTTATCCGCTTATGACTTTAAAACTGGATTCAGATGGGGAGTTATAAAGAAATTTATTTTTAGCGGGGAGGTTAATGATAATGAATCAAGAGGAACTGATTAACAAACTGACGGAATATTGTGGTGGCGAGAAAATTAGCTGTACCCAGGCCAGGAAGTTCGCCCAGGAAAACGGAGTGGAACTGGCCCGAATGGGAGAAATCTGTGATGAAGCGGGGATAAAAATCTACGGTTGCGAATTGGGGTGCTTTTAAGAAGGACAGGGTGGCCGTTTTATAAGAGGGTGATGAGGGGGGATTAGGATGAAGGATAGTTACGGGAGAGAGATCAACTATTTGCGAGTCTCCATCACTGACCGGTGTAACTTGAGGTGCCGTTATTGCATGCCGGAAGAAGGAATAAGAAAAGTAGAGCATTATAGTATATTGAGTTTGGAAGAGATAGCTCGTCTGGTCCGGGTGGCTTCAAGTTTAGGCATTCGCAAGGTGCGTTTAACCGGTGGAGAGCCCTTGATCAGAAAGAATATTGTACAATTGGTTGGAGATATTGCCAGTTTGCCGGAGATAGACGATTTAGCCTTGACCACCAATGGGATGCTGTTCAATTCAATGGCTTGTGATCTGCAGAAAGCCGGTCTTAAACGGGTGAATTTCAGCATGGATACCATGGTGGCCGAGAAGTTTAAATATATAACTCGGGGCGGAGATCTGGAAAAGGTCAGTACAGCAATCTTTAAGGCCCTGGAATTAGGGATGGAACCAGTTAAGATTAACACCGTGATAATACGGGGCTTTAATGACTCGGAAATCATGGATTTTGCTGATCTGGTTTACCAATATCCCCTGCATATCAGGTTTATTGAGTTTATGCCGGTAGGGGACTTGTTTTATTGGAAGCCGGAACGGGTAATGCAGGTAGATGAAATCAAAACTAGAATTGAACAGGAATATGAACTATATGAAGGAAGCAAAATAGAAGGTAATGGTCCGGCCAAGTATTACCACATGCGTAAGGGAAAGGGAACCATTGGGTTTATAAGCCCTATGAGCAACCATTTTTGTGCTAGCTGTAACCGGATACGCATGACTGCTGATGGCAGTCTTAGGGGTTGCCTGTACGAAAAAGCTGAGATTAATCTTAAATCGGCTCTTTTAGCTGGAGCTGGGGAGGATGAATTGCGAGAACTTTTTTTAAAAACCATCGTCAATAAAGCTCCCCGTCATCAGATGAATTCGGGTTGGGGCAGCGATAATAAACGTATGATGTACCAAATAGGAGGATGATAGCGGGTGGATTTTACTCACATTAATGATCAGGGGCGGGCTCGCATGGTGGATGTCAGCAAAAAGGAGGAAACTGACCGGGTGGCCATAGCTCGGGCTGAAGTGAAAATGAAGCCAGAGACCTTGGCGGCCATAAAAAGCGGCGGGGTAAAAAAAGGGGATGTGCTGGCGGTAGCCCAGGTAGCTGGAATTATGGGGGCTAAAAAAACTCCTGAGCTAATTCCCATGTGTCATCCCTTGCTTTTGAGCTCGGTTGATATCGATTTTGAGTTCGATATCCAAAACTCTCGGATTATTATCCATTCCCAGGTGAAAAATAATGGCAGAACCGGGGTGGAAATGGAGGCTATTACTGCGGCAACCGTTGCCGCCTTGACTATATACGATATGGGCAAAGCCCTGGACCGTTGGATGGAGATTGGCGGCATTATGTTGGTGGAAAAAGAGGGCGGAAAAAGCGGGCATCTGCTTAATGTGGAAGGAGAAGCCGCTAAACAGGTGGGTAGCCTTTATTCCATCTGTACCAGCCCGGAACGGGGGCAGCTTAAGCGGGAAATATTTCAGGCTAATGTAATAGCCGATCACGGTATAGAAAACGACGGACATGCCGGACCCTGGAGCCGACAGGTTACCTGTCTGGATCGAGCCTCAGTTTTAAAAGCCAATGAGGAACATGGGCTGGATGTAGGCCCCGGCGACTTTGCGGAAAATTTGTTAATCGAGGGTATAGATTTTAAGCAGATTCAGGTGGGCAGTCGGCTGAAGCTGGGAGAAAGTGTGATTCTGGAGGTGTCTCAAATCGGCAAAGAAGATCACCCCAGCGTTGTGACTAAAACCCTGGGCGTAAGCCTGTTGCCTTATGAAGGCTTGTTTTGTCGGGTAATAGAGGGGGGCAAAATCAAGAAGGCCGACCGGGTAGAGGTGATATGATGTATAAAACCGGTATACTGATTATGAGTGATAAAGCTGCGGCCGGCGAAAGGGAAGATCGCAGCGGGGAGCAAATTCGAGATTTGCTGGGGCCCGATTATTTGCTACAGTACTACCAGGTCATCCCAGATGAAAAGCCTATTATTGTAGAAAACATGAAATACGCCTGTGATGAACTGGGCTTGGATCTTCTGTTAACTTCAGGGGGCACCGGCTTTTCCAGCCGTGATATTACCCCCGAGGCCAGCTTGGAGGTAATTGAAAGAATGGTGCCCGGTATTCCTGAAGCCATGCGGGCTTATGGAATGCAGAAGACCAGCAAGGCAATGTTATCCCGGGCGGTAGCCGGAATCCGAAGAAATACCCTGATTATTAATTTGCCCGGCAGTGTTAAAGGAGTGAGGGAGTCGCTGGAAGCCATTCTTCCTGCTCTGTCCCACGGATTGGATATAATTATCGGATCGGCCAGCGAATGCGGACAGGATTAATTTGAAAGAAGGTCCCCTTGTTTCAAATAGTGGAGTAAAATCAAAAAACGTGTTATTTGAAGGTATAAAAAGGAAAAGGTAGGAGCATACTACTAATCGATGATATTGGGCGAATTTGGCCTTTTTTCTAGTTTGAATACTGGCCGAATCTTGCCTAATATTATACTTAGCGTTAGCACTCAATTGTGATGAGTGCTAACAACATAATAAATAAAAAACGCAAGAGGAGGTATACCTTTGAACATTCAACCTTTAGCAGATCATGTGGTTATCAAAGCCAGTGAGGAAAGCGAAGAAAAGACCAAGAGCGGTCTCTATGTGCCTGATAGTGCCAAAGAGAAACCCCAGGAAGGACAAGTGCTGGCTGTGGGGCCGGGAGCATTAAATGACAAAGGTGAAGTAATCCCTATGAATGTAGCAGTGGGAGACAAGGTTATCTACAGGAAATATGCCGGCAACAGCATTAAGTACAATGGAGAAGAGCTCCTGATATTGGGCGAAAAAGATATTCTAGCAAAACTAGTCTAAACGAAAAGAAAAAGAAGGAGGATACACAACAATGGTATCTAAAGAGATAAAATTTGGTGAAGAGGCAAGAAGATCACTTGAAAAAGGTGTGGACGCTCTGGCCAATACGGTTAAAGTTACCCTGGGACCCAAAGGAAGAAACGTGGTTTTGGATCGCAAGTTTGGATCACCCACTATTACAAATGACGGTGTTACCATAGCTCGTGACATCGATCTGGAAGATCCTTGGGAAAACCTGGGCTGCCAGCTGGTAAAAGAAGTTGCTACCAAGACCAATGATGTGGCTGGAGACGGAACTACTACTGCTACCTTACTAGCCCAGGCCATGATCAAAGAAGGACTTAAGAACGTAGCAGCCGGTGCCAACCCCATGGTTATGCG
>JAAYJK010000133.1 GCA_012522955.1 Syntrophomonadaceae bacterium
CAGCCCCGTATTCGACCATCATATTAAAATTAGGGGCGTGAGTGAACTTGGCTACCGTAGCTGCCATTAAGGGCATCCCTACTCCGATAAAACATAATTCTCCGTCGTTTATTTCCCGGGCTACTGACGCAGCCATCAATTCCGGCAAGGAGTAATCCTTAGCGTACTCGGACATTGATATCACCTCACCTCTCCAAATTTTTGGTATTTGTTTTCACTGAGTCTTAGACGATTTAGACGATCATATCCTACCAACTGGCAGTACTCATCCCAATCTTTGGTACCGTGGATATATTTATCAGCCCAGGCATCAAAGCCTTCCTGGGTGGCAAATTGACGATAAGCATCCAGACCATAGGCCAAATCATGATGATAATAGAAGTTGGACTCCCTCCAGTGGGCTCCAAATGGTGCATGAACTACGGCGTCTACATAATAGTAAGGAATAACGGTTATATTGGACATACGGCGAATCTCAGCCTGGGAAACGATTTCTTCCACACTGACTATGACCCTTTTAGAGGCCCGGGCCAGCAGATCAGTATTGCCGTACAAACCGTAACATTGAACATTACCTATTTCATCAGCCCGGGCACAATGTACGATGCCCACATCGGGAGCTGATGCCGGCACCAGAGCTACCGGCTCTCCAGTGTAGGGGTCATCTATGACTTTGATCCGGGGATTGTGCTTGATGATATCAGATCCCAGTTGAGATTTGACCGGCATAAAACCCAAACCCAGGGAAGCTGCTTCCCATCTCATAGCACAGCCATAATTGCTGTAGTCTTCAACTTCCAGGGGCCGGGGAATACCTTTTTCCACTGCCCGTCTAAATACCTTGTCTTCACCTTCAATACCGCCCCAGTTATATGCCATTTCAATCCTGTTCACCAAACCTGATCCTATGAGTGCAGAAGACATTCCGATTTGACTGGTTATGGATAAACTCACGGTTTTGATTCTATCTCTCTGTCGTACCATTTCCCATATAATAGCGGCCGGCGCAGCGCTGACCGACATACCCAAGTAACATCCTTCATGGATAAACTTGCTCACCGCTTCCTTCATGCCCATTACTTTGTAAGTTGGCGGTTTCGCCTTACCCTTCCGAAGCGGAATAGGTTCAAACTTCATATAATTCTCCTCCTTCAGTTATATATATCTCTATCTAGGATAAAACGTCTTTGGCGATGATAACTCGCTGTATTTGTGAGGTGCCTTCAAAAATCTGCAGTATTTTGGCATCTCTCATCATCTTCTCCACCGGGTAGTCCCGGCAGAATCCATATCCACCCAGTATCTGTACTGCATCGGTGGTAACTTTCATGGTTATATCGGCTGCATAACACTTGCATATGGCTGACAATTCTGCTGCCATCAGGCCTTCATCCAGCAGCCAGGCCGCTTTCTGCCATAATAACCGGGCTGCTTCGATTTCCATGGCCATGTCAGCCAGCATAAATTGAATAGCCTGGAAATTGGCAATAGGTTTGCCAAATGCTTTTCTCTCCTTGGCGTAATCCCGGGCAAATTCAAAAGCCCCGGTAGCTACCCCGGTTGAGGCCGAAGCAATAAAGGGGCGGGAAGAATTAAAGGACTTCATGGCCAGTTTGAATCCATCTCCTTCTTCCCCAATCCTCCATTTTTTGTGAACTTTAACATTATCGAATATTACTTCCGAAGTTTCAGAACAACGCATGCCCATCTTATGCTCGCTTTTGCCGAAAGATACCCCTTCCGTATCGGTGTCGACAATAAAAAAGGACTGGGCCCGACTTCCCTTGCTCTTGTCATGGGTAGCCAAGACGCATAATTGAGAAGCATGGCGTCCGTTGGTGATAAAACATTTAGTGCCATTCAGTATATAATAATCTCCGTCTTTTTTTACTGAGGTAGAAACCCCGGCTACGTCAGATCCAGCCCCTGGTTCGGTTACTGCATAGGCCGCCAATTTACCTTCATCACATATCCTGGGATACCACCATTCCCACTGTTCTTCATTACCTCCATATAAAAGGGGTTCTGAAGCCAGCATGTTAGCCAAGGGCGTAATACCAATGCCTAAACACCCACGACATAGTTCTTCACATACCATGCAGAGAGTCACATTGCCGAAGACCATCCCATTGTATTTTTCCGGTGCATTCATGCAGAAAATGCCCAGTTCATGCATTTTCTTCACTTCAGGCCAGGGAAATTCTTCGGACTCGTCATAATCATGTCTGACCGGCACTATTTCATTCTCCACAAACTTGCGTACCGTTCTCTGTAAAGCCAGCTGGTCTTCATTGTAAGTAAAACCAAAACTCAAAATTCTTTCCCTCCTTCAATAAACTGAATTTTCTTCTGTTCTGTTCTTCATCTCTCCCCCTTTCCTTTAATATTTTGAAACTAGCAATA
>JAAYJK010000022.1 GCA_012522955.1 Syntrophomonadaceae bacterium
GACAGAAGGATTGATAGACGGTGTGACAGAAGGTCTGACAGAAGGTCTGACAGAAGATCCGACCCAAGGTTTGACAGAAGAGTGGATCGAAGATTCGATCGAAGATTCGATAGATGCAGCAGGTAAACGGTGATCCTTCCCTGAGGCTGGAGTTTATACTCCAGCCTCAGACCGTCAAAAATAGCTAATAGCTGGGTTAACTAGGACAACCCGTTCAATGGACGTATTCTTTAAGGGGGACTTTTCTTTCCCGGAGGGAATGTGTGCAGCCATACATTAGCCCGCCTTATATTCCGGCCTTGATTCTTATTAGTGAGGCAGCTCACAATGCTAGCGCTATTGTAAATAGCGGGTGTCCCTGATATAATTGCTACGTTGCCCTAAAAAAAATTAATCTGAAGCACTGGAGTATTTATTAAAAACGGAGAGGAAACATATGTCACCAAAATCATTGCGCAACCTAGCAATTATAGCCCATGTTGATCATGGCAAAACCACTTTGGTAGATCAACTACTTAAACAATCCGGATATTTTCGGGCCAATCAGACGGTTCCGGAGCGAGTGATGGATAGTAATGACCTGGAACGGGAACGCGGAATTACTATCTTATCCAAGAATACCAGTATTGTTTATCAGGATACGAAAATTAACATTGTAGATACCCCGGGGCATGCCGACTTTGGCGGAGAAGTAGAGAGAATTGTAAAAATGGTGGA
Source organism: Syntrophomonadaceae bacterium (assembly GCA_012522955.1). GTDB lineage: Bacteria > Bacillota > Syntrophomonadia > Syntrophomonadales > Syntrophomonadaceae > JAAYJK01. The sequence goes on from JAAYJK010000022.1 coordinate 718, forward strand.
TGGGGTATTACTGCTGGTGGATGCCTATGAAGGCCCCATGCCTCAGACTCGCTTTGTTCTGAAAAAAGCCTTGCAGGCAGGTCTGAAACCTCTGGTGGTCATTAACAAGATTGATCGGCCTGGAGTCAATATAGAAAGAGCCAAGGATGAGTTATTGGACCTGTTTATCGACCTGGAAGCTGACGAAGAACAGCTTGATTTCCCAATTATACTGGCCTCGGCTCGAGACGGATATGCGAAAAGAAAGCTGGATGAAACATCTAATAATATGCAGCCCTTACTGGATGCTATATTGGAATATATTCCGGCTCCCTCCGGTTCTCCTGCTGGAGAGCTGCAAGTGGGTATTGCCTCCATTATTTATGATTCCTATGTGGGACGCATTGGAGTGGGCAAGATATCCCGGGGCAGCATTAAGAAAGGTCAGGAATATGTGATTTGCAATGCCGGGAAGGATCAGCAGCGGATTAAGATAGCTGCTCTATATACTTTTGAAGGGCTGCAGCGTGCTGAGGTGGAAACTGCCTCCGCCGGTGAAATCATAGCTGTAGCCGGAGTGGAAAACATAAATATCGGAGATACTATTTGTTCCCCTTTGGATGTCAGCCCGGTGGATTTTGCTAAAATTGATGAACCGACCATTGCCATGAATTTCGTGGTTAATGATAGTCCCATGGCCGGATTGGAAGGGAAATATCTTACCAGTCGCCATTTGCGGGATCGCCTAATGAGGGAATTGCTGTCCAATGTGTCATTAAGAGTAGAAGAATTAAGTCCGGATACTTTCAAGGTTTCTGGCCGGGGAGAGTTACATCTTTCCATTCTTATCGAAACCATGCGCCGTCAGGGTTATGAATTTGCAGTCACTCGACCCGAGGTTATTCTTAAGCAGGAAGATGGAACAGTTAAAGAGCCCATAGAGGAGCTGTTTATTGAAGTACCAGAGCTGTATCTGGGCACTGTCATAGAGAAGGTAAGCAATCGCAAAGGTGAACTGCTTAATATGATCAATTCCAATACCGGCAGTGTTAAGCTGGAATTCAGTATTCCCGCCCGAGGCCTGATTGGACTGCGTTCAGATTTCCTTACCGACACTCGTGGTAATGGTATAATGCACCATGTGTTTTTGGGTTATGAGCCCTATAGAGGCCAGATACCTGGACGTACCCGGGGGTCTCTGGTGGCTTCCGAAAGCGGTATGGCAATAACTTATGGTCTGTATAATGCTCAGGATAGAGGGACCTTATTTATTGCTCCGGGAACTGAGGTCTATGAGGGTATGGTTGTGGGAGAAAACAGTCGCAAAGAGGACATTACCATTAATGTCTGCAAGAAAAAGCATTTGACCAACACCCGCTCTTCTGGAGCCGACGAAGCGCTACGCCTAGTGCCTCCTATGATCATGAGTCTGGAAAAATGTCTGGAATTCATCGCCGAAGATGAACTGTTGGAGGTCACTCCCAGTGCTCTGAGGCTGCGTAAAATGACTTTGGATAAGGTTCGACGGGAGCGACTGGCCAGGGGTAAGTCTCAGGCCATGTAGTTAAAGGTCGGGTAGCTATAGTTGTGACCCTAGCTGGATATAAAAAGCGATGGAGGCTGATATTTCTATCCCCCTAGGGGAGAATGAGTAGAGCCTCCAATTATTTTTCATCTTAAGCTGAAATGCTTGGTCTGGCAGAGGGGACAGAAAAACAGAAAGGGTTTAGTGGTTTTACCCACTAAACCCTCTTAGAGCTATTTATCTGTAGCTGTTAGCCCTTCTTGCTTGGAAACAATCTCTGCAATATACTGGTCTGTCTCCAGTAGGCTCAAATGGTACTGTAGTCTCTTGACCGCAAGCTGCGCAAACGGTACTAAACATCTGACGATCTTCTCTGCCGCGTGAGTTACCAAAACTGTTACGCTGTTGCTTGCGAGCGCGTCTACACGTCGGACACCGACCAGGTTCATTTTCGAAGCCTTTTTCTGCATAAAATGCTTGTTCGGATGCTGAGAACAGGAATTCACTCCCGCAATCTTTACATACTAAATACTTATCTTCCATGAAATAGTCAACTCCCTTCAGGTAGTACTCTTGGACTTCGTTACCCGAAAAGGAGTAAGCGTTAAGAACAAGGCACTAAAATCATAATCTAATCCAGTAAGATTGTCAAGTCCAAGGGGCTAAAAAGGGCGGATTTATTACCAGTGTTTTGTCGCTTATCTCCAATTAGTAACCTAATCGAAGGGTAGAGAATAATAATAAGTAAGTCTGGACTAAAAAAGTAAGCCTTGATTAAGAATAGGAGTGATAAATATTCTACCCGCATGGACTAAGAAACGCTATTGGCGATTGTTTTTATCTACCTTAGGCATAGTCTTCCTCTCTGAAATGGGGGATAAAACCCAAATTACTACTCTCTTACTGGCCGGGGCCAAACCGGGCTATGTTTTATGGGTAGGATTAGGGTCAGCTACTGCTTTAATTTGTGCCTCTTTTATTGAAGTAATAATTGGGGCTCAAGTTATCGCCCGTTTTTTTAAGCCCCATACCATAGCTTTGATGTCTGCTGTAATATTTACCGTACTAGGCCTTTTGTTGATATTTGGGGTAATTGGCAATATAAAAATAAGTTAAGGAATGATAACTTTGAGCATTAAATTGTTAACCTGGCTTAGCACTTATACCATTATTATACTCTGTGAATTAGGGGATAAAACCCAACTGGCAGTCCTGCTGATTACCAGCAGTAATCCAGGTAAAAAATGGCTGATATTTCTGGCCAGTGCCCTAGCATTAGTCTTATGTGTAATAATAGAGGTGACCATTGGTCTAACCCTGGCTCAATACCTGGGGCCGGATAAGATCAACAAGCTGGCAGGGTGGATTTTCCTGGTAATGGGGCTCTATGCTTTGTTTTCCAGTCTCCGAGAAAACACAGCAGCAGGCTTGAAAGAAGAATCATATATGCTAAAAGATGAAATATAATACAATGAAACGCCTATGCCAACAGTAAAGTTCAGCAAGATGGTTCCGGGGGTGAAGAAGATGAAAGATGAAAAGACCCAATTTTATACCGCGCGGGGTTACGAACTCCTGGAGAAGGATAGCAGTCAACTAACTCCCAGCATGGAAGACTATTTAGAAATGACTTATCGTTTTACTCTCGATAAGCCTTATACTCGTATCAGTGATTTGGCGGCTGCCCTTAATGTGCAGCCGCCCTCGGTTACCAGTATGATAAAAAAATTGGCCGAAATGGACTGGGTTACTTATGAGAAATATGGTTTGGTGGTGCTTACTGCCAAAGGCTGTGAGATGGGAGCATATCTATTGGAAAGGCACACTGTAATTGAAGAATTTTTGAAACTGATTGGAGTCAAAGCTGATATGCTTCTCGAACAAACAGAGAAAATTGAGCACTACTTAAACTGTGAAACAGTGCAATCTATAAAAAATTTACTGCAGTTGTTTGAGCAGCAGCCAGATTTGCGCAAAGAACTGCAGAAAGTAAAGGATTTTTAGCAATAGGCTTCCATTAGTGACCTTCAGCTCAGATGTAAAGATCTCCCTCCCCCAGCCATATCCATTATCCTGCCTATTTGCTCCGGGGATATATCAATAGCTTTTCGCCGCCGGCCCCCCAGCATAATACCCGGGCATATTCAGCTGCCTCACAGGTGGACAGGGCTATGGCTTCCCCTGGGTATCCTTGCGGCTTAAGGTAATGCCAGCTTCCTGAGTCAAAAAAAACTGCATCCGGGTGTTTGGTAAAGCTTAGTTGAATACGCACTTTTACTCCATCTGATGGGGAAATATTATGAATCATAAAGGTCACTGTTTTCCTAGGGCCTAGTGCAATGGGACTAGATTCCACAATGGGAACCGCAGGTAAAGAGGGAATAGTTATGCTTTCCGTATCTGCTTTATCCAGAATACCTTCAATGAACTTAAGCTTCAATCTAGGCCAATCACTGCTCAGAAGGTACTTGCTGCTTCTAAAAGCCAGCAAATCATTCTTGTCTTCCTTGCCCATCAGCAACAGACCATTATTAGCTATTGCCCCCTTATGCCATCCCCTAACCAAATCACTTATATCAATGGTATGGATGCCTAGTTGGGTATTGGGACGAACAATTAGCGCAGCATCCTGGATGGGACTGAAAGGTGGTTGGGAGTTCCAGTTGCTGGCATTTTCCGTCCATTTATTTAATATCCGGTGGACACCAAGTTCAATGAAGCCTGATTGAATTTCGTTTCGATACATGCTTAGCAACAGTTCTGCCTTTTCGATGGTGCAGTTACCTGTAATACTGCTTAAATCAAATTGGAGCAAGGATCTGTAAATATCGCCCTCTTGCTGATAGCGGCTGACAAAAAGAGCCGGATTGGAGGAGAAGTTTTGTACCGGATACCATTCTGAAACATAGCTGTCTTGACAGGGCATAAAGGTAATCGAGGCCACGGCATCATCCCCTTTTATTACATTTAATATAAAATATTACAATTAAGGAACTAATGTTAACCCTTTCAGAATATAGTTTTTGATTGAGTTTAGGTAACAAATTATGGCTTATTGAATAAATTATTCTAGAAAAGGTAATTAACACAAAACAGATGGATCAACAGAATCATCAATTTAATAAATATGAAGGAGGTATTAGAATGTCAAATTATAGACTGCCTGAAGAGGAAAGAGTGCATCCAGATTTTCGTCCTCAGGGTAGCAAAGTAGTTATGATTTGTGGAAATGGCAGCGGTATTACGATTCCTACCGATAACAGAGGCGGAGGGAGTAAAAATCAAGCTTCTCTGGTGGCAGGCACAGTATCCCTCAATACCAGTGACTTGCGCTGCCCTACCATCAAAATTGATTTTTCCAGTATGATTAACTATCAGGTTAAAAGCAGGGATGGGGATTATCTGATCCGGCTTGCATTTCAGTTAAGTAAGGCTTGTGGCGGTCACAAGATTCCGCTGAACACCTGGATTTATGAGAAAGAAGTGGAGAGGTGCCGGTTGCCGATTGATAACGTGGGACCGCCGGTGGCTCTTGATGCTAACGGACCATCCATACTGCCTCCAGCAGAGGTTGATATGCTAATCAAGGAAGCTTTCGGTTTTACCTGGTGCGAATGTAATCCATGTCCCGACTGTTGTCTGTATGTGGTAGAGATAGTCGATGTGGATAGTCATAAAATCAGGGGTTTATCTCTCACCAATGTAGGCATTAATGCCATGATCATGGCTGCTGGTCCGAGCCAGTGTTAGTGGCTTTAACCAACACATGCCGCCATTTAAAACATTTTTAATAATTGGGACTGCTCCGAGTTTAGTCTAAGATTAGGTATAGTCGCTAGCCGCCGCACAAAAAGCTTATGTGGTGGCTAGCTTCATTTAATCATAAGGGCCAAGTGGAAATCCAAACCCAATAATAGTGAATTATTTTAGAAAATTACATTAAGAACTGTTCTAATCATGATTTTGTGATAAAATGGATTAGTCTGATTAGTACAAGCATTATCAAAAGCGGGGGAGTAGTTAATTTGAGGGGAGATCATATAAAGGTATTTCGTTACTTTTATTTTCATCATGCTATCGACATGGGAGATGGCACCTGTATACATTTTACCGGGGAACCATTTAAAAAGTTTGACTCCTATATTAGAAGAACGAACATGGACGTTTTTTTAAAGGGAGGAACCCAAAGAACGGTAGTATATGATGAGTGCAAAGATCCAGATGAAGTAGTAAATACTGCCTTAACCTATGTTGGAATGGCAGGCTATCATTTGATTTGGAACAATTGTTACCATTTTGCCCGCTACTGCAAGACCGGCATTCCCATGCCTATGAAGTTCCAGGAACTCAACCAGAAGGCGGCCTCTATCGCTGGTTTTAGGCCTTTAATAGTAGGACCATCAAGGTGTCAACCGGAAATAAGTGTAAGCAGTTTTAGTGCCCAAATGTTTATGGTAATGGAAAACCTGAAAAACCTAAACCGGTCCATATTCGGCCGGATATTCAAATAATTTTGGCCTAAATAGGACCGGTAGCCCAGCTTTATGCTGTTAAGCTATCGGTTTTATTTTGCTATTATTAGGAAAGTATATAGGGTGCCGACCTCTTCGACACCCTGTAAGCCAGTTAATTAACTGGCTTACACTTCAAGATAAGGTGCCTTATTTTGAATATTGAAGATCCGATACGCATATTTTTATACCATACGCAAGCCAGATACGCATACACAAAAAAGGGCTTGCGTATTTTACTTTTCAGTAGAGCTCGCAAACCCCTATTTTAGGCTATATGGTGTCGGAGGCGGGACTTGAACCCGCACCCAGTTACGGATACGCCCCTCAAACGTACGTGTCTGCCGGTTCCACCACTCCGACACAAAGTAGTGCTGTCGTTGCCGACATCCGGTATTATACAATAGTTTTGGGCTTTCTGTCAATCCACTTCCATTTTTTCAGGTGGAACATGGTTTCCTGGTTTTCATTTAAGAAGTACCGGACAATCTTTAAGATTATAGCATCCATCAGTTAGTAGTCTTGCCCGTTTAACTGCCTCTTTATTTGCCTCCAATAGGGCATATATGTATCCATAAGAGAAAGAAAACGGGCATTATGGTTCTTCTCAATAAGGTGTAGAAGTTCGTGTAGGATAACATATTCCAGGCATTCAGGATTCTTTTGGGCTAATTGCAAATTAAGCCATATTTTTCTTGTGACCGTGTTGCAGGTACCCCAACGGGTCTTCATGTATTTGGTCTGCCAACTATCGCAGTTAAGTCTGGTTAACTCTTCCCATTTTGGCAGCAGTCGCGCCACTTCTCTTTTCAAAAGCTCACGATACCATTCTTTGACGAAATTGTCCCTTTGCTTTGCGGTGCTGCCTTTACGTACAGTAAGGATTGCCTTGTCCCCTGACAGGACTAGCATGTTTTTTCCGGTACCGTATTGAACTTGGAGAAAATACTGCTTTCCCCAAACATAAAGGGTTTCGCCGGAAACATATTCCCGCTGGGATTTATGAGGCTGGCCTTCGAATTTGTTTACATGTTTCTTAATCCAACTGGATTTGCTGCGTACAAAGCGCTCAATTGCCTCATCACTCATATTCAGGGGAGCCGAAACGGACACCTTGCCATTGGGTGGCTTAACATATAGGTGCATGTTCTTTATATCCTTTTTACATACCTCAACCGGTATGCCAGAAATCATAATCTGCATCAGCAATCCTCTTGTTCTTCAAATGTATCCGGAGGTCTTCTTTCATAACGTCTTTCCCTTTTAAATTTTCTTCCTGGGCCAGGATAAAGTCAAGCCATTGTCAAGTCATTACAGGGCACATTGTTTGCAGAACAAGGCTCCTATCAACACCGGTTTTCTTGCAGAATAGTAAATGCCGTCAATTTCATCGGGCTTGGGCCCGGGCATAAATCATTAAGTCACTGGGGGCGCTGGCTTTTATAGAACAAATTTATTTACATGAAATTACCAGGATGAGATTATGATTTCATATGACGCTCATAAAAGGAATTAATGTTCATTGTGTCTAATTAATAGCTTACAGGGAGGGGATAAAAAATGCTTTCAAGCTCTGCTATGGTTTTAATGCTTTTAATTGGATTATTACTCACTAAGTATTTGCTCGATAGCCCAGCCAGACAGAAACGGTCTTTGCTGGCCCTAATTATGATGGTAACGCTGTTTATGGGAGGTTGCTTTACACCTGTTGCCACAACTTCCAAACCCGCAGAGGGAGGAGAGTTGGAAGTTCATTTTATCGATGTGGGTCAGGGAGACAGTATACTGATAAAAAATGGCGAGCAGGCTATGCTCATAGACACCGGTAGCAAAAATAGCAGTATAAAATTAAAAAAATATCTGGATGAGCAAGGAATAAAAAAGCTTGAATATCTGGTAGGAACTAATCCCTTGATAGATCATATAGGAGGTATGAGTGATATAATCGACAACTATGATTTGAGCTGGATGATCTTGCCTCGGATAGAAGGGCTGAATCAAACATATAAGGACTTGCAGATGAGATTGCTGGCCAAGCACATTAAACCAATATTTGCAGAGCCAGGAAAGTCTTATCCTATGGGTGATGCCTCGTTTAGCCTATTGACTCCCAGCAGGAGCAGTTATGATCATCTAGCTGATTATTCCGTGGTGATTAAACTGGAATATGGAGAAAGCTCTTTTCTATTTTGTAGTGATGCAGGTCAAATTTCCGAACAGGAGATGCTGGACCTGGAGTTTGATCTAGCCGCCAATGTACTTAAAGTGGGGAGGCATGGCAGCTGTTCTTCCAGCTGTGAGACGTTTCTGGAAGCGGTAAATCCTGATTATGCTGTAATCAGTGTGGGCCAAGACAATCCGTATTTACACCCGCATATGGAAACCATGCTTAAGCTTCATGACAATAATATCCCGGTGTATCGAACCGATGAACAGGGAACCATAGTGGCAGTGTCAGATGGGAAGAATATAACTTTTAAAGTGGAACCAGGCAGTTATACCTGGCCGGAAATAAAGGTCACTGAGGACCCGAGCCAAGCAGTAGGGGATGGGGAAGTAATTAAAGAAGAAGACCTGCAGAAACCGGTTATGGTTAATGAAAGCAGCAACAAGTATCATGAGCGCGGATGCAGCTTTCTGGATGATAAATGTGTAGAAATAACCCTGGAACAAGCCAGGGAAGCAGGTTATGAACCGTGCCTGTTATGTAAACCCTAAGCTATTTATTCCCTAATCAACCAAGTCCAGCAGGTAGCCATATCCGGCTTCTTCCATTTCTTCCCGGGGGATGAAACGCAGGGAGGCGCTGTTAATGCAGTAGCGCAGCCCGCCCGATTCCCTGGGGCCATCATTGAATACATGGCCCAGGTGGGCATCGCCGGACCGACTTTTTACCTCGGTACGGCGCATGCCTAGGGAGGCATCGATCTTTTCCCGCAAAACATTAGGGTCGATGGGTTGGGAAAAGCTTGGCCAACCGCAGCTGGAGGCAAATTTGTCCTTGGAAGAAAATAGGGGTTCACCGCTAGTTATATCCACATAGATACCCGCACGGAAAGTATCCCAGAATTCATTATGGAAGGGAGGCTCGGTGGCGCTGTTCTGGGTGACCTCATATTGGATCCGGCTCAGATCTTTCTCCAGTTGTTTCGGGTCTGGGGGAGGGTAAAGGGCTGGATTGATGCGAGCCCGGGCGGCTCGTTCAAAATTTTTCTTTCCTATGTGGCAGTAACCCCTCGGGTTTTTATCCAAATACTTCTGATGGTACTCTTCGGCCGGGTAGAAATTCTCCAACTCTTTAAATTCTATGGCTATAGCCTTATCATATCTTTTCTGCAGATGGGACAGAGAAGCTTGGATAAGGGGACGGTCATTTATATCAACATAGTAGATACCGGTGCGATATTGGGCCCCGATGTCCAGACCCTGCCGGTTTACCGCCAGCGGGTCAATAACCTCATAATATAAGTCCAAGAGGAATTCCAAGGCCAGAAGCCCTGGGTCATATTCAATCTTAACTGTTTCCGCATGTCCTGTATGACTGTAGCAAACCTCTTCATAGCTGGGATTTTCCGTCCGTCCGTTGGCATAGCCTACCTGAGTAGATTGAACTCCGGGAATAGCGGCTATATACTTTTCTAAACCCCAAAAACAACCCCCGGCCAAGTAAATTTCCGACATTTGGCTTTCCTCCTATTCTGGTCGTTGCCCGGCAGGCAACAAATATGATTCTCTATTAGATTAGCAAGGGTCTGTATTTCTTATACATCTGAGGAGCTGTCATATAGCGGCTGAATGATGTGCAGCCAGAGCCTTAGCCCATCAAGCACCTCGTACTCCTCAGTTAAAGGTCATAGAGATGGTTTTGACGGTCAGGCCGATGGCCTCTATCAATATTGCTACGGCAAATACTGCGGTAGTCAGACCCAGGCTTTCCTGCCGGCCCAGAGCAACATTGATGGAGCCATACTGGAGAGCTGCTATCATGGCAGCCAGAGTAAGATTCAAAAGCATCATGCCCCGGGCGGTAGTAGTCCTTATAGCTTCCAATTGCTCCCGGCCCAGCTTATCTTTTTGCTTTTGAGGAAGATTAATATAGCGGCCCGGATCGTCGGGCTGGATAATCAAAAATAAGTTTATCAACATCATTGACAGCCATATTATTGCTCCCAGCAGGGGCAAAACATATACGGTCCAGAAGCCTTTTTCGCTCCAGGCATCCGGTGTGCCCAAGAAACCGAAGTGGGTTGGAATTTGCTGGGGGAGGAGCGAATAATACTCAGCGCTATAGCTAAAGGCAAATAACAAAAAAATTACCGGAACCAATTCCAAGGCGGGAGGGTAGAAGGCCTTTATTTTATTACCCATTTACTGCTCCTCCTTTTTATAAAAGTGTACTATAAATCAATAAGTATGTCAGGGGGAATACTATTAGTAAAGAATGCTGCTACTGCAAGGAGTGCCCCGGACAGCAGGTGGGAAAAACCAATCTGCCTTCCGGCTTGATATATCTTTGCAATCATGGTTATAATTAGGCAAAAAGGAAGAAACAGGAGGTGCTTTTAATGAATACTTTATTCTTATACGCCCACCCCAATCCACTCAGCTTTAATGCCGCCCTGGCCCAAGTAATACAGGAGGAGATTAAAAAAAAGGGTGGACCAATGAAGATCAAGGATCTATATGCCATGAATTTCAATCCAGTGTTGAGTGAGCAGGATTTTGAGGGTTATCACAACGGCCAGTTGCCAAAGGACATCCAGCAGGAGCAGGCTGATGTGAGCTGGGCCGATCTTATAATTATGCAGGGACCGGTTTGGTGGCATTCGGTACCGGCTATAATGAAGGGATATATAGACCGGGTGTTTTCCCTGGGTTTTGCCTACCGATATACACGGCAGGGTCCTGAGGGACTGCTTAAGGGCAAAAAGGGCTTGCTTATTACCACTTCCGGAGCCGACCAGAAGGCAGCTGAAATGAGCGGGATGTTGACCAATCTTGAAAGATCGGTAGCTGGAGTTTTCCCTTTTACCGGCTTCGAAGAATATAAACACCATAATTTCTTTGGCGTTACTACCGTAAGTGATGAAGCTAGAAAACAGATGCTGACGGAGCTGGGGGAATTGATAAGAAACTATGCCTAGCTGGAGAGAGGGACAGCGGAGTATTATGCTCTGCTGTCCCTATAAGTAATATCACTTGTTTAAAGGTGGATATGGGCTATCCTCTGCCACCTGGCGAGAATGCTGAATTAGGCGTAGATTGGTAATGGCTCTACGCTAGCTGGCCCCGGGGGATTACCGTATTATAAAAGATATACTGGACTTTCGTGCCACGGGAGATTATGATAAATACTATTTAGCGGCTGAATTTACTATTAATTGATCAAATTAATCATTGACCTCATCACTAATGCTCTGATTTATTTGCTGCATAAGCTGACTGTAATCGTCCTGGGCTTTTAAATAAGCCTGAATAAGACTGTTGCCTTGCATTTTTACGCTTATATTATTAAATTCCTCTATTTGCTCCTCAGAAGGCGGTCTGCCCGAATTTTGAGCAGATTCAATTTGAGACTGAGCAGTTTGTATATCCTCTACTATCTGTCGGGCCTCATCATTGTTCTGGATATCTTGTCCTGTCCGCCGCACTTCCCTATACTCCTGGGATTCCTTAATTTCTAGAGCGAGTTCTTTGGCTTTTTCAAATACACTCATTTTCTAACCTCCAATTTTTCTGACTGTCTGTACTGCCCTGCATGTCAAAGCCCTCTTAATCCCATTAGTAAGATCTTTTTATAAATTACATACTGCGATTCAATTTCACCAAATGTATGCGGGTTTGCTTTCATGATGATAATTAAGTAATCACGTCTTCGACCACACAGCGACAACTTCTTCCAGAATTCCTGCAAGAAGTTATGGTTTTCATTATATGATGAATAGTTATACAATGCAAGGGAGGGCGGCTTGCCATAACTTTAATGAGAATCCCAACAACTTTAGCTGTTAGGTCCTATCTTCCCCCCCGGAGATAATATACCAGAGACTGCAGCAGTACTATGGCCAGATAGGCGATTATGGAGGCAAGTACCATAGTGCCTAGAAAACCGGCTATACTTCCGGCACTGCTCAAAGCACTACCCCAACCCAACAAGAGTGCTAGAATAATTACCGCTATATGGGCAGCTCGGTTGGACATCAGCATCTGTCCGTTGTTCTCCAGGGGATTGTTTTTAAATATTTTTATGGCCAATAACAGCAGCAGAGCTATCAAAAGGACCAATATTAGGGTTTCCAGCGGGTAATCGGGGTGGAGCTTGGTGGCTATGGGGGCATTCCCCATGTACTCGGTATCCCTTCCTATATATGCGGGTATAGTCAGATAATGGGCTATCATATTGACTCTATGGATGAAAATCGGGGATAGATTAAATAGCTCTATGGTAGTGAAATTTATTAGCATTATACCAAGCATAGAAGGCAAATTAGCCAGGAGCACTGATAGACCTATAGCTGAGAGCCAATGTCCGGTAAAAGAAGCTACCATAAGGCCCAGGTTGAAAAGGGCAATAAAAACCGCGGTAGTGAGCAGGGCCCATTTCATAACTAATACCGCATAATAATCAACCGGCCAGATCAGCCCAGCCATAATCAAAAAAAGAGCATTTACCATCATAATTAATATTATAGCCAGGCCCCCAGTACAGGATTTGGCCAAGATTATATCTTTTCTGCTTACCGGGGTGCTGAGCAGAAAGTTGAGGCTGCCTGATCTTTCCTGGGTCAAAATAGTAACTCCCAGTAATATGCATAGCAAGCTTCCCAGCTGTTCCATGCTGTTATGATATGCACCAGCCGAAAGGACGTTGCTGACCGGGCTTAGTGCACCGGCCATGGCATAAGCCTCGGTAGCCGACCCTAAGATAGCTTTAATTCCATATCCCAGGGGTTTGAGAATAGTATCGTAACTCATGATGAGAAAGGCGGCTAAAAAATATAGGCGGTTCTGCTGCCATTCCTTCCATAGCAAGCCCGGGTTAATCCGCAGGCTACAATCTTTATATGGTATAGTCATAGCTGTATCCCTCCTGCTTCATATAGGTGATGAAAACATCCTCCAGGCTCAGATTTATTGGTTCAAGAAGAGCCGGGTCCAAAGCCCACAAAGCCTCCCGGAAGGCCTGCCTGTCGCCGCTGGCAGTGATGATATAGGCTTTACCCTGCTGAACTACTTGGATAACCCCGGGCAGGGCTTTTAAGGCTCGAGCTGACCCATGGTCAGGGCTGAAAAACACCTGGGTTTTATGCACCGAGTCCTTTAATTCATCCAGAGCAGAAGTGAAAAGCAGTTCTCCCTGCTTGATTACCCCGATATGGTCAGCTGTCTGTTCCAGGTCATTTAGATTATGGGAGGAATAAAGTATGCTGGTACCTTGCCCGGCGGCCTCATCGATTATGGTCTTAAGAAAAGCCCGGCGTGCTACCGGGTCCAAACCGGCTGTAGGTTCATCCAGTATCAATACTCGCGGACGGATGGATAAGGCCAGAACCAGGGCAACCCTTACCTTGAGGCCTCGAGATAAATTGCGGACTCTTTTACCGGCTGGTATTTCAAAGTAATCACATAAACTCCGGCACTTACTTTCATCCCAATTTTTATATAGCTTGCGCCCCAGGGTGAACATCTCATTAACGGTAAAGGAAGGATATAAATGGGGAACATCCGGCACATAGCCCAGCTCCTGCCTGATCTGGGGCCCCAAATCGCGAATGTTTTTACCTAGTATATTGGCATATCCGGAATCCGGCAAGAGTATCCCCGCCAGAATTTGCAGGAGGGTGGATTTACCGGCTCCATTGGGTCCAATCAGCCCGAAAATACTGCCCTGGGGTATTGACATAGATATTTCCTTAAGGGCCATAAGTCCCTCATAGGATTTAGTCAATTTATACATATCTATAACCGATGAATTCATTTCTCTATATCCCTCCACTCTTTTTCCCACTCCTCCAAGGTTTCCAAAACCAGTTGCTTTAACTCTTCCCCTTCCATACCCAGATGGAAGGCTTCTGTCCTTATATGCTCCAAGGAAGGTTTTAGCAGCTTCTTAGCCCTCTGTTTATCTGGGTGATTCTGGCGTTCCGCGATAAAGGTGCCACGAGAGCGCATAGTTACGATAACCCCTTCCTGCTCCAGTTTCTGATAGGCTTTGGCTATGGTGTTGGGGTTTATGGTTAGCTGGGAAGCCATTTCACGCACAGTGGGGATTCTGTCTCCAGGATTATAAATCCTCTTAGCGGCAGCGCTTTTAATGCCATCAACAATCTGCTGATATACAGGGATGCTGGAACGTGTATCGATGTTTAAGTGCAAGCTATCATCCTCATTTGTACTATATGTAATAGTACAAATATATCAAAAGAGGTATGCGGTGTCAAGAGAAGAGGGATTGTTATCCGTCCATTCTTAAAAACAGCAAAACTTATGAGAATGGTATAAGATATAATTGAGAATATTTAGGAGTGAATGATGCTATGAATATTTGGCGGGTACTGGGGGGCATAACATTTGCGGTTCTATTTTTCTGGACTCCCCTGCTCAATCTATCACTCTGGGGCCTGTTGCTGATCCTGGCTTGTATCTCTTCGCTAAGCCTGCATTTGGCTGAACAGAGGAAACACACAGGTAAATGGGTAATGAATTGGGATATTTTTTTGCAGCACCTGCTCTTGGGAGGGGTGGTCTTATCCTGCTTTACTCTCTATATTTTGCGGGAACTCTCCTCGCTACCCATAATCATGGCCGGCGTTCTTTTGCTGGTGGCTGTTTATGCTACTATATTGGGATTAAAAAAAGAAGACGACCGCGGACGCCAAACAGTAAAGGAACTTGAATGATGGTTAGAGACATTGGTTTCCTAGTCTATGCCTGGTTCAACTAAAACTTTGGTCCAAGATACTAAATGACTACATTCCTTCTGCTGCCCTTCAAAAAAGCCTCTATGTTATGGGCTATTTCCTGGAGCAGGGTTTGCCTGGCTTCTGTGCTGGCCCAGGCTATATGGGGGGTTAATACCAATCGGTTCTGGTTACGTACCTTTAACAAGGGGTTTGTATCCTTTATGGGCTCCTGCTCAAACACATCCAATCCTGCCCCGGCAATCAAGCCCTCATCCAAAGCTCTGGCCAGATCCGCTTCGTTTATTATGCCCCCTCGACCCAGATTGAGCAGAAGGGCACTTCTTCTCATAGTCTGAAGCTGATTATATTGGATCAGATTATGAGTCTGAGGGTTTAATGGCGCATGTATAGATACTATGTCTGAACTCTCCAGCAGCTCGGACAGCTCCACTCTGGTATACTGTTCATCATTATGGCGGCCGGAAGTGGAGTAGTAGAGCACCCGGCAGCCAAAGGCCCGGGCTATATCCGCCGTCTTTTTGCCTATAGTGCCCAGTCCGATGATTCCCCAGGTCTTCCCTTTAATTTCACGGAAGGGTATATCCAGACAAGTGAAATTGCCACTGCCCGAGTATTGTTTTGATTTAACATACTGGTCATAGTGGGGTAATGATTCCAGAAGGTAAAAGAGCAGGGCAAAAGTATGCTGTACCACGCTACTGGTAGAATAAGCAACAACATTGGTTACAGTAATATTTCGCCCTCGGCAGTATTCCAGGTCGATATTATTGGTGCCGGTAGCGGCTACACAAATAAGTTTTACTCCCGGAGCCTGATGCAAATTGGACTCATCTAAAACCACCTTGTTGGTGATAATTATATTCTGATCCTTGATTCTATCTACTACCTGATCCGGAAGGGTCGCGTTATAAATGCTCACCGAGCCGGATTTATTGAAAAGGCTTAAATCCGCATCTTCCCCCAGGGTTTTGGCATCCAAAATACATATCTTATTCAATATATCAACTCCTACTTTTTCAAATATTTCGGGTTATTTTAATCATTAATCAGTTGCCGATTGCTTATTTATATATATACCTTTTCTTCCTGGCGGGCAAGGGAATTACTTCTTATATCTTGTTATCCCATTAGAATCCATATATTTTTTCTTAGCATTCATTAGTTTTTGCAGGTATGGACTAGTGTCATTTAATAATCCCTGCAGATTAAAAAGATCGTTATAAGTCAGATATGGATAATCTGATCCTCCGAATCGCCCATCTGCATAATAACAATAATGCAAGTCGTTGTCTTCTTTAATCCACGAATCACAGGTAATCTCTATTCCTTTCAAAATTTTCTCACCCAAATTCGTAAAGACAGATTTCCTGGTTAATTCTCCCAACTTGTTGAGAAAAAGGATTTCCTGTAACTGATGGTTTAAAGAGCTATGCGGTAAGCGATAGTTTTCTTCTTCATGATAATAGTCCTGCACCAACCATCCTTCTTCTCCTTGGGAATCTACAACGGTATGATGAAACCTATCGGCAAATTCCGTAAAGAAATCTCCGTATTGCAAGGCATAGTCTAAAAATTTTTCTTCATTAAATTTTTTATAGGCCTCGATAAAAAGAATTCCTAAATCTGAATTAAATCTGGTATCGAAAAACCCTGCATCTATTCCATAATCATTATAAAGCCAATTACTCCTGGGCAGGGTTTTTAAATAACCTGTCCTTTCCATATTTTGACCTTGTATATAAAGTTGAGCATATCCTAAAATATCGGCAGCTCTGCTTTCACCTGTTAAAATAAAACTTCCTACCAGATATGCCGCCGGATTTTTCCAGTAACTATTTTTTTCGTAGGGGGTATAGCTTTCAGGAGTTCTAAAGTATGCACCATCCATGAGCCATCGGTTGTCTTTTACATAATTGCATCCTGCCCATATTTGTCTCATATCTCCATAGTTTAAATCCAGCAAGGGGCTGTCCGATTCCACGGCCCAGATTTCGCCCCAGAAGCCAGACTTGTTAGGAAAAACCATCAGCAGTTGAAAACCTTCCGCTGTTTTTCTTACAGTGATTTCCTGGCCTAAGTCCTTCATTGACTTTACCACCCCCCGACCCAGATCTTGGTAGATGAAAGGCTGGTTTAATAGGATATACTTATCACCTATGGTTAAAAATAAATCCGTAACCGGAAGTTTACCTTCAGTCAGTTCTTGTTCCTCTATCCATTTGTCCGTCTTATCATTATAGTAAGTAAGGGTTCCTTCCATCCCTGCATAGTTGATTATATAGTTGAAGTTTTTGGATCTATCTTCAAGAGTAATTTTATCATGCCAATAGATATCTCCATTGTGAAATAAAAATTCTCTGCTCTCTATTTGTAGATTCTTTCGGTGCTGCTCTTTCCAGTTAAGCGTAGCCATTTGTAATTGCCAAGCGGTATCAGGGTTTTCGATCCGCTTATGGATGTACACTGTTTCGGAATGGGAAAAGTTTGCAGTGCAGAATCTTTCTATGCTATTTGATATAGCTGCGGGAAGCAATGGTATTTCTAAAGCGGTAGTTGCTATCATTACAGCCAGAATTAGGGTTGTTACTATCAAGGTTGACCTTTTTATCATTATTTCTCACTCATTTTAGAACTCAACTTAATTCGTTTTAACTGAGGAATTAAGTAGAATTCAGATACTCACCATGTTACTTTGTATCATGATGGCAATGAAGCAGAAGAATAGAGTATTTTCTGCGACTGCAAGTTTCTAATGACAAAAGTTATTATGTATAATCCTTAACTAAGAGTACGATTGACAGGAAATTTTCTTACATACATCATACTTTTATTTAGATAAATAAGGAAAACCGAACATGACTTGTGGAGTTGTGCTGGGATATTATCGACTATTGGTTTAAAATAAAAGTATAGGCAGTCTGAATTCTAACCGCCCTTATTTATTGATAGAGAGTGAAGGAGGTTTTGCTATGCTGGACTTTTACCGGAGAGTAATGAGTGCCGCCCGCAAGTACACTGTAGCAGATTATGGGTTTTTCAAGTTTCTGATGATTAGCTTTGGTATTATACTGGGAGCATACTTTCCTAAGTTCTTCCTTAACTTCATTTGGCTGATCTGGATAGTGTTTATTGTATCCGCCTTCTGGATGATTTATAAGATTTTTAAATATACCACATAATTTGGAGATTAGGCAGGGTTTATGACAAGGATAACTCGCAAAATAGTCGCGATTTTAAGAGCAGGAAATGGCTAAGCCATTTCCTGCTCTGTACTATTTGGGAATTTATCTTAGAACGGCAGAAAAACCCTCGTTTAAGCAGTAGCTTAGGTGGGTGAAGAATGCCGCAATAACAGCTTTGACATCATAGGAATGATGCTTTGTGAAAATTGTTTTGGTATAATATGGGTATGATAACCTTGAAGCTGAACCCAAGATACTGACTAAGACTTACAAAAACGTCGGCGTTGATAAGAGACCTTGATGAGGTGTTGTCTAAAGGCAAAAGAACATTTGCTTAAAGTTATAGCAGTTGGTTTAGACTTGCTGCTTTTTGACCAACGAAGGGGGTCAACTTATGTCTTATAGTATTGATCTGTCCGGTAAAGTTGCCATAGTGGTCGGTGGTGGAAGGGGGATTGGACGTTCCATAGCCTTGGCTCTTGCTGAAGCCGGAGCCGATGTTGCCGTAGCCGCCCGTACCTTATCCCAGGTGGAAGAGACCAGGGACCAGATACTGGCTCAAGGATGCAGATCTTTAGCCTTCAGTGTGGATATCACCCATAAAGAACAGGTCGTGGCTATGGTAGAGAAGACGGTGGAGGTTTTGGGTGGAATACACATTCTAGTCAACAGTGCGGGCTTAAGCAAACCAGCCCCACTATTGGAGTATAGTGAAGAGAACTGGGACAGGGTAATGGATACCAATCTAAAGGGAATGTTTTTCTGCACTCAAGCAGTAGGCAAATATATGCTTGAACAAAAATATGGCAAAATAATCAATATAGGATCAACCGGCGGAGAAATGGCAAGTCCCTATAATGCAGTATATCATGCCAGTAAAGCGGCGGTGGTACTTTTCACCAAGTCGGTAGCATTGGAGTGGATCAGGTACAACATAAATGTTAATGCTATTGGCCCAGGGTTTGTAGCCACTGATCTTTTAGAGGATTTCATGGAAGAGAAGAACCGGCAGACCATAATAAAACAGATACCCATAAGAAGATTTGCCCAGCCGGAGGAAATCGCCCCATTGGCCGTTTTCATGGCTTCCGATCTTTCCAACTATATGGTGGGAGAGCATGTTATTATTGATGGTGGGGTTATTTCCACTTAATGAATCACACCCTGATTGGGAAGGAAAGCGCGGCATGGGAATCATGATTTAATTACTTTTGTATTCCTGGGGATAGCCTTTTTAATGGTGATGATCTTCAGATTAGTGTTGCTATGGGGCTGGCATTTATGGATGAATGCGAAGCCAGCGATTTGGATTCCTTGATAGCTTATGCTGATAAAAAGATGTACGAGCACAAAAGGCGTATAAAAATGGCCCAGCCATTGTTAGAATCAATGTCAAGAAAAATATAATATCTCAAAGAAAGGACTAAGCAAATTGAAGATAATTGATTTAAGCACCTGGGAACGTAGCCCCCATTATAATTTTTTCCGGAGGATGGACTACCCTCACCACAATATGTGGATTAACATTGATATAAGCAAGTTCTTGGCTAAAATCAGAGACAAGCATATTCCCTTTTATTACGCCATGATTTATGCTACAACGCATTGTATGAATCGAGCAATTTCGGACCGATTTGAATAGTGCGGTAGGCCTGGTGATTAAATATTCGAGAAGAGGATGAGGCTGGCATCAAGTGGCTTGGTCAGATAAGCTGAGACCAAGACAGAAAGAAATAAGGCGTTAGGAGGGCACCTTCTAACGCCGTCATAGTCTAGTCGACCATATTCCCACTGCTATTTAATCCCCATATCATTAAGTATTTTTACTGCGTCGCTTCTTTTCCAGATATGTTTCGTGGGTTCTGGTCATTTTGGGCTTTTTTGCAGCTTCCGGGGTATCGGGATTGTCGCTTATTTCTGATGCTTCGATCTCGTCCCATTCTTCTGGCCTTTCTTCTTCAGCAGGCTCTTCCTCTTCGCCTGGTTCCTCGGTTGTTTCATCTGGTATTTCATTGCTGTCTTCTTCATTATTTACTTCGCTGCTGTCTTCTGTATCACTGGTCTCCTCATCTGTTACTGATTCATTAGTTGGCTCTTCCTTTGCTTCCATGATTTCGGGGGTGGGGGATGTCTTCGGGAGCTCTTTTTCTTCTGATATTGCCGGCTTTGCTGGTATGGCAGCTACATCCAGGACTTGGATTTCTTCTTTCAATTCTTTGGATTTCTCTGCGGCTTCCTGATCCAGGGCTGGATTAATATAGGGTTGGGCGGTAAATGCTTTGCTGCAATAAGGACAGATCTTATCTTTTGACATGGGAGTAGCGGATTTACTCCACTCCTTGCAGGACTGGCAATACAACCAATAGGCCACTGATATTAACTCCTTTCTTAATAACTTTTCCTCAAGCTACCAACGCTCAGTAAAATAGGAATCTAATATTAATCTTTCTAACAATCTATTATATTTGATCAGCTAGTGTTACATCGGCACTGCTATAAAACATGCTTTAATGGCAGGAAACAAAGATCCATGCCCTTGTTGATTAAGTATTCAGTATCGACCCGATGCCGTGAAAACCTGAGCCTGTTTTTCCAGCTGAAGTGTACGGCCTGTCATAATCTTTATGCACTATACTTCGTTAATATATATGAATTTACAGCTACGGTAAGAACAGATAATATCACTATAAGCAAAAGGAAGCCTGGCATTTCACGATTAATGCACTTCAGAATGCCCGTGGTAAGTATTGGTAATAACACTCTCATAAATTACGAAAAGACCAAAGAGTCTGTAGATAAAAATAGCTCGCAAGATCTTCATCTGCGAGCTGAATGATATTAGTTATAGATCATGCTTATTCTTCTTCCGGCCAAAGGGGCAGTGCTATCCTGACTTTAAATAAATCTCCGTCGATCTCCAGCTGGAATTGGCCTCCCTGCAGTTCAGTGAGACTCTGAGCAATGGAAAGGCCCAGGCCTGAACCTTCAGTACTGCGGGCTTCATCCCCCCGGACAAAACGATCGGTAAGTTGCTCGGAAGAGATATTCAAGGGAAAAGCCGAGATGTTTTTGATAGTAAAAGAACAGCAGAGTATACACATCAGTATACATTCTAAGCGGCCGCTGGGCCATGATTTCTTCCGGATCCCGGCGATAGGTAAAATAAATAAGATATATAAAAGCGCAAGCCATAAGGAGCAATGATATGATAGCTACATGGGTAGCAGTCTGGGCTATAACCTGGCTCTGGTTAAATTGGACATAGGCATCATAAAAACCATCTCCCGGCTGCAAGGGTTCTGCTACGGCTGCATATACCTCCAAAGGCTGGCCTTGTATAATGGAATTAATATCCTCCATTATGGTCGCGTTCCCATCAGAGGTCCAGCCATTAAAGAAGCCGGTGGGGGTGGAGCCGGTTACATACCAGGATTTCTGTAATAACTTTATACCAAAAGGTGATTACCCTACGAAAACCTAGGAAATGTAACTTTTCGCAGGGTAATCAAAGGTATATTAGTAACTTATGCTCCCCAGCCTTCCTTGTCAAGGTGCCAAGGAACTTAAAAGACAGCTGTTTTTTTGTGGTTGAGTGCAAGCAAGGATAATTGATAGCGTATATAGAATTAATAGCAAAGCAGAGAATTACCGGAATTTTATTATTACAGATGAGGTGAATTTATGGCATCAATGGTTGCAGCAGTGATCCTGCTGGTCGTGGCCGGGCTTTTAGTAGGAGTGATTGC
>JAAYJK010000023.1 GCA_012522955.1 Syntrophomonadaceae bacterium
GCCATACATATTTGAATGCATATTCGGGTATGAGTGCACAGCAACAGAGTGCTATTATTCAGAGTACTAAACTACTTGACCCTCTAACAGTAAGAGAGAATGAGGTTCTCCAACATATTTTGTCTGGCGAATCTAACAAAGAAATTGCCATGTGTTTAACCATAACTGAAAGTACAGTCAAAACTCATGCTCGAAATATTTATTCAAAATATGATGTAGGTAGCCGTGCGGAGCTCATCAGCACCTTATTAAAGAACCAAGCCGGCAAATAAATTACATACGATCATAAAATTTAAGTTTAGATTGCCTCTCATACTAAAGAATGAGAGGCTTTTTTGTGATATCGTTCTTTAGATTGATGCTTTATCTGCTGTTTTTATATAGAATTTATATTAAGGAGAAGTGATACACATGAAATTAATTCGTAAGCTACGCAATTTATACGCATTGGTTTTTATACTGGGTTTTAGCATAATGGTCTGGCAAGGTGTGGCACACAGGAAAGAAATAGCCTTCCTCTTTGGAGCTATAAGCCTTGTATCATTTGTATTTTTGCTGAGACAAAGTCGATTACTCAAGGATGCTACTCTCATCTTGGATAATCGTATCCTTGCTGTGCCGTCAGATTTGATATCTTTGGAGGGTGACAAGAGTAAGGATGATGTGGCTGAGACTGTGGTGTCTACCTTT
Organism: Syntrophomonadaceae bacterium; assembly: GCA_012522955.1. GTDB lineage: Bacteria > Bacillota > Syntrophomonadia > Syntrophomonadales > Syntrophomonadaceae > JAAYJK01. Next base: position 691 of record JAAYJK010000023.1, read on the forward strand.
GGTATTTTAACTGGAAGCAAAATCTACCGATGGGGTCGTGATGGTCTATATGGGGTGAGGTTAAACGCTGTTGAAATTGACCGAGAGAGGATGTATCTGACCTTTGGGGATATGGTACAAACCATGAGAGTAGATCTGTTGCATGGAATGCTCAAGGAACAGGAGGTAATGAATACTGTGAATAAATTTTTGCGCGAAACCGGCATAAGGGCAAGTATCATCGGCTGGGAGCACAAAAGTTAAAATCCAGCGGTGTGGTGTCAAGTGGGAAATTAAATTTAATGAAGTAACCATTACTGGTATCTATCTAAAAAACATTATAAAAGGAGAGATTGTTATGGGTAAATTCTGCACAGGCTGTGGCGAGTCTCTAAAAAAAGATGCAAAATTTTGTACAAAATGCGGTGCTTCTGTTGTGTTATCAATGGAAGAAATTAAACCAGATGAGACTAAGTCGGATGAGGATAATCTGGTTGAAGCTAAGTCAGCAGTGACACCTGAACCTGCTGTATTAAAAAGCATTGCTGGCTCCTATGCAAAAAAGCTATTAAAAGGAGAAACCCCAGCCTATAAAGCGGCTGGTGAGCTTGCCCTGCCTATGGAGCTTACTCCCGACATGGGAGATTTCGGTGGTGAAAAACTACTTTCTATAATTAAAAGCGGCTTCAGTAGTCTAATTAAGGGCTTCAAACGAACGTTTATTAATAAGAAGCTACTGGTACTGGTCATAGTAGTATCACTTATCTGGCTGTTTTTGAATGTGCTGACTGCACTGGGTATTTTTCCTCTGCCTCTTAGGCTGCTTTCATGGCTGACCGCCGCAGGCGGAAGCATGATTGGAGGCTCAGTAGGAAAGGGGCTAGTGGCAGCCATGATGGCTCAACTTCTTACGGATAAACATATGCTAAAGCGTGTAAAGGGTGGATTCGGACAGCTGATTCCTATGTTTAAAGGTGGTATTAAGGCATACAACTCTCTACTTATGGGCGCAGGAGCCAGTCTGATCGTCTCTAACATGATGGTTGCTTCGAACCTTCAAAACACCATGGTCTGTATTGCAGGCTTTGCTCTTTCTGCAAAGGCTCTTATGGGTAATGGATTTTTAAGAAGGCTGACATCCTCATTAATGCCGAAGGCCAGTAATGCAGGGATTTCCTCCATAATGGGAGGATGGACAGCAGGCTTTGCTCTGTTTATATTGGTGTCCTTGATACCCGGAGTATATAACGGATACATAATAGGAGTGGCATTATTCATAGGCGGTATTATTCTGATGATACTAAATAATAAAAAAAAGGAGGTGGCATTATGAGATATAATAAAAAATATCTAGCCTCTATACTAGGTTTATTGCTTTTCCTTTTAGCTTCATTTTCTTGTCCGGTATCGGCAGCGAAAGAAGGCTATGCCTATGACGATCCGGATTTGGGATATTTTTCTGCTCGTGAGCACAATGGTGAGGAATTTGAGCTAGGGGCGAAAAGGTTTTCAATAATGGATGAAGACAAGAGTGTGGCTACGGCTACATTAAGATATGCGGTCCAGATTTGGTCTGATCAAAGCTATTCTAAGGCAGACCTGCTTCAAGTGGATACATATGAGGCGACTGTGACAAATCTTCCCACCATTACAGGAACCCTAAAAGATGAGCCGCTTTCATATATTATTGACGAAGACTATTCTTACATGAAGCAATCACGGCTTACTACACCTAAATCACAGGAATTAGCTAGTAATACCTTGGCAAGTTCCGAACAATACATGAAATATATGTTGCCCCGTGAGATAAAAAACAACGCTGATAGTAATTATGATTTTACAGCAGAGGAGATTACCTATGCC
>JAAYJK010000024.1 GCA_012522955.1 Syntrophomonadaceae bacterium
ATACCCATAATTACTTTCGCAAGTGAAGTTTTGCCGCCGCCATTAGGTCCAGTTATCGCGTAGAGTTTCCCTGCGGTAAAATCTAGATCAATGCCGTGCAGAATATCTTTATTATCGCCATTGGAATCATTAACTGACATACTAACTTGTTCTAAACGCAGCATATAGGCTCCCTCCAATTACTTCAATTACCGTAAGAATAACATAACCTGCCGTTATAAGTCTAATCACTTTAGTATACTATTATGCCCCATCTCCAGGTTTACAAAAGTATGGTTTTATGACTTCTATTCTACCTCAATCGACCCAGCCAGTTTGCGTCCCAGGGCTATACGCATATTGCCCAGCTTAATAATGATAGGCCCCCGCAAAAGGTGTTTGGCCAACATTTCTACTTCCACTCCAGGTACAATACCCATTTCCATCAGCTGTTGTTCTGCTCTCGCCCCTCTATTTATTCGGATCACCCGTGCTTTACTACCAGTTTCTATTGTATCTAATCTCATTGGTTATTCCTCCCTCTGCATATCAGGGCAATATGATGTTTAAGACTATTCCGGTCAAGAGAGATGCTGCAAATCCCATAGCGATGATTTTCGCCAGCGCCTTCCAGCCTAATTCTCTGATGGTCATTACCATTACTGGCAAACAAGGTAAAGAAATTACAATCATGGTTATGGCTATAGTAGCTTCCCGTGGTGTAAGAGTCAGATTAAGTAGTAGTAAAGGCGCCAGGTAACGCTGAAAAATCGTCAGTAAAACCGCAACAAAGGCCTCAGAAGGGATTCCAAAAACAATCTGGGTCACGGGACCCAATTCCTGAACATATTCAAGCACACCTGATTCCAGAATAGCTCGGATAGCAATACTCATTATCAGCAGCAGCGGCATAATCTCCGTGAAAAAGCCGGCAAACCTGGATTTAATCTTGATCCAGACATTATCCCAGGTAGGTATACGCAAGGGAGGCAGTTCATAGATAAACTCCTCCTGCTGAGCATTCATACGTCCCAGAATAAAGCTTAATACTAAAAAGGCTACCAGCAGCGATCCTGCCACTACTGGGAATGATGCTTGAAATTGTGATAAGACTGAGGCCATAATCCCCAAAGTAGCTGCACAGGGTACTACTATACTAAGCAAAGTCACCGCTATAAAACGTTGAGTTGTATTAGGCAGGATTCTGGTGGCCACCACCGCTGGAGTACGACATCCCAGACCCAGAGTAAGAGGTATCACCGCTTGTCCAGACAGCCCAAAGATACGTCCCACCCTCTCCAATGCTACAGAATAGCGGGGGAGTATGCCGGTGTCTTCAAGCAAAGCCATTAGTATGCTTACCATAAGCATGGCCGGCATTACAATTGTGAAGGGGATTATTATGCCTTCTGGAACAGCTTGGGATAGCACCTGAGCAACTATTCCCGCTGGCAAATGTTCTATAATAACTTCACTTATCAGCCGATTAAGCGGAACCAGCAGAATATTTATAGGTCCTTCACTTAAATTAATAAACTGCAGCAGAACCTTAAAAGAGAGGTAAGCAATGACCAGCAACGAAATGGTTCCCCCTACAGGATGATCGATCCCGTTCTGGATCTTATCCAACCAGTGGATCTGCACCTTACCCAGCTGGGTAATGGTCTTATCTGCCAATATGCGGGCCTGGTCAACCCGTTTTAAGTCTACACCTGCACAGCTTTGGCCTGATCCGGCAGAGCAGCCAGAACAGCCGCCACAACCCTGGCAGGCCAGATTATTCAAATCAACAATCTGTACGTTCTTACTTGGCATAACACCCTTATCCAATTGATCCAACAGATCCAATACCCCTTCACCAGTTAGAGCTGAAAATGAGAAGACCGGCACATTTAACTGCCTGGACAAGGCTTTGCTGTCAATTTTCACCCCCAGTTGACGAGCTCGGTCTACCTGGTTTAACAGTAAAATCATGGGTAAATTACGTTCCATTAGTTCCAAAGTAAGAACCAGATTACGCTCTAAATTGACGGCATCCAAAACTTGAACAACCAGATCTGGTGACTGCTCCAGTGTCTCCTTGAGCATTGCTGCCTCTTTAGTATCGCTGTAAAGCGAATATACTCCTGGCATATCAAGCATCTCTATTGATTTATTGCCTATGGTAAGAAAGCCGCGATTCGTTTCCACTGAGGTTCCCGGATAATTAGAGACGAAAACCCGGCTGCCAGTTAAACGATTTAGCACAAAACTTTTACCTACATTCGGATTACCAACTATAACAGCCTTCATATATGCTCCTTCCGCTAAACGATAAGGATAATCATTATCAATAATTAACCAAAAAATTTTATTTATTATTATTGCATTTAGGACAATATCCATAGAACTTCAGTTCATGATCCACCACATGAAAGCCGTTTTTCTCTAACCTGTTCTCCAGAATATGCAGGAGGTCATCTTCTACTTCGGTAATTGACCCGCAAGATAGGCATATAAGATGATGGTGCTGGTGTTCATCCCCTATAGACAGCTCATAGCGGTAGCTTCCGCCTTCAAACATAGTTTTATAGAGAACGCCTATACCAGCTAGCTTTTCCAGAGTCCGATATACAGTAGCTATCCCGATATTGGGAGATTCTTTACGAGCTTTAGCCAGGACATCTTCGGCGTTTAAATGCTGCCCCTGGTTTTCGAGCATCACCTGCAAGACTACAGACCGCTGGGGGGTCAAACGGTATTCACTTTGGTCGATCTTTTGATAAACA
>JAAYJK010000134.1 GCA_012522955.1 Syntrophomonadaceae bacterium
ACCTTGCACCAGCTTAAGAGGGCTGCTCCAGTCCCATTTATTAAAGATACCTGCCAGGGCTGCGATAAATAAAAAGGGGATAACTGCCACAACATTAACAATAAATGGCCCTATTGCCAGCCAACTGTTGCTGCCTTTTACCTGAATACCCCAGAAAACTGTAAAAATGAGGATAAGAAGGGTTCCTATATAAAAATGTTTGGAAAACCTTTCCAGTTTTCTGTAATCGAAAAAGTACAAGCCAATAATAAAAATCAAACTCATGAGTGAATAGAGCAAGCTTTTTTCAAATAATATCGAATCATATATAAGCAAACTCTGCTTCTGAATAAAATACATTGCCAGTAATCCGATATTCACAAAAAGAAAGGAAAGTAATAAAATGGTCCATTCAGGTTTAGGTTTGTGAACCAAATCCAGCTGTTTGCCGATAATATCAGCATCTCCCATTTGAGCAAGGGCCTGCTTTACAGCTTCCTTTTCAGATAAGCCTTGTTGTAAATATTCTTCCATGATTTCTTGTATATGAGCTGCCAGTTCTACTTTTATATCTTGATGGACATCATGAAATCTGACCTGTGTGCAGACTTTGCTAATATAATCCTGAATATCTTTATCGTGAACTAAGTCCATGCAATCACCTTCCCCCCTGCTAAAATTTTATCAAACGCTGAACGGAATATGACCCATTCCCGTTGTTTTTCCTTTAACTCTGATTTGCCTTTAGCAGTAATACGATAATATTTTCTTTGTCTGCCGCCTTCATTTCCCCACCAGTAGGATTCGATCATTTCTTTTGACTCCAATGAGTGGAGAATTGGATAAAGTGTTCCTTCTTTGAAACTAAAGATACCGCTTGATTCCTTATTGATTTTTTTGATCATTTGGTAGCCATACATGGGTTCACGGTCAAGCATACTTAAAACTAAAACCACTGTACTGCCTTTAAGCATTTCCTTATCTACCGACATGAAACTCTTACCTCCCTTTGAAAAGCATTTATAATCAATGCATCGTAAACCTATGTATTATATTACTGGATTATTTTTACTAGAGCAATAGTTTTTATTCCAACTGAGACCCACTTTACATAGGTGATAAAAACAAATAAGAAGCAATATTATGGCCTATTCTTACCCAAAATATACTCCGATCATTGTCTCTGCACTTACTTTTTACAATTGTCAGACGATTCAGGAAAAAATCTTGCGCAGCTCCATTTAGGCGGTTAAAATAGAAACACGAAAGCTATGAATAATTTTCCAGATTTTTTACCGGATAGGTTTCAGCTCTCCCTCTTTCACTAGATGATCTGCCATATAATCAATAAAAGGATTTTCACAACTTTTGCGTATTAAATAAAGGGTGGAAACAGTATGAATGAAAAAAAGCTTGATGTAATGTGGAAGTATGTGATCAATACATACCTATTGTTTTGGGTAATGGTCTTAGGGCTTGGAGGACTGGCTTCCCAGGTGTTTCATGCTTCACCTGTTGTGATGCAGTGGGTAGTGGTATTCTGCAGCTGGTCGCCAACCATCGTGCTCCTTATGATGCTGAAAAAACTTAAGCCCCACATGACGGTAAAAGGTTTTTATCAGCAGGCTTTCCAAGGCAGATTGTCAATAGGCTTGATTTTGCTGATTCCAGCCATTGCCGCAGGTGTTATCCTGCTGTCGGCATTGATCGTATCCGCAACTGAAAAAACACCCTTCGCCATGCAGCTTATCTTTGCTCCATCCGCTTTGCTGGGCACATTATTTTTTACGCTTTTACAGGGAGCCTCCGGAGAAGAGTCCGGCTGGCGCGGATACTTGCGTCCGGAACTGGAGGGACGATTCGGATTTATAAAAGGAAATGTAACTTTGGGTGTGATCTGGGCATTTTGGCACGCGCCCCTTTGGTTTGTCGCCTCTGATTATAGTGGCTGGCAGTTACCGTTATATATTATTGAAAATGTAGTAGTCTTGACGGCATTAACCATCATCATGGCCGTATTGATGAAGAAGAGTAATAATCTGTTCATAGCATTCTGGGTCCACTTCTGCTTTAATTTTTCATTAAGCTTCTGCCCGGATGACGCTTATTTGTTCGCCGTATTTTCCGCGCTATATCTGGCGGTAGCCTTAGCTTTCCTGGGGGTTTACATGAAATCCTCACCTCACGATATCAGGCGCGGGCAATGCAAGTATGATACAGATATAAAAAGTTGATATTTAATTTGCATTGACGGGTTTATCTTTACATATTATTTCTTCACTGCAATATCTATAGCTGCCCAGTGTATATTTCTAAAATTATCTTTAGGTGTAACATTTATTATTTGAGTCTGCTGCCTATAACCAAGGTCAGTAAAGCCAGCAGGGAAACAATTATGGCAGTATAATAACCCATATTAAGACCCTGATCCAGCATAAAACCACCTAACATCGGGCCGGTGGCACGTCCCAGGCT
>JAAYJK010000135.1 GCA_012522955.1 Syntrophomonadaceae bacterium
GGCAAATCAGGGTAAACTGTTTTCCTGGCAAACAGGATAAACTATTACCCTGTGAAACACTGGGTAAATCGGGATAGACTATTTTCTTGTTAAGTATTTTTGATAGGAGTGATATTGGTGGACAATATAAGGGTACGATTTGCCCCCAGTCCAACTGGAACTTTACATATAGGTGGTGCCCGCACTGCTTTATTCAATTGGCTTTTTGCCCGCAAGTACAACGGAAAGCTGGTACTTAGAGTCGAAGACAGCGATATTCGCAGATCAAGGGAGGATTCTGCTCGAGGCATAATAGAAGGTTTACGCTGGCTGGGTTTGGATTGGGATGAGGGACCGGATGCGGGAGGAGATTTTGGTCCCTATCGCCAGAGCGAGCGCATTGATATTTATAGCCAATACCTGAAGCTATTATTGGAGCAAGACCAGGCCTATTATTGTTTTTGTACGGCCGAGCAGCTGGCAGCAGAGAAGGAAGCAGCCCGCCAATCCAAAAGTGATTATAAATATGGGGGGCATTGCCGCCATATTAGTAAAAATGAGGCTGAAGAACGAATCCGTAGTGGCGAAGCGGCGGTGGTCAGGTTTAAGGCGCCCACTGACGGGGTAGTAGTTGTTAATGACCTAATTCGGGGAGAAGTGGAATTTGATAACCGCTTGCTGGATGATTTTATATTGGCTAAATCCGACGGTGGGCCTACCTACAATTTTGCGGTAGTGGTTGATGACCACTGTATGGCCATCTCTCATGTCATAAGGGCGGAGGAACATTTATCCAATACCCCCAAGCAGATTTTATTATATAAGGCTTTGGGCTGGGGCTTACCTCAATTTGCTCATGCTTCCATGATACTGGCTCCTGATCGCAGTAAATTGTCCAAGCGCCATGGTGCTACCTCGGTACAGGAGTTTCGCGATGACGGCTATCTGCCCGAGGCTCTAATAAATTACCTGGCCCTGTTAGGATGGTCCAGCAAAGAAGACCGAGATTTTTGGACTAGGGAAGAATTATTGGAACGCTTTAGTCTGGATGGTATTTCCCGTTCCCCAGCCATATATGATATGGAGAAGTTGAGCTGGATGAATGGTCATTATTTAGCTCAAGCCGACTCAGAACGCATCGCAGCCTTGCTTCATGAAGATGCTCAAAGAAAGGGCTACCTTTCTAACTCCCGCCAGCAAGACAAGTTCCTTGCGGTACTAGAACTTCTTAAACCCAGGGTAAAAACGGTGCCGGCTATCCTGGAGGAAGGGGCTTATTTCTTTGACCCCATTACTAAGTTTGATGAAAAAGGCTGTCGGAAATACTTTGGGCAGGAAGACTCACTTAAGATTATGGAGGAATGTCTCTCCCTATGCCAAGGTAGCGACTTCGAATCAGCTGAAAAGTTGGAACAGGAACTCAGGCAGAGGGCAGAAGATTTAAAGCTTAAAGCAGCTCAACTGATTCATCCCATTCGCCTGGCTATATCTGGTCGTACTGCTACCCCAGGGTTGTTTGAGGTCATGATGATACTGGGAAAAAGTGAATGTATACAGCGCATTAGCTCGGCTATACTATATGCGAAAAGTTTGTAGGCATCCAAACTCGCTATATATTACTTTTCGCAGGAGCATCAACTATATATAAAAAATTCAAATAGGCCTTTGACAAGAAAGGTACCCTGTATTATAATTATTTTCGCACGGGTATATAACCCATTGCTGCCGGTTGGTGTAAGTGGTAGCACGACTGACTCTGGATCAGTTCGCCAGGGTTCGAATCCTTGACCGGCAGCCATTTATATTTCTGGCCCCATCGTCTAGTGGCCTAGGATGCCGCC
>JAAYJK010000136.1 GCA_012522955.1 Syntrophomonadaceae bacterium
ATTGGCGGCAAATATATCCTTGGGAATGGTGTTATCACTATCGACTCTGCTGTATTCACTGCTGCCGGCGATTACGCAATAGCTGTCATCGCCAATGGTTATTTTGATGCTGTTGTAAACCAGAAGATTATTGCTACAGGCGATATTCCTAAACCACCTGACGGGGACATTGTATTAACTATTTATGGTAATGGGGTTACAAACCCTCAGGAGTATACCCAGTCCCAGCTGGAAGACATGCGACAGTACCAGGAGGTATACAGTTGTATAAATACCTGGCCTTCCAAGAGGTGGTATGTTGGTAAAGGGGTTAACTTAAAGGATTTGCTGAATTCGGCGGGGATGAAGGGAAATGCTCAGCAGATAAGGTTTTATTCCCGTGATGGTTATTATATGACATTAACAGTGCAGGAACTTTTAAGAGACGAACGTTACCGTTTCCCCAATTTTAAAAGTGGTAGCGGTGATGCCGACGGGCATATTCCCGGTTCACCATCAGGTGCAAAACAAGTCGAGGCTATCCTCGCCCTGGTAAGTGCTGAGGGTACTGATGACCCAGATTATATGAATAAGAGTGATGCATTGTTGCTAATGCTGGGCCAGCGTGCTGTTACCGAACAGACCGGTCCCCAGTTTGTAAAATATATTAATAAGATAGAAGTATTAACCAATTATCCGGACAAATGGGACAAACCGAAGGCGGATCCGGAAGGAGGCACAGTTGAGGCAGGGACGAAGGTGGAACTGCATAGTCCCTATGATGATGAGGATAAGGTTTATTATACTCTTGATGGCAGTATCCCTGATATGAATAGCCAGATGTATAACCTGGTAGCCAAACGGTGGTGGGGCTCAAGGGGCGAAGAAACTGTTAAAGAGATTAATAAGCCCATAGTCTTGACCAGAGATACTACCATAAAAGCCATAACCATAGGACCGGGCAGACTAAACAGCAGCGTGGCCGAATTTACCTACAAGGTTATAGGAATGGTGACAAATAGCAGTGATAAGATAACACCCGATAAAGGGGGAAAGGTAAGCCTGGGAGAGGAAGCCGTCATTGAGATTCCCGCTGGAGCATTAACTGGTAGTAGTCCGGTAGAAGTGAAAATAGAGAAAGTGAATGAGCCGACCGCTGCACCTTCAGGATTTAAAATTCTAGGCAGTGTTTATGAGTTTAGTGTAGAGGGTGAGACCAGTTACAGCTTTAATAAACCTGTTACCATCAAGCTGAAATTTAATGCAGGGGAATTGGCCGCTGATGATATCCCGACGATTCATTATTATGACCAAGAAGAGAAGAAGTGGGTCGATATCGGCGGGCAGATATCCGGCAATACCGTCAGCGTTCAGGTGGATCATTTTACTATGTTTGCCATAATGGCGGCTGAAAAACCAGTGGCATTTAAACTGATCAAGCCGGATGAAGGAGGCATAGTAAACCTCGGAGAGGAAGCTATCGTTGAGATTCCCGCCGGAGCATTAGCCGGAATCAGGGCATTGGAAGTGAAAATTGAGCGGTTGAGTGAGCATCCGGCTGCACCTGCTGGCTGCAAAATAATTGCTGGAGTATACGAATTTAGTGTGGATGGCCAAACCACATACAGCTTTAATAAGCCTGTGACGGTTAAGCTTGGATACGATTCTGCAAAGGTCGGACCTAAAAGCTCCCCGGCCATTTACTACTATAATGAAAACG
>JAAYJK010000025.1 GCA_012522955.1 Syntrophomonadaceae bacterium
TTTAAAGGTGTTTTGAACTAACATAAGAGGCGTACTCCCTTCGATAGGTTTTGTGGTGATTTACTTAATTATATCAAAGGAGAGTATGCTTTTTATGCTTTTTGGGGACTTTTTCAGTGGTCTCGAATCGTCCCATTGTCATCTTTTGAATTAAACACTTATTTATCTTTTTCTTCTTTTTCTTGCCGGGCTTTTTCTATTATTTTATCCGCGTTCTGAGCCGGCACTTCTTCATAATGGGAGTATTCCATGGTAAATTTGCCCCGTCCCTGGGTCATGGACTTTAAGTCTATGGTATATCTGGCCATTTCAGCTAGAGGAACTTGGGCTTTTATGAGCTGTTTTTTACCTACCGGCTCCATTCCCTGTACTCGTCCTCTCTTGCTGTTCAAATCGCCGATTATATCGCCCATGGAGGTTTCGGGAACCACTATTTCTACATTCATTACCGGCTCCAAGAGAACCGGTTTGGCCATTTCCATACCCTTGCGGAAAGACAGTCGGGCTGCCATCTTAAAGGCCATCTCTGAAGAGTCCACAGAGTGATAAGATCCATCAAACAGGGTAGCTTTTATGTTGCTTACCGGATAGCCGGCCAATACCCCTTCGTCCAGAGCTTCCTGCAGTCCTTTTTCAACCGCTGGGAAGTACTGACGAGGGACGGCTCCTCCGAAGACCTGCTCTCCAAATTCAAAATCTCCTTCGTCAAGGGGTTCGAATCGAATCTTAACATGACCGTACTGGCCGTGTCCACCGCTCTGTTTCTTATGTTTGCCTTCTGCTTCCACCGTGGCCCGTATGGTTTCCCGATAAGGAATCTTCATATCTTTGCTGATTACGTCAACTCCAAATTTGCTTTTCAATTTTTCTATAATAATATCTACATGAGTATCACCCATGGATTTTAGAAGAGTCTGTTTGGTCTCGGTGTTCTTTTCAATCTCTATGGTCGGATCTTCTTCTTTTAATCTCTGCAGGGCACCGCTTAATTTATCTTCATCGCCTTTACTTTTTGGTTCAATGGCCATGTTCAGAGTGGGTTTAGGAAACTCAATGGGACTCATTGATACCGGATTAGCTTTCTGGCACAGGGTATCTCCGGTTGCAGTAAGGTTTAACTTGGCTACAGCTGCAATATCTCCGGCATTAAGTTCGGGAACGGCCGATTGTTCTTTACCAGTCATTACTAGCAGTTGGGCAATTCTCTCGTCTTTTTCCTTGTTCACATTATAATAGGAACTGTCGGCTTTCATAGTACCGGTAAAGACCCTAAACATGTTGAGCCGGCCTATATAGGGGTCAGCAATGGTCTTAAATACCTGTATGGCCAGTTTGCTCTCATCCATATCCTGATATAGAGGATTGTCCTCCGGAGTAGCAACACAATCCACTACAAAATCCATGAAGGGTTGAATACCGATATTTTTGAGGGCTGAACCACAGAATACAAAAACGGCTGAACCTGAAGCAGCTGCTTTCTTAATACCGATCATAATTTCCTCATCGCTGAGTTCTTCCCCATCCAGATATTTGGCCAGCAATTCATCATCTGCTTCTGCGGCTGCTTCAATCAGCTGCTCTTTGTATATTTCTACATCATCCGTCATATCAGAAGGTATTTCACCCTCACTCATTTTCCCGCTGCCTTCTTCAAAAGTGTAGGCTTTCATTTTAATAAGGTCCACAATTCCTTTGAAGCTGCTTTCGGATCCAATAGGAAGCTGAACTGGAACTATTATATCCGAGAAGTTATTTTTTAGCTGATCCAGGACCTTGTAGAAATCTGCATTTTCCCGGTCAACTTTATTAACAAAAACCAACTTGGGGATATTGGGGAAATCTTCCCAAACAACTTCTGTCTGTACCTCTACCCCGGCACTGGCAGAGAGCATCATGACCAGAGTATCGGCTACTCTTGTTGCTCCTACTACCTCAAAGTAGAAATCTGCAAAACCAGGCGTATCTAATACATTTATTTTATGGTCCCTGTATTCACAAGGTACCAGTGATGTGCTGATGGTAATTTTCTTCTTTATTTCTTCTGGCAAATAATCAGCTACGGTATTGCCGTCATCTACCTTCCCTAATCTGTTGGTAGCTCCGGTATTAAAGATCATAGCCTCTGCCAGTGAAGTCTTACCGGTTCCTCCATGACCAACCAGAGCTATGTTGCGAATTTTATTTGTAGGGTAAACCTTCATCAAACAACCTCCTCAAAAATACTATAACTGTAAAAATGGTACTATATATTCATTAAAGTAGCAAAATTTTTTTATATCTTATTTATTTCTTATTCATTACAAAGAAAATCCAATACAACAATACGGCCGCCACTAAAAACAGTATTAACTGGTACACCATTACTCCTTTAAAAGCATCTACTATCAAGGTAAAGACAATCCCTAAAGCCAGAGGAAACAGGATAACTTTGGTCAAAGGACGGTCAGGATAATCAGGATTTTTCTTTTTCTTCTGCAGATAGGACCAGTTGCTTATGAGGAAAAAAATTACCGTATTGATTATCAAGCTAATAATTATCATGGTTTATTCCCATCAAAATAATCTAAATAACGGCGAAAAACCTGTTTGTATTCCCCTATTAACCTGTAATCGGTAAGATCCAGATGTAGAGGGGTTATACTGATAAAATTTTCTTCCAGGGCCAAAACATCACTGTCTTCTTCCTGCTCTTCCTTCCTCACTCCTCCCCCCAGCCAATAATAGGTGTTACCCCGGGGGTCCTTTCTTTCTTCAAACAGGTTGTCATAATTTCTCACCCCCAAACGGGTAATGCGAATGCCTTTTATCTCCTGGAGAGGCAGGGCTGGGATATTGATATTGACCATGGTATTTGAGTCAATCCCACGTCGAGTAACGGTTCTGATAAAATTGCGGGTGAAACGGGCTGGAAATGAAAAATCCATTTCTTCCTGGTAGGAATTTAAGGATACGGCTACCGCAGGCACCCCCATTATTACACCTTCGGCAGCAGCCGATACCGTACCGGAATACAGCACATCGGTGCCCAAATTGGGACCATGATTTATTCCCGATACTACCAGGTCTATTTTTTCACTTAAGAATTTCCCTAAAGCTAGTTTTACACAATCAACTGGAGTGCCTTTTACAATCCAGGCTGATTTAACCCCATTCATTTCAAGCTCTTGAGTTAGAATGGGTTCAAAAACAGTTATAGAATGACCGGTACCACTTCTTTCCCGATCAGGAGCCACTACATACAAATCGCCGAGGGTAGAAAGTTCTCTTACCAGAGCTCTTATGCCCCCGGCATTAATCCCATCATCATTGCTTAGCAGGATATTCACTCCATGTAACCCCCCGTTTAATTATTATCTCTGGTTTGTAGATCATCTTAAAGAAATTATCCGTGGGATTATTTCTGCTCCGGCCTCATACCTATACCGGTTGGGAGCAAGTTGTCTCACCCAGAACTTTTGTTAGTGAGCAAAACCACGTTCCAGCATGCCCATATGATTTATCGGCCAGTAGACCAAAAATGCTTTGCCTTTAAGGTGATCACGGGTCAACCAGGCATTCCAACGATGGCTGTCAAAACTAAGATTGCGGTTATCCCCCATAACAAACAGGGCATCTTCAGGTACTACCACTGGACCAAATTGGTAGTTAATCGTTTCATATAAATACGGTTCGTTCAGAGCTTCGCCATCTACATATACGGTAGCATTTTTAATCTCAATGGTTTCGCCTGGCAGACCAATCACCCTTTTGATATAATCCTCTTTACTATTAAGCACCTCCGGAGGATCAAAAACCACTATATCTCCTCGCTCGGGTTCTTTAAAATAGTAAATGAATTTATTGACCATAACCCGATCCTGCAGCTGAATGGTTGGAAGCATGGAACCGGTAGGTATTATCCTGCCTTCCACTACGAAAGTCCTTAATATCATGGCCAGAACAAAAGCTATTACTATAATACTGATTAGTTCTTTAAAAAAGCTCTTAATCTCTTCACTCATAAATAGCTGCTCCTATATCTCATAAATATTAATAATCATTTCATTAGTTTCTTTATTCTTTTTTACGCCGAACATTACCTTTTTTTCCTTCAAACTGCGGTTTAAAAAATCTACCAGATAAACCAAATCCCGATTAGCTGCAAAGCTCTTGGTAGCGATAAGCTTCAATTCATGGTTTCTTTCTTCATCGCTTTCATTTAGCATCTAACTGTTTTTTCTCTCCTTCCCCTGTTATTTTAATTTATGTACCTATTGTTTACAAGCTGGTTAATTACTGCCAGTTATAATATATACGTTGATTCAAAAGGAATACCAACATACATATACTACATTAAAAACTATGCTTTTGCATCCCTTGTTGTTTCGGATAAGTAATATTGAATATGAAATAAATGAATGTTAAAATAGAGTAATGACTATTATTATATCATTTTGTGCTAATGTACACAGATTATATCCTTCAATTGTCTCACTATTAAAGAATTATTTCCTATCTACATGCCTTTAATTGTACTTATTCGGATATTTTAATACATTTCCATGCAGTTTCAGGATATTCACACCTGATTATATTGATTACATTTTGTTTCCGTTCTTTTATTAACTGTATCGTTGTGGTATGACAGTTTATCGCGGAAGCAAATATTTTACGTATCTTTTTTTGGAGGTGATAAAACTCAATTAACCGAAATTTTGGGGGCCAGGGACTGATCAGCATTGCTGGTCACTTGCATGTTTTGCATTCAAGTATGGGAAATTATCGGTGATTAACATGGAATAATTTAGAGGGGGATTTGTTAATGAGTAAAAGTGTGTTGGATCTGTACAAAAGTAAGTTGATAACTGCCGAACAGGCTGCTAAGCTAGTTAAATCCGGGGACTGGGTTCAATATGGGGAATTTGTTCAACAGCCCATAGAAATTGATGCCGCGCTGGCAGCACGCAAAGATGAATTAGAAGATGTAAAAATTCGTTTGGTTACCATGACCTTCTTGCCGCAGGTTTGCCAGGTAGATCCAAAAAGAGAAAGCTTTTGCATGAACGACTGGCATTTTTCCGGGGTATCAAGAAAACTGCAGGAAGCAGACCTGTGTAATTACATTTCTTTGACCTACCACGAAGGACCTGAGCACTATTTCAGGGGATATGACCCGGTGGATATTTGCTTCCAGCCGGTTACCGCCATGGATAAAAACGGTTATTTTAATATCAGTACTTCCAATTCCATTTCTACTGCGGTATGGGAAGTGGCCAAAATCAAGGTAGTTTATGTTAACTCCTCCGCTCCCTGGTGCTGTGGTGGAAACGGAGAAATTATACATATCTCAGACGTTGATTATATAGTTGAAAGCCAGGCTAATCCGCCTTTGGCTCAGATCCCAGGAGTTCCTCCCAGTGATGTGGATAAGAAAATTGCGGAGTTGATTATGGCTGACATGCAAGACGGGGATTGTATTCAGCTGGGAATCGGCGGTATGCCCAATGCCGTGGGAGCTATGATTGCCCAATCCGACCTCAAGGATTTAGGGGTACACACCGAGATGCTGGTAGACTCTTTTGTCGATATGTATGAAGCCGGCCGGCTTACTGGCAAGAAAAAACAGCTGGACAGGGGTAAAATGGTTTATACCTTTGCCATGGGAACTAGCAGACTGTATGATTTCATGGATCATAATCCGGCCTGCGCCAGTTATCCAGTATATTATACCAATAATCCTTACGTTATAGGACAAATAGATAATATGGTCTGCATCAATAATGCTATCGAGGTAGACCTGTTCGGCCAGGTAGCTTCTGAATCCTCCGCGGGTCGTCATATTTCCGGTACCGGCGGACAATTTGATTTTATCTTTGGTTCCTATAAATCTAAAGGCGGTCGTGGTTATGTAGCCCTGACCTCCACCGTCAAGGGTAAAGATGGACAACTGCAATCCCGGATCATTCCCGGTCTACTGCCGGGCACCATTGTTACTGTACCTCGCTCTATGGCCTATTATATTGTCACTGAATACGGCATGATCAACCTTAAAGGTGCCAGTACCTGGGAACGAGCAGAAGGTCTTATCAATCTGGCTCATCCTCAGTTTAGAGATGAACTTATTAAGGAAGCCGAGAAATTTAAAATATGGAGAAAAACCAATAAAATACAATAATTCTAAAATTTTAGAAAGCAGTAAGGCCGCGTTCTGCGGCCTTACTGCTATTTTTCTTTCATCAGCATTATTGAATTATGCAAAATCCTCCATCAACCATAGTCATTAATGTTTTATACCATACTTACTGGCTTTGCGGGAAATAGTAGAAGCATCAACTTGCAGTATGCTGGCTGCTTTACCGCAGGAATTCACCAAGTTAAAGGTTTTTTCAATCAGTTGCCTTTCCACATTTTCTACCGCATCTTTTAAGGGAATGATTTTATTAACACTGACCGGTTGTTCCGCACTGCGACCAGATCCATATCCAGTCGACAGGAAATACTTGGGCAGATGCTGGGGGGTCAATATTTCACAGCTGCTGGTTACTACCAGTCTCTCCACAAAGTTTTCCAACTGCCTGATATTGCCGGGCCAATCATATTTCATCAGGGTTTCAATCAAGCTAGGATCAACACTCTTGCTCAGATTATAGCGTCGATTAAAGCTATCGACAAAGTGTTTAACCAGCAATGGGATCTCTTCTCTTCTCTCCCTTAATGGGGGCACCACAATTGGTACTACATTTAAGCGATAATAAAGGTCTTCCCTGAAGTCTCCGTTATCTACCATAGTAGCCAAATCCTTGTTGGTAATGGCTATTATCCGAACATCTATTTTAATGGGTTCAGTTCCGCCCACCCTAATAATTTCCCGCTCCTGTAGAGCACGCAGGAGCTTAACCTGCAGGTATATAGGTATATCACCCACTTCATCCAGCAAGAGGGTACCCGAATTGGCTACTTCGAACAATCCTGGTTTTCCTTCTTTGCGGGCTCCGGTAAAAGCACCTGCATCATATCCAAACAATTCTGACTCAATGAGATTCTCCGGTATGGCTGCACAGTTCACCTTAACAAAGGGTCCATCTTTGCGGGAACTGTTTTTCTTGATAATTTCAGCTATAACTTCTTTGCCTACTCCTGATTCGCCAGATAGCAGAACCGTAGAATCAACCTCTGCTACTTTAATCGCTTGGTATACGATTCTCTCCATCTCTTTGTTTTTGAACACCAGTTCCTTTGATTCTTTAACCTTGATCTGTCTTACCTGAAATTCAAAATGCTTCTTTAAGCCCTCCATCTGTTCCAGCTTCTGTTTAAGCATATTTAGTTCACTGACATCCCGTACATTGGTAATAACTCGATATATGTTACCATTATCATCAAATATGGGAGTAGCACTGACCAGCAAAGTCCGGCCGGTAATAGTAGTCAGGGTGGTAGTAGCCGGAGCTTTGGTATCCATGGAAATCAGGGTAGCCGAACGCGACAAAATCCCATCATCCACCAATTCTTGCATGCTTTTATAGAGAAAAGCTTCTTCTTCCATTCCCGTAACTCGTTTGATAGCTTTATTGGTACGAATAGTTACTGCATTTTGGTCGGTAATATATAAACCATCATATGAAGAATCTATCAAGGCGTCCATCTCTGCATTAAGAGCTTTTACATATACCAGTTCCCGGGATATGGCTTCCACCTCACTCAAATCATGCAATACGGCCACCGCACCGGTGATTTCTCCATTGGTTATAATGGGGGCTCGATTGGTTACAGTGGATTTATTACCCACCTTGAGCTTGATGCCAAACTCCCGGCGTCCGGTTTTAATGACACTCAACAAATTGCTCTCTGGAATAATATTATTGATAAAACGCCCTAATACCTCGCTGGCCTTTTTGTTGCTCATTTTCTCCAAAGCCCGGTTCCATATATTTATGTAACCTTCTTTATCTATGGCTACTATGGGATTATAAGCAGAATTAATAACCGTTTCCATTTGACCATAAACCTCAGCTACAATCTCGCTTAAGGCTACCATTATATCAGACTTGGTTATAATGCCCGTCAGCCGACCACTTTCGTCCACCACTGGATAACGGCCGGTATGAGATATATCTACATTTAGTATTTCTTCATTAACACTCAGGGTTCGCACTTTCCTGCTCATATAATCTTTAACCGGGCGATTGAAATCATCCCGGGCATACATGGCCCGGATAAGATGAGTTTTGGTAAATAGCCCAATCATTATCTGCCCGTCTACTACCGGAGATCCATCAATTTCATTCTGCAGAAAGATACCAGCCGCTTCATAAAGAGTAGTGTTTAAATCGAGAACTATGACTTCCTTGTTCATGAAATTACCAACGATCACTCCCTAACCCCCCTTTGGACATGGCACCTGTTATACAAGACACCTGTTTATAATTCCCCTAATAAAAAGTATGTCAAATATTTGGCTGGCTGGCAATTACTATAATACTTTTACCCCTTCCCCTAGGGTAAAGAAATAGAGATAGCCCTCCTTCACCTTAATGCCCTTTATCTCCTCAATGGCTTTCCGGTACTGCTCCAGTTGTATGCGGTAGGACTCTATCCTTGCCTGCCTATTTAAAGGCTGAAGCTGATCAGTTTTATAGTCTACCAGTACCGCTTCTCCACCTTCTACGAAATATAAGTCGATTACACCTTGGATCAGCATTTTTTCCTCCAAGTCCCCCGCTTCCGGAATTATC
The DNA here is from genome assembly GCA_012522955.1 of Syntrophomonadaceae bacterium. Taxonomy (GTDB): domain Bacteria; phylum Bacillota; class Syntrophomonadia; order Syntrophomonadales; family Syntrophomonadaceae; genus JAAYJK01. Next base: position 8,715 of record JAAYJK010000025.1, read on the forward strand.
TCCCTGGCTGCAACTACCCGGTTAAAGGCAGTTTCCCGATAAATACGGCTGGCCTGTATGGCTCGTTGGCCCAAGAAAGACTGGAAAAAGCCCAATATGGCTGTTTTATCCAAGAACCCAGCCTCTGACCGGGTTAGTATTTCTCTGTACAAGAGCGGTTCAATAGCTTGCTCTATTTCTTCCAGGCTCTGATATGGCTTGAACTCTATATGCTGCATAAGCAAATGCATAAGGATGCCCTTTTCCAAGGAAGTCAAAAGGGAATCCTGAGCTGGAATTAAACCTGGCCCAGCTTGATCTGAACCGATGATAGATATCTGCACCGCTTCCCTTTCCTCCCAGCCTATTTGCTTAAGCTGAGATACCGATAATTTGGAGGGCAGCTTGACCGCCAAATGGTAGGGATAATCCCAGTCCAAGCGTTTAATCAATGCCGGAGGTTCATAGCTGCTATTTGGGCCTGGATACTCTTCCAGCTTTTGCTTGAATTCCGTCCTTAGCTGGCTTTTCCTATTTTCTTCTGCCTGCAGATGGTAACGGCTGAGCAGTTCAATTTGCCAGCCCGAATCATCCGGCTGCAGACTCATGCCATCAGCCCCTTCTCCTGCCAACTGCCGCAGGGCATCTATCCCGGCATGATGAGCCAGAGCAGGTCCAATCCAGTCCAGATAATTTCGAGCCCTTATCAGTTCATAGGCATTGCTGGTGTTGCACCATTTTTCGGCTTGTCTCGGCAGATTCTTGACCGAGCCCAGTAAGATTAGTTTGCTCTGGGCCCGGGTCATCGCTACATAAAGTATCCTCATTTCTTCAGAGAGATTTTCCACCTGTATCCGATACTGCATGGCAGTTCTGGCTATAGTATCGGTCTTGGTCCTCAAATCGCTGCGAATAAGAACCGGCCCCATACCCAAGCGGGAGTGAAATAATACCCGGCCTCGGGTATCAGCCCGATTAAAGCCCTTACCCAGTCCCGCCACTATCACCACAGGAAATTCCAAGCCTTTGCTTTTATGAATGCTCATTATACGCACTACATTATCGTTTTCGCCCAAAACTCGAGCCAGATCCAAATCACTGGAGCTGGACTTGATATTTTCAATAAAACGGGTGAAATTAAACAGTCCTTTGATGGAACTTTCCTGGAACTGCCTGGCACGATTGACCAGCACTTCCAGGTTGGCCTGTCTCTGTTTGCCCCCGGGCATGGCAGCCACGTAGTAATAATAGCCGGTTTCCATCAGCAGCTGATGAATAAATTCATCTATGGGCATCAGGCGGGATTTTTCCCGCCACCCTTCCAGCTGGCTCAGAAATAAATGAATTTTCTTGCTTAGCTCATTATGCAAATGCTCCTGATAATTATCCAGAGCCTCATAATAATTGCCCTGGGGCTGGCTCAACCTTATCTGGGTTAATTCATAAATATCAAAACCGCCTATAGGGGAACGCATTACACTCAGTAGAGGAATATCCTGACGCCGGTTATCGATCAACTTTAAGAGCTTGAGTATTAAATCCACCTCCACGGCTTCGAAATAACCTCCGCTGCTATCTGTATAAACTGGGATGCCCTGAGCCCGGAATACTTCCATGAATTCAGCCGCCCACCTGCGGGTAGCCCGCATAAGTATCACTATATCCCGAAAATCCACCTGTCGATACTCCCCTTTCCTGGCATCATAAACCATACTTCCCACCAGTTCCCGGACCCGGGAGGCTGCTATACGGGCTTCCAGGGCAATATCGCTTAGTTCTTCCAACTCGTCCATCAAGTCTTCCTGGCCTGGACCTTCCGTTGGGCTCTTTTCCACCAAAATAAGCTGAATATCAGCATCCCCGGCTTCATCAATACTCAGTCCGGGATAGAGCATAGCCTGACGATCATAGTCTATCTCCCCCAGTTCCCGGCTCATAATATAAGCGAATAGATAATTGATCCCGGCCAAAATATGGGCTCGGCTTCGAAAATTTCGGCCCAGGTCAATGCGTCGGTTGATTCCAACCTCCTCGGTGGCATAAGTCAAATATTTGTCCAAAAATAGAGAGGGCTCTGCATTACGGAATCGATATATACTCTGCTTGATGTCCCCTACCAAAAAACGGTTGTTAGACCTGCTGACTGCGGATAAAATGCATTCCTGCAGCAGATTACTGTCTTGATATTCATCTACAAAGATATGTTCATATTTCCGTTGGTATTCTTCTGCTACCCCCTCCTGTTCAAGAATGCTCAAAGCCAAATGCTCCAGGTCATTGAAGTCCAGAATATTTTTGTCCTTCTTTTTCTGCCGATACCAGGATGAGAATTTGAGCACCAGGTCACATAGATACTGCATGTAGGGATAGAGGTATTCCAGATCCTGCCGATACTGTTGGGGATCCAGTAATCCTTTCCGCAGTTTTTCTACTAGCTTTTTTCCGTCACTCCGCCATTGCTGGGCTTTCTCCTTTAAGTATCTATCCGTATCTTTATCCGCTCGCTTAAGGGATTTAAAGCTTAAAGCATGTAATTTTTGGTAGAATACCTCCGGGTGTGCTACAGCGTACTCCATTAATTGTTCCAGTTGCAGTATTTCATCTTGGATAATATCTGTATATACTGCCGGTCCACCTGGACGCTCACTCATCTTCAAGGCCTTGTACAGCATATCCCGAGCCGCTTCCAGCTGCAGCACAAACTGCCGGCCCAACTCCTGCAGCCAGGGAGAATCGGCAAATTCTTCCGGGCTAAGCTTAAAACGGTCAGCACTTTCCTGCAGCCAGGCTTCCGGTTCAGGCTGACTTTGGACAAATGCATAAGCTTGCCCAATTAAGTCTAAAAGCCCCTCATCACTCTTGCTACCGCCAAACATCTCCACCAGTTCCATAAATTCCGGCTGTCCTGCTTCATATTCGGATTCAATCAATTCCTCCATGACATCCATCCTTATAATAGCGCTTTCACTTTCATCTGCTACCCGGAAATTGGGATCGATATCAATCAGAAAAAAATACTTCTTTATCACTTCCCGGCAAAAAGAGTGAATGGTGCTAATGGAGGACTGGCTGAGCAGGGTTAGCTGCCGACGCAGATGCTTCTGGGCTTCCACCGAGGCCCATTGCAGCTCCTCAAATATGGCCTGATTGATTCTTTCTCGCATTTCCGCCGCTGCCGCCTGAGTAAAGGTCACTATTAACAGGCGGTCGATATCTAGTTCATCTTTAAGAATCAAGTTGATAACCCGCTGAACTAATACGGCAGTTTTGCCTGATCCTGCTGCCGCTGATAAAAGCAGGTTACTGCCCCGGCTATCTATGGCCTGACTCTGTTCCTGGGTCCATTTAGACAAGTGTTTCCCCCTCCTTACTCGAGCTACTGATCCTTTTTAATACCTGCTCAGCCGGGCAGGCTGGCAGGTTTATATAGCAATTGTTTTCCAGCAGGGGATCAAACCCGCAGATGGATCTGTATTGACAGTAACGGCAGGCGGTATCTTCTCCTTTTTTAACCGGTGCAATCTCCATACATCCGTCCAATATCCCGGAAGCAGCCTCTGCCACCCTATTGAGCGCATGTTCCACCAGTCTCTCCAGCAGCTCTTCTTCCAGCACCGAGGATCCACTGTAGAACTCTCCATTCTGTTTAATCCTGACTGGAAGGATATCAGAAACAGTATCAAATTCACTGTCCATTTGCCGAATTATCCTGGTATCAGCCACCATCAGTCCAGTCATCTTCAGCTTTCTATTAATAGCTGACTCAATAATGGCCGGATCCATTTCTCCATCCCCATCAACCAATGGATCATCCAGTTTAAAGTAAAACATTCCTGCTGCTCGAGTCTCTTTGCCTTCTTTTTCTTTCAGACCCTGTATTACTGCAGCCAGATAGATTATCAACTGCAGGTTGAGGCCATAATAAATCTCATCCAGGTTCAAGTTACGCTGGCCACTCTTATAATCAATAATCTTAACATATACTTCATCCCCCTCTTCCAGAAGATCCAGGCGATCAATGCGTCCTTCCAGATAGATTACTTCGCCCCCCGGCAGTTCCACCTTCAGGGCGGGAAATTCGCAATAATCCTGAAACCCGAAGCTCATTTCATGCCCAGCAAAGGCAAATTGTCCTTTTTGCAGTTGAGTGCTGAGGGTCCAAGCTGCCCGCCGGCTTATCCTCTTTAAGCGCTGGGACATATATTGATAACGGCTGCTGCTATGGAAAATTCCCTGGTGGTAAGCTGCCAGCAATTCATCACTTACCTGATCAGTAATCCGGTGGCAGGTACTCTGATCCAAATCCGCCCAGCCCAGGTTTTCCCATGACAAACGCCGGCTTATCCCTTGCAGGATGCGGTGCAGGATATCTCCCACGTCGGGCACAGCCAGCTCAAACAAGGCTCGTGGCTGAGGCCGGAGTCCATAATTCATAAAATGGGCGAAGGGACAATTGATATACTTTTCCAGCCGGGAAACACTGGCTTTTAAAGGCCAATCATACAATTCCCGGGTTTGTTTCCGCTCCAGCCGTTCTGGCTGGTTATTATAATAAAAACCACCAAGTATGGCTTGATGACGGCTTTGCCACTCTGGATGCTGCCTATACCAGCTGTGAACGTCCCACCATATAGGATCTATCTCCCTACCATCCAGGTAGCTGCGTAGTTGCTCCAACAGATATTTATAGGTGCTGCTGGGGGTAGATATCAGCTTACGCTCCCGTTCCGGGTTTTCTATCAAGTCATGAGTCAACTCCAGCTGAGGATAAAGCTGCTTAAAACGAGCTATCAACAAGGAAGGTCTTAAGGCCCGAGACTCCAGATCCGACCAGGCATAGGAAAGACGCAGCATTTGGGATGGCTTGCTTAAAGCACTGTAAATCAAATAATCCTCCTCCGCAGCCTTGAGGTCTCGATTAAAACCTATTTCCAACCCCTGCTGGCGCAAACAATCCTTGTCCTCCTGGCTCAAAATTCCTTGGGGCCAAGTGCCCGCAGGCAGTACGCCGTCATTTACCCCGATTACAAACAGAGCTTTAATATGGTGGCTCTTGGATCTTCCAATGCTTCCTACCAGAACCTGATCAACAGTACTGGGGATTACACCCATCTCCAAAGACTGCAGACCTGCCTCCAGTATCTGCCTGAATTCGTTCAGCCCCAGGACCTGTTCCCCCAATAAAACACTCATCTCTTCCAGCATTTGCACTACTACATTCCATATTTGACGGCATTCGCTCTGCATCTCATACCAGCCCTGCTCCCCCAGCTCCTCTACCCACAGCTCTATCTGAGCCGGAAGCTGGATGGATTCGAAGAAATTCAAGAGAGCCTGGCTGATTTGCCCAACCGTTCTAGTTCCCCGCAGCTCTTCCTCCAAGATCTGCAAGGGTTCAAATACCATTTCCCTCAAGCCATTGAGTTCAGGCAGATCCTCTTCCTCACCCCGGGTAAATCCTGTTTTCCAATCCCTGACCTTGATGCCATAGGCCAGGACATAATTCTCCAGGATATCGCATTGCTCCCAGGTCAAGCCGGCAAAACCCGTCTTCAGATAGCGAAACATTTCCTCGTAGCGGTACCTTCCCCGTGGCAATTCCAGCACCGAAAGAATCAACTCTATAATGGGATTGCTCATTATTTCCCGCTTTTCATCCAGGAAAATGGGTATGGCATATTTATCAAAAGACTGTTTGATTAGCCGTCCGTAAATTTCCAGATTATTGCATACCACCGCAATATCCCGATAACGGTATTCCCGGTCCCTAACCAGTTCCAATACTTCAGCAGACAGGTGTTCCACCTCGGTATTGATGTTGCGAGCTCCAAATACCCTGATTTCCGGGCAGGCTGCTTCATAAGAGTTAAACGGATAGCTGTAAAGCTCCTTTTCCAGGAATACCAGGGCTGGCTTTTTATTCCCGGCTCCGGAACTCTGGATTTTAATGGTCTTAAGGTCCAGGCCGCGCTGCCCTGCTATCTCCTTTATCTTATGATAGGTATACCAGGACAAATCAAAGATTTGGGCATCCCTTACATCCATTTGAGGATCCAGGGTCAGGGATATCATAGTTTCATCGGCCCGCAGCATGATTTCTTCTATAACCCTTAAGCTTTGGGAGGAAAAGGTAGTAAAACTATCTATCCAAACCCGGGCCTTGGACAGCAGTTGGGAATCCTTCATTTTTTCAATAAGTAAATTGATATAGTCTTCCATATCCAGATAATGCTCCTGCAAGTACAGGTTAAAATGCTGGTATAGGAGGGCAATATCATGCAGTTTCTGCTCCAGAGTGCTGCTGCCCTCAATTGCTGCTGCCTTTTCCCCCAATTGTTCGGGAGTAATATCCTGTTGTTTAAGCTCCGTAATCAGCTCAGCCAAGCCTTTAATAAAGCCCTGCTGTCGACTGGCCCGGGAGTAAACCCTTAAATTGGATGCCTCTTCGTTTATTATTCGCTGTAACAACATGTGCTTGCCCTGCTGGTTGATAAAGCTTTTCTTGCTTCTACCAGTCTCATTTAATATTCTGTGCCCCAGCCGGCTGATGCTTAATACCTCCACCCCCATAATTCCGGGAACATCAAGATTATTCAGCAAATCCCGCTCCGCTTGCAGGGTATACTGTTCCGGCACTAGCAGTATCAGGGGCTTTTCATTATCCCCAGCCAGCTCCTGCTTGATCTCTTGAAATATATATGAGCTTTTCCCCACTCCCGCTCGTCCCAGGACAAACTTGACCGCCATCCAGCTCACCTCCTTTAATAATATCTCTTGTTTTCACAGTATTTCATTTTATTCACGGACAGCACGCCTCCTTTAAATAAAAGAGTTATGCACGCAGTTAAGAAAAACGTATGTTGAATCCATTTGCACTAAAGGATAAACAGTGACGTGAGGCCTCAATTAGAAAAAAAGTAGGTTACCTATTAATCCCTGCTATCAATTGCTGACTGCCTCAGCAAGAAGAAACATATGTTCTAAACTAATTCTACTCCCTCCCCCCCATCTCCTCCTACTCTCCCCGCAAGCCCCAAAATTGACACTGGGAACGGTTTTAGGCTATGCCCGGCGGGCGGTCAAAGACCGCCCCTACACATAGGCCGCCTGGAATCCATACTTAACGATGCGAATCTGTAGGGGCGACCTGTGGTCGCCCGCAACGATTACCAATTTGTCGGCGGATAAACCATTTTCGTGTCAACTTATTCACCCCCTGTGGCTATGCCCGCAATGATTTCGGAGGATGATTCATTTTCGTGTGAACTTTAATAAACGAAAAATTTATCATTTCAGCCCCTACTGGTGAGAAAGCTTGGGAGTTTACCCGTAGGCCACGGGTTCCGAACTGTGGGTAATAAACACGCCTTCAATTCCGGTCTTTAGAATAAAAACTCTGCTAATGAGAACAATAACAGGAAAAAAGAGGAGAGGTCATAATGGTGAAATACCTATCTCTGGGTTTAGCCGCTTTGGCCGGAGCTGCCATGGCAGTACAGGGCACTTTAAATGCAGCCTTGGGTAAAGTACTGGGGATATGGGAGTCTACCCTAATAGTTCATCTGATCGGGACCGCCACGGTCTTGGCCATTATTCTAGTGGGAGGTATAGGCTTCAGCAACCTGAGTAAACTCTCTCAGGCACCCTGGTATGCTTACCTGGGAGGAGTACTCAATGTAATCATAATATACGCGGTAGTACGGGTAATTCCTGAGGTGGGGGTTGGGAATGCTACCACTGCCATCATCGCAGCCCAGATAATAACAGCTCTGCTTATAGATAGCCTGGGTCTGTTTGGTATGAAAAAATATGTCTTCCACTTCAGTGATATCCTGGGCATACTGTTACTGGCGGCAGGCACTCGCATCCTTCTTAATTGACTTGCTTGGATAAGCTAGCCACAGTACCATATTTATTTTACTCACCCGCTGTTATATGAAGGTGGCCAGGGTTATTATGCTTATGCCGATGAAAAGGCCCACCCACCGAGATCTACTTGATTTTCTGCCGGCTTGGGGCCACAACTGGCACAGTATCAGATAAGACATTATTCCGGATGCTATTCCCATCAACCAGGGTAATATTCCAGGTAATGCCCCCATTAAAAGTAGACCCAACAGGGTGCCCAGGGGAGTAATAAGACCTAAAACCAGGACCTGCCAGAGTATACGTAATCTTCTTAGTCCTCCCATCAGCAGAGGAGCGGCAATGGCCATTCCTTCAGGTATATTGTGAATCCCTATGGCCAGAGCTATGACCATGCCGGTCCTGGCTTTGAGTTCACTGCCCAGGGCTATAGCCATTCCTTCAGGCAGGTCATGCATGGCGATTCCCAGCATAATAAGGTAGCCCAAACCCAGTAAGCTATCTCCGGAATTTAAGCCGGAAAACAGCAGTCGATTGAATACCCATAAAAATATAAAACCAAGGGCTAAACCTCCCAAGGCAGCCTTCCAATCATAGAGCAGAGCCGAAGGCATCATGTCCATCAAGACTACTGCTGCCATAACTCCAGCGGCCAAGCCCAAAAATATGGCCAGGGCCCTGTCGTTCCAATCTCTTTTCAGGAAGAGTAAAGCAGATCCTATAAGGGTACATAAACCTGCTGCCAGTGCAATAATTAATACCTCTTGCATATTTCCAACCTCTTATCCAGTAATCTATTCTATTACTATGATGGAAGGCGGAAAATTAGGTTATAATTCTTCCAATAGAAATATCTGTTAAGGAGGGTCAAAAATATGTTCACCATAAACCTAAAAAGCAGTGAGAAAAACCAATTGATCGATATTACAGATGAAATTCGGGAACTGGCCCAGGAACAGGGCCGGGACAAATCAGCCTGTCTGATATTTGTCCTCCATACTACCGCAGCAGTTACCATAAATGAGAATGCAGATCCGGATGTGAAAAGTGACTTGATTATGGGGCTTAAGAAGCTGATTCCTAATTTTAAGGAGTTTAAACATAGGGAGGGTAATTCCGATGCCCATATTAAATCCAGTCTAGTGGGTTCTTCAGAGATCATACCTTTAAAGGATGGCAAGCTTATACTGGGAACCTGGCAGGGAATTTTCTTCGCTGAATTTGATGGTCCGCGCAAGCGCAGCGTAGTGGTATCATTTTTCTAATTAAATAATTCAATTAGTTGTTAAAATATTCCTCCTCTTCCTTTATTAGAGTAATAAAATGCAGCTGACAAGCATATTTTGCCTACAGAGGAGGTGTTTATATGATAAAAAACCTGTCAATTGAACTGGTAGGCTTGGGCAAGGCTTTGGTGGCTTCCGTATTGCTTTCCCTGTTGGCAACCGTCCTGGTCTACTATACTGGCCTGTCTGAGAACCTTTTTGCCCCCCTGGGCAATGTAATCATGGTTATCAGCATCTTTTGGGGAGCCTGTCATGTTAGTAAAGTGCATGGTTCTAAAGGGCTGCTTCGGGGCATTAATATGGGGGCAGCTTTCTTTATCCTGATGTTCATAGCCACCCTGGTTTTTAACCCGGCCTTGATCAGTATGAAGACTTTCCTGTTCACTTTAATGCTTTGCCTAATAGCAGGGGGGTTAGGGGGTATTCTGGGAGTCGGTCTCAGTAATAAAATATGAAAAGGATACAGTACTGCTTTACAGACCATTTTGCTAATTATGCAAAAGATATATTCACAACTTAAAAAACGGACCCATCCCTTGGGGATATGGTCCGTTTTTTCTGACAATCAGGACTATTTTGCCCCCATTGTCATAGTTTTATCGAGGTTAAAAGCAGCAGGAGACCGACAATTAGATAAAAAATACCAAATAGCAATCGAGGTACTGGCATCTTCATAAACCTCCTGCTGATTATGTTTTTTATCCTGGGACCTTAAATCATCCCCATACCCTTAATAGCAGCTTACGTAAAAACCCGGGCAGTTTTATATAATATACTCGCATTTTGGAATCCTCCTTCAAGCTGACTTCCTCTTAATGCATAGTATGAGGATGTAATAAAAAAGGTTACAATTCAGTCACTTGAGGAACGGCAATAAATTTGCGAATTTCCCGGGCCAGGTCTTTTTCCGCCAGGGAAAGGGTTTTTACTATAGGGATACTATTTTTAAAGGTTTTTCCATAACTGCTTTTTTCTAAACGGTGATCCAGGACCACAACCACTCCCCGATCAGTCTCGCTCCTGATTAAACGACCGGTGCCCTGCTTGAAGCGCATGGCCCCATCCGGCAGCATAAAATGTTGAAAGCTATTGCGACGCTGAAAGCGACAGTTCTTATCAGCTGCCATACAAAAAGGATCAGATGGTGATCTGAATGGTAATTTAGCTATAACCACACAGCGCAAAGAATCTCCTTTGACATCTACGCCTTCCCAAAAAGTTTCCAGGCCTAACAGCACTGAATCCTTACTGGCCACAAACTCTTCCAGCAGTGAGCCTGATGACCCATTCTGATCTTGAACCAGAAGATCAATACCCTTAGCTCGGCATATAGGCCCAATAGCTTCTGCAACCTCCTGCAACTGTTTGCGGGCGGTAAATAAAACCAGCATACCTCCTCCGGTGGCATCAATAATATCCAACAGAACTCTAGCAGTAGCTGGGCTATGTTCCTGGCTGTTGGGAGGAGGCATGTTGGATACTGTATAAAGAATAGCCTGATTTTCGTAATCAAAGGGTGATTTCTCCAGCAAAGTCTTTATCCGTTCATCACTATGAAAATAACTCAAGCCTACTTTATCCAAGTAATAATCGAACCGCTCTTCTATGGCCAGGGTAGCTGAAACCATGATCAGGCTTTCTAGACCATTATACAAACGATCTCTTAAAATATCACCAATCATAACATAGGAGGAAGTCATGGCAACCGCCAGTCCATTTCTATATTCGATCCAATTGATGCAGTCCTTGCGATCCAGGTTTTCTTCCATTATCAGGTAAGCATTTTCCGCCACTTCCTGCAGACTACCTAAAAAGCTGCTTATTTCTACTTCCTCTTCTTGTCCGCTCAGTTCCTGCTCCAACCTTCTTAGCTGATCCATTAACAACCTTATGTTGCCCTGCCATTCCAGGTAGGCATCCATAAGCTTAAAAAACCAGCTCTGTTCCAGATGTCCATCTTCTATTACCATGGAGTAGCTACTCTCGCGAGACTGTCGGCTGCTGCTTAATATGGAAAAAATATCATCCAATCCGTCCATGGATCGAGCCACTATTTCGCTGGCCCCGTTCAAGCCCTCCAGCAAATTGGGGTAGCGGCTTTTCAAATGCTGCAGGTAGCCTCGAGTAAATTTTTTATCCTTATAGTACAAAGCCTTGAGCAAATCACTGCTCTCCAGATAGGAAAAGGTATAGGCCAGCTTGTCAAAGGATTCACGATCAAAATGATGGGCTTCATCAATAATAAGATATTTATATTCTGGCAGCAGGCTGTGGTTAACCTGTAAATCGGACAAGAGCAAAGCATGATTCACCACTATGATATCGGCTTTATGCAGGTTACGCATCATTTTCAGACGAAAACACTTATCGTGATAGGCGCAGAGGTCTTTGCGGCATCCTCGCCGATCGGCAGCCAGTATGGGCCAGTGTTTCATAAGATCAGCATCCAAGCTTAATTCTTTTTTGTCTCCGGTACGTGTGCGTTCGGCCCAATTCAATATTTTAGTAATAAACTGCTGCTGAGCTTCACTTAAACTTTCTTTGCCGGCCAGGATACTGGTGTACTTGTTCCAACACAAATAATTCTCCCGCCCCTTGGCTTCCATATATTTTAGATCCAAGCCGGTAGCTTCCAACAAGGAAGGTATATCCCGTCCAATTATCTGCTGCTGCAAAGCCTTGGTCCGAGTGGATATCACTACTTTCTCCTTCTCCCTAAAGGACCACAAAAAGGCCGGCATAAGATAGGCATAGGTCTTGCCCACCCCGGTGCCTGCTTCTGCCACCAGAAACTCCCGATTAGTAAAAGCGTCGGCAATATTCTGGGCCAAGCTGGCCTGTTCCTGGCGATAAACAAAGCCGGGAACAGCCTGGGAAACAGGCCCTCCTGGTTCAAAATAATCAGCCATTTTTTTCATCTTATATATAGACATCTTGCTTGTGCATCCTCCCGTAATACGCCAGCGCCTTCAATCAGTCCTCTTGCGGACTGATTGGATGGAGTATTTTGTTTTTCCCCTCTTCTTCTATGCGATATACTCCCTGTACCGGGACCTTTTCTACAGCCAGTATCTGCAAGAATTCTTTTAAGCCCTCGGGCTCCAGTTTTATAGCCAAACCACAACTAGTCGATATCTCTCTGGGAGTAGGTATAATCATAAAGATTTTTCCCAGACCTTTCATTACTTTTTCCGCTTTCAAAGCATAAGAAGTGGAAGCGAAGGTGATAATACCATAATTGGGTATCTCCATTAAATTCTGCTGCATTTGTTTTACTCCTCGAAATCTATAGTGCCCATTCTAAAGAAGGTGCCCCGGGTTTCTACCAGTTGCTTATCCCCAGCATATACCTGGGCCCTGGCAAATATTAAGTTTTTACCCGCCTTTATAACCTGACCTCGGGCTAGGATATCCTGGCCCAAAGGGGCTGGAGACATTAAAGCCGTGCTGAAGTCCACGGTAGTAGCCAATATTCCCAGGCTGCGGATAGCATTACCCATGGCTCCATCAGCCAAGCTTAAGAGCAGTCCTCCATGTCCCATATCTAGGTGATTGGCATGTTCTGCTCGGGTGCTTACTTTTAATTCTGCAAATCCTGGCCCGAAGGCCGTGCTTCTAATTCCCAACAAATTATAGAAAGGCATCTTTTGGGCAATGCCGCTAATTTTATTGAATAATCTTTCATCAATGCCCAGATTCTTGATTTCCAATAATCTTGGTCTCCTTCCCTATCTGTTTTTCCTAATCTATTATAGCTTAATTTGAACTACTGGCGGATAAAGAGGCAATAAGTAAAAATTTGCCCTTTATAAATTTGGCCTCAGCTGCACAAAGTAAGTAAAACGAGGTGCAGATTATGTTAGAAACCAGACGTCTGCGTTTGATAATATTAATTACCGCTCTGGCTATATTGCTGATTATATCAGCTACCCTAATAATAGCCAATTCCCGGAATAAAATTAGCCCCAAGCCAAGCAGGCCTGATTCTTCCGAGATCGAATCTCCTCGGGATTTATCTGATGTAAAGTGGTATATCAAGTTTTCTGTGGAAAATCAGCAAGCAACTGCTTACGTGGAAGAAGCCTATGCGCCGGTGGCGGCAAATGGACATGATTACTTCATTGGAGGCGTAGCCATGCATCCTCTGTATCCGGTGAATAATGGCGGCAGCCCGTTGAAACCCGTGATACCTTTTAACACTACTCTGTACCTGAAGGAACCGATACTGGTACAAGGCCAGGAGTATAAATCGTTTCAGGTTATGGATACCGGAGATATATACTATGGTTTATGGCCAGGTTCCCCCTATTGGTTGGATATATACTTTGGTACCGCCAATTACTATAATACCTTGGATGCCAATGCCTTCGGCACTCCAACGGTTAGCTACTACTGGATTGAAGAATGGAGATAGGACTAAAACTTGCGCAGATACCCTTGGATATAGGATTTCACCTTATCAGCGGGCTGGTATATACCATAATGTCCTTCACATAGTACATCAGCATTTAAACCCAGCAGAAGCTGCATGGACTCTCTCCACTGTTGCTGATCAGAGCCCCATTCCTTAAAAAAGGGGCCATGCACATCCTGGGCAAAAAGAACCTTACTGCCCCCGATGTCAGCGTAAACCGATATACTGCCCGGAGTATGTCCGGGGGTATGCAGGCAATAAAACTCTATATTGCCCAGAGAAAAACTTTCATCTCGGGTTAAAATCTGATCTACTTTAACCCCTTCGTATTTCACCCCATACCAGGCTTGGGCGGTTAATTCGGGCCGGGCCTCCTCTATAGCAGGCAGATCCAGTTCATGGGCTATAACCTGGGCCTTTAATGCTTCTTTGAATTTTTTCAAGCCCCCAATATGATCTATATGGCCGTGGGTAATTACTATAAAACGCACCTGCTCCAAATCAAAACCGGCTTTTTTTATCTGGTCCAAAATCATTCCGGCGCTTTTCCCGGCACCGGTATCTATGATACAGAGCTCATCGTTGCTCTCAATTAAATATACGCAACAATCATCACCGCTGCTGACTCCCGGACCCCCTACCATGTAAACCCCGGGTACTATTTCTACGGTCTTTTTTTTCATTTCCCTGCCTCCTCACTTAGATCTAGATCCCACCGGCCATCTTTCGATTATAGCATTCCCCACAACAAGGCTCATATTTTTCCTGGCTGCCCAGCAGGATTAGATTGCCTTCCTGTTGGGGCAATCCATCTTTCAACCAGGTAAATACCGCGTCCTGACCGCAAGCACAAACTGCGGTCAACTTGCTTACGGAATCAGCTATTGCCATCAGATTGCCCAGGCTACCAAAAGGTAAACGACGCGCATCCATATCCAGGCCACAAACAATTACTATCTTGCCCTGGTCTCTTAGGGATTGACAATAATCTATGATCCAGTCCGGGAAAAACTGAGCTTCATCTATAGCTACCACATCCGCATCAATGCCTACCGGCTGGTAAAGGGTAAGAACCTCTATTCCAAAGGTCTGGCGGACTGAAGCAATCATAACTTTGCCCTCGGTCCTTAAATCCAAAGGCGGCTTAAAATACACCACTTTTTTATTGGCCAGGGAATACCTCTCCAATCGTCTCACCAATTCAGTGGTTTTTCCGGAAAACATGGGACCAGATATAACTTCAATTCTGGCCATTAATCTGCCTCCCTTGCTATAAATCCAATAACCCATTAATTAAAAGAAAAATCTGGATAGATATTAATTCAATATACCCTGATGGTATACCTGCTATCCAGGGGAAATTATCAGGGTCACATTAGCTTTTCAATTTGCACTAAAAGTAGCAAATAATTGTGAAAAAGACCTTTAGTACAATCCATTGTATATTGTCGAATTTGCACTTATAATGTTGAAACATAGTTAAGGTTGATTACTAAGGACTTGGTGGCACAATCTGGTATAAAACTAATTGACACATGTGGATTAGGGATGATGGGGATAGGTTTTTCTTAATATGGAAAGTACAAATGGGCTGTAACAGCCCATTTGTACTTTTATTTTATAAACCTTATGGTGCAAGGATAGTTGAATGACTCCCCGTTGCTGACCTTCAAGGCAGCGATGATAATCAAAATCAGGTTGATGAGCGCGAAGGCCATAAGTAAAACGGCCAGTACTACAGCCAAGGGTATTAGGATTATGGTGAGGGAGAACACTACGATTAATACCACGGCCGCCGCAGCATACAGGAGAAGGGAAATCTGAAAATTCAATGACTCTTTGCCCTGTTCATCTACCAGTGGGATTTCGTCTTTCTTAATCAACCAGATAATAATCGGACCCAGAATATTGCCAAATGGTATTCCGAGATATAAGGCCAATGCTGCTAAATGGCATCCCATAGCCCAATTGCGGTTTTTCTGCTCCTCTAAAACCATTGCCCTTCCCCCTTGCTTGGAAATGCTTCCCTTCCCGCTCAAGTATAAAGTACCCCGGCATAGATTTCAATTAAGCTAAGGTAGCCCGTTCCTTATTTAATTATATGTTAGATAATAAATATATTGAATTTTAAATATTTATAGCGCACTGTGGCTAAGGCCACTATTAATTATAAGAGCAGCAGAAATCCTACTGAAAGCAGGTATCCGATAAATACGGTGCAAACTGCTCCTATAGTTGCCTCTAAAAGTTCCTTTTTGCTTATTCCTTCAAACATCTTATTAGCCCAGGTTTTCCAACTCTATAAGTCTGGCGTTCTATCTACTCTGACCTCTATCCTACGCTATAGGAAAACCAGGCTTTTCACCTACCTTTCTTAATCTACTTATCTTCCTGTTGGCTTCATGCCCTAGTGACCAGTGATTCGATTATTAAGCCTAGCGGCAAGCATCTCGCAAACTGCCTGGGAAATAATTTAAGGTTTTAGATAAGAATTGCTGCCGCTCAAAGCATGTTTTTTCGAACACATGTTCTGTTTATATTTTAGAGGCGAACGTTTGTTCTGTCAAGGCCTGTCTTAGAGATTCCTGCCTATCTAGATTCACTTCAAAGAACAATTGCTTTATAATATCTTAAAACCCATAAAAAAACGGAGGTTGAATATGACAACAAAAGATGCCTTAATTTCCTCGGTGATTAAAGATATTAACCTGGCGCCAGCCGGTTATACCCGTTTAGACTGGGTATCAAACAACATGCCAGTTTTGACTGCCTTAAAACAAGAATTCTCTCAGAGCAGGCCCTTACAGGGTAAAACCATCGCCTGCTGTCTACACTTGGAGGCCAAAACCGGCTATCTTCTGCAGACCCTGCAAGCGGCCGGAGCTCAGGTGGCAGCCTGTGCCAGCAATCCTCTTTCTACTCAGGACCAGGTAGTAGCCGCCCTGGTAAACTCAGGAATAGCAGTTTATGCCATACATGGCGAAAACAGTGAGGATTATCATCGTTTTCTGAACCTGACCCTGGACAACCATCCGGATGCCATAATTGATGATGGAGCGGATTTGATATCTATACTGGTAAAAGAGCGCCCCCAGCAGGCCCGTCAGATTATAGGAGGCTGCGAGGAAACCACTACCGGCATTTTTCGGCTGCGTTCTATGGATAAAGAAGGTTCTTTGCCATTTCCTCTAATCGCTGTAAATGATGCCTATATGAAATACCTTTTTGATAATCGTTATGGAACCGGCCAATCGGTGTGGGACGGTATCAATCGAACTACCAATCTGGTGGTAGCCGGGAAAAATGTGGTGGTAGCAGGATACGGGTGGTGCGGTAAAGGTGTATCCATGCGGGCACTAGGCATGGGAGCCCGGGTTATTATTACCGAGATCGATCCTATAAAAGCTAATGAAGCTGTTATGGATGGTTTTGAAGTAATGACCATGTCTGAAGCTGCGGGTATGGGTGATATTTTTATTACTGTTACTGGAAATATTAATGTTATTCGTCGGGAACACCTGGAATTAATGAAGGATAACGTTATCCTGGCCAATGCCGGTCACTTTGATGTGGAAATCAGCAAAGGGGATCTTAATTCCCTGGCCGTGAATAAACGCCAGGTTCGTCAAAACATCGAAGAATTCCTCCTGGCTGATGGGCGTCGATTATATCTGCTGGCTCAAGGAAGGCTGGTTAACCTGGCGGCGGGAGACGGACATCCAGCCGAGGTAATGGATTTGAGTTTCTCCCTGCAGGCCCTATCCTTGCTTTATCTATTCGAAAACCAGGGTAAACTGGGGCCCCATGTTCATGAAGTTCCCCAGGCCATAGACCTGCGGGTAGCCAGATTGAAGCTGCAGGCCGAGGGAATAAATATAGATAGTTTGACCGGAGAACAGGAAAAATATCTGTCTAGCTGGGATACCAGTTTATAAGCTATCTGCTTTATTTTGCCAGCCTGATTTACAATAAATAGACTAATAATCAAACCGCCCTTTTCACATAATACTAGCAGCTAGATGAAAAGGCGGTTTTTATTATGAACACCTTGAACAAAAGATATATCTGGACATTCTTCCTGGTATTGCTGTTGATTATGGTGGCAGCATATCTATTCAATATTTATGCAAGCAATCCAGCACCCAAATACTACAGCAGCGACAATCAAGCCATCCAATGCGTAACGGTTAGAGACACCGAAGGCAATATAATTTTTCAGACCGGAGAGCCGGTCCACGTAGAGGATGAATATATAAATGAGATGAACCAGCATTATATAGTAACTAAAGTCTCAGGTGCGGAGGGAATTGCAGAAATAAAAACTCAGGTCCCCCCTCCTTTGCTGCCACCAAAGGATGATTTGTCCAGCAGCAACATATTTAATCACAGTCTTCCTACACTGGCAGAGGGGGAAAATATTCATGTAGTCATATACCATACCCACACCGATGAATCTTATACACCTACCTCCGGCACTGCCAGCGAGCCAGGCAATGGTGATATATTGGATATAGGCAAAGCTCTGCAGACTTCCCTGCAAGAAGAGGGGATCAGCGTTACCCATAGCGACAACTTGCATGATCCCCACGACATCAATGCCTACAATCGTTCCCGGCGCACCGCAGCTCAGCTAATAAAAGAACAGCCCGATGCAGTATTCGATATTCACCGGGACTCTGCCCCGGCCCAGGCTTATCAAACCTCCATTAATGGGGTGGATTCTGCCCGAGTTATGATCGTTATTGGCCGTAGCAATCCCAATATGCAGACGAACCTGGAATATGCCAAGAGGATCAAAGCCGCCGCTGATGAACTGTATCCCGGTCTAATGCGAGGAATATTTATGGGCAAGGGGGATTATAATCAGGATTTATATCCTACCTCCATATTATTCGAATGCGGAACTGACCAGCTCAGTGCAGATGGAGTTGTTATCGCCGTTCATAGCTTGTCAGATGCCATCATCAAGGTATTGCGTGAGAAATAGGACTTTCCTCAACCCTACCCCTGACGACAATCTTTTTCCCCTTCTGTTCTATAATTGATAAAATAATATATGATATTTACTATAAACCTTATCCAGGACATACCAGGAGAATGGGGCAGACAGGAGAAAGAATATATGAAATGGGAGCTCAAATGGCAGGTATTAGGAATAATCTGTGCTGGAATATTCATCTCCACCCTGGATGGAAGCATACTGAATATAGCTAATCCCCTCATAGCAGCTGACTTCTCGGTTAGCATGAAAGAGGTCCAGTGGGTTAGCATTTCCTATATGCTGGTTATAACCGCTACCCTTTTATTTTTTGGCAAATATGGAGACGGAATAGGCAGCCAGAAGGTATATGCCTATGGATTTTTGGTATTTACCGGTGGTTCCCTTTTATGCAGCCTTTCCCCCTCCCTGTCCTATCTGGTTGCCAGCCGAATTTTCCAAGCCTTTGGGGCCAGTATGATGATGGCTACCGGAGCCGGCATCATCTCAAATTCATTCCCCCCCGAGGAAAAAGGCAAAGCCCTGGGACTTACTAGCAGTATGGTAGGAATAGGCAATATGGCCGGACCTGTAGTTGGTGGACTTATACTGGCCCGATGGGGTTGGCCCTTTATATTTTTAGTCAATGTTCCCATAGGACTGCTGGGGTTCTATCTGGCTATAAAACATCTGCCACTCCAACCCAGGAGCATGGACAAAAGAAGCTATGATATGGTGGGGATGATACTCTTTGCCTTGGGCTCAGTGACCTTATTGATATCGCTTTCCCATAATAACCCATCCACTCCAGTTATAGCCCTAGCTGCAATTAGCTTGTTAATTGGCTTTTGTTATTATGAAAAAAGACAGATCTATCCCATGCTGGATTTTGCCCTGTTTAAAATAAAGACTTTCCTCTATGGCAATATAATGAGTTTCCTGGCCTATATCTCTCAAATTTGGGTTATGTTTCTGCTCCCTTTCTATTTGGAAGAATTTTTGCAGATGGCTCCCCACATCATGGGCCTTTACATGACCATTCCTCCCGTCTGCCTGGCTATAACTGCTCCCTTGGCCGGCAGCCTCTCCGATAGAATCGGCTCGGGACGTCTGACCTCAGTAGGTTTGTTCTTAATGACTCTATCCCAGCTGAGTTTTTCTATGCTGGCCTCCGGTAGCAGTATGGTCAAAATCGCAGTTGGACTGATGTTAATTGGTATAGGTATGGGTTTCTTTGCCTCTCCCAACAGCAGCAGCATATTCCGTTCCGTCCCCGCAGAAAAAGCCGGTTATACCGGAGGTTTTACCGCAACTACCCGAAATTTTTCCATATCCCTGGGTACTGCTGTCTCGGCCAGCATCTTTACTTATGTACTAGCCTGGCAGCAACAGCTTTTCACCCCGGACACTGCCTATCTCAGCACCATGGGTATAGTGTTTAAAATCTCCGCTGTAATAAGCTTGGGCGCCTTGCTGCTCTCTATCTTTACTGCCCAAGCCAGAACTGCTGAAACTAATCAGCTATCCCGGTAATTCCAGGAAGGCCCACAATGCTGGACCTCAACAAAGTCAGCTAGATATTGGGTTACATAATCAACTTGCTTTTGACCCTAAGATAATATTCTGTTATAATAATCAGGCAATAAGCGCCCGTAGCTCAGTGGATAGAGCACCGGCCTCCGGAGCCGGGTGCGGAGGTTCGATTCCTCTCGGGCGTACCATTAGTAATATCGGCACTTTCAGTTGGTGTGAAAGTGCTATTTTTTTAATTTGACAGAAGTTTTTGGCGCCGTATCTGACGTCCCCATGCTTCACTTTCAATTAATAGTAAATTCAGCCGCTAAATAGTATTTATCATAATCTCCTGTAGCACGAAAGTCCGCTATATCTTTGATAATACGGTAATCCCCCGGGGCCAGCGAAGCGTAGAGCCATTCCCAATCTACGGCTAATTCAGCATTCTCGCCAGGTGCCAGAGGATAGCCTATATGGTTAAATCCATAGTTGCCATCTATGACCACAGGAATCTGATACCAGCTTCCTGTGGTTTTCTTCTCCAGTCCAAAGTGTTCTCCATAGATACACTCATGGCTGGACTTATTAGAAAATATTACGCTTAGACCGTTGGCAGTAACACTCCCTTCCTTTACCCTCATAGTAACACCCTCAAAGTTGTTCACTGTATCATATATTGTAACTATTCCAGGTCTTGCTTCGGTCGATGAGCTGGAGCCAGTTTCCGCTTGAGTTTTTGCTGGTCCTTGGTCGCTATCCTCATAGTTTGTGCACCCGCCAAGCAATATTAGGCTTATCACCAAACAGAGGAAAAGATTTAGATGTTTTTTCAAAACCATCACTCCTTGTTCTTTATCGTTAGCTAATGGCAACGAAAACTTGTATGTAGTTTAAGCTTTAATCATAATATGCTTGTTGATGCTGAGAACTTTCATCAATTAGGCCCTGATCATTTTGGGCTATTCTGCTGGAAGGCGCTGAAAAATTTCTGCAGATTATTAAGGAAGGCTGAAGGCCTATAGGTACCGTCAATAGTTTTTCGCAAATCTTCTTTGTTAGTCCATTGCTCTCATAAAAGACACCCCTCAGCATATTGATATGTTAGCATGCGAGGGGTACATGGTGTTTGTCCGTTTTCAGATGTTCTTTGTAGAGTTCATGATCTGTATAATATAATATCCTGTCCTAATTTACCCGTACCGAAAATTGACTCCAAATGTTCCCCGGGGATAGACCCATTTGACGATCCCTTTGCTGCCGATGTCGTGACATACGACACGACAGGTGCCGCATTCTAAGCAACCGGCGTAGTCAAAGCTTATATCTCCGTTTTTATCAAGTTTGTACAGCACTACCGGACAAACATAAAGACAAGGTTTTTCCCTGCATTGGGCACAAATGGTTTTATCGATCTCAATATGGGCAATTTCTTCATCCACATTGAACTTATTCTTGCTCAGCAGTTCTGCAGCTTCCATTTTTTCTATGCTCATATCGACCTTACCCCCTTTATGCCAAGTTTGATAAACTGCCATATGGACAAACCATTGGTTTTGATCAGTTTCATGATGTTTTTGCTCATTTTTTCCGGCACATCGCCATGGACTGTAAACAAGCTGTCGAACACATCAATGGCCAAGTTCGGCACCTTATCATAGATAAACGGGGTTTCCAATAGATCGAAATAGCCGTCTACCGCTTTCATGATGGGTAGAAGCTTGATATTTTCCAATTCTGTTACATATCTTGCGCCGGCTGCTGCGGCATTCTCTGCACCGATCACGGCTCGGGCAGCGGCGATACCGCTGAGTATTGCCAAATCGATCCCGCGGATGGAGTAACCGGTATTGATGACAAAACCGGCTGCATCTCCGATCATTAGAAATCCATCTCTATATAGCTTTTGAGGAATTCCCCGGAAGCCGGCCTCACTCACCAGGTGAGCAGCGTATTCCACAGTTTCTCCGCCTTCGATCAAGGGGTAGATCGAAGGATGCATCTTTAGTTCCTGGAACATCTCGTGTACAGATTTTTTCTTGTCCGCTAGGCCTTCAGGCATGAATACAGCTCCTAATGAGATGCTGTCCTTATTAGTATAGAGAAAGCCGCCTCCATGGATCCCTTCTGTACAGCCCAAAAGCATCCGGGCCGCGCCCTCACCTTCTTTAATATTAAATCGCTGCTGGATAGTATCAGCCGGGAGTTCGATCACTTCCTTTACGCCGACTCCTACGGTCTCTTGCTTTATATCCGCTATTAGACCGGCTTTCTGGGCCATAAAAGAGTTGACTCCGTCAGCGGCGATCACGATATCGGCATACATTTCATCTTCGCCGGC
Organism: Syntrophomonadaceae bacterium; assembly: GCA_012522955.1. GTDB lineage: Bacteria > Bacillota > Syntrophomonadia > Syntrophomonadales > Syntrophomonadaceae > JAAYJK01. The sequence goes on from JAAYJK010000025.1 coordinate 31,091, forward strand.
TAAGACGCCAACAATTTTGCCGTCCTGTTCGATCAGGTCATCTACCATAATGCCGCATACCAGCATGGCTCCCATCTCTTCAGCCTTCCCTGCCAGCCACTCATCAAAAACAGCCCTAAGCACTGTATAGGACATAGGGGGTTGGCCTGCAGTATTGAATGCTGGGTTATGATAATCAACACTGATAGACCGGTCCCCGCTCAGCATCATGATCTGTTCATGGGTGACTTTTCGTTCCAGGGCAGCTTCCTGGCTGAGCCCTTCCTCCAGTATTTCCAGGGCATAGGTGTATAATCTGCCCCCGGTTACGTTCTTGGCACCGGGAGTATCGGCTCTTTCAATTACCAGTACTTCCTTGCCTGCCTTGGCCAGTGTGTAGGCACAGGCAGCCCCGGCCGGACCGCCACCAATTATTATTGCATCAAATTGTGCTTCTTCACTCATATTTTCCCAATCCTTTTAAGGTAATTTTTATTAGCATTTTATTGGAACGGGGATAAGGTTGTCAATACAAACCCATCCCCGTGGTAATTTCTTGCCTCGTCTCGGAAATGAGCTATTATTACAGAACTCTGTTCGGGTAGCCAAAGACCGGGGCGTCATATCTGGTTAAGAGATGGGGAATGACTTCATCAATATTATCCTTGGGAGTTATTTTGGCACCTAAAAGGCCTAAATCCCATTTGCCCCAGGCAGCGCCTATAACCTGCAGGACAGGCAGTTGTCCCCAAGGGTCATTAACGGTAGACTGCAGCTTAACACTAGCGGTACCAGGTGTCCAGGCGTAGAAATGTGACTCGGTTTTAAATTCCAGGAGCCTTAAATTAGAAAATGACTTTGTTCCGTCTTCATGCGATTCCAAATCGAACTTATACAGAATTGATTTGCCGGGGGATTTTGCGCCCGGACCTTTTTCGCCGAATAAAGCTGGAGCGCTGGGGGTATTGTAAGCGCCCAGTTCGCATTCTACATCCATAATCGTAGTTCCATAACGTTCCACTTTGGCTTTGCATATATCTCCTATCCGGGACAGGCTGACTTTACCATTTTTTTTAGGAATGCCCAAATTTTCGCGGCCGGTAAATACAGCGTTATCACTGCCTTCCAGTATCATACCGAAAGACCAGCTACCCGGTTGACCATTATATTGGCAAGGCACCATTAGGGCAGCTTCTTTGTAGCTGTTGGTGAACTGAGGCTCACGGCAATTAATAATGTAAGAAGTAACTACTGGTCCTACTGCTTTTAAAGGTGGAGGCAGAATCTTTTGGATGGTTTCCTGATCGCTGGCCCAAGCGATGTACAGGCCTTCACAATTATGCATCCAAGTTGTATTTCTACCCGAGGTAAACTGTTCTATTTCCTCCGCAGTTTTCTTAAAGCTGAAGTTTGCCATTCTAAATCCTCCATTTCAATATTAAAAATTATTAACAACTATTTCTCCGCTATAGCTTTTGCAGCCAAGTTCCTTGCAAGTCCATTATATTATTTATTTTCATAGGGAGTAACAACCCATTTGACACAGCCGTCCTTTTGGGCGCCAAATACTTCATAACCTTTTATGATGTCATTTAGTGGAGCTTGATGCGTTAATAGGAAGTCGGTATTAATAGTTCCATCTTTTATATATCCCAGCAGTTCAGGAATGCCTTGAATCCGTTGGATACCCATTCTGATGGTGAGATTTTTGAAAACCAGGGTCGGCAGGGGTAGTTCAAAGGAGGTAGAATAAAGAGCTACTGAAGAAACGATACCGGCAGCAGCCGTAATTTGCAGAGCCATACCAAAGGATTGCGAATTGCCTGCGGTTTCTATGGCGGAATCTACCCCTTTACCGCCCGTTGCTTCAAGAATAAGCTGAGCGGCATCTTGGGTCTGGACGTTAATGCCGATATCGGCAACCCCTGCTTTTAAGGCCAGATCGATACGCTCCTGGATTTTATCCAGAACAATAACCTTGGCACCCCGGACTTTCTTTGCCAGCAAGCAGCTACATAAACCAACCGGTCCAGAGCCAATAACGGCAACGGTTTGCCCGACTTTGACTTCAGCATTGTTCACCCCAAACAAGGCAGTTGCCAACATATCTCCCAATAGAAGAACATCCTTATCAGTCATATCATCTGGAATGGGAATCAAGCAGTTATTGGCATACGGGATACGAACGTATTCTGCCTGGCAGCCATCGGTAAAGAGTCCAAAACCTCCGGCATTTTGGCAGGCACCAACCCGGCCCAGCTTGCACATTGCACATTCCCCGCAGAAACTGAGCGGAGGGCAGTGCACCCGGTCACCAATTTTAAAGCCTTGGACCGCTGAACCTACTTCAACGATTTCGGCACAAAATTCATGCCCTAGAATCCTTGGGGGTTTAACAATTTGCGAAAGACCTTCAAAAACATGCACATCACTGGTACATATTGTAGAGATGGTTACACGTGCAATTACATCTGTGTCTTTTTGTAGCTGGGGTACCGCAACATCGTCTAGACTGATGTTGTGAGGTCCATGATAAACAAGAGCTTTCATTGTCTTCTGTTTCATTCTTATACCTCCAATTGTATTTTTACTATGCTTAGCGAGTAGCTGCCCTTAAGCCTGTTTCCCTTTTTGTTGCCGGGCAGATTATAGTACAGCTATCAAGTTATACTTATTTATTAGTTTTTATTGCTTTTATCAATAGCGGTACAATCTCATACATATCTCCGACAATGCCATAATCAGCAGCTCTGAAAATAGGAGCTTTTTCATTTTTATCAATGGCCACAATGATTTTTGCTTCTCTGACTCCGACAACATGCTGGACCTGACCGGATACACCCATGGCAATATACAGATTCGGGGTAACTACAGCTCCGGAAATACCGATATATTGTTCTACCGGCAACCAGTGGCGTTCTTCAGCGATACCACGTGTACAGCCGATCTCGGCACCCAGAGCCGAAGCTAGCTCCTCAGCCATTTTCAGATCTTCCGGCTTATCCATGCCCATGCCTACGCAAACCACTTTATCAGCTACCCGGAGGTCGCAGCCTTCTTTTATAATGGGGGTGGAATTCACAAGCTTGACACGGTTGTCAGCAGTTACATCTACACTTACAATTTCAGCACTTTCCGCTGCAGCAGCCGTGAATTTACCGGCGGCAATGGTTACAACTACCATCCCGGTAAGAGCCTCGCTCTGGATGACTGCTCCCCCATACAGCATTCGGTCTGCCAGCAAGGTTCCATCAACATAGCTGATTGCGGAAGCATCACTAACCATGCCACATCCCAAATAACCTGCAGTACGGGCAGCCAGGTCCCGTCCGCGGGCAGTAGCACCGACTACAAACAGATTAGCAGATTCATTTTTCAAAAACGCTGCCAGCGATTTCGCATAATTTTCAGCAATAGGGCTGTCCCCTTTCAGGACAAAGACTTTTTTGGCGCCGTAATTACGGATGGCTTCTGCAGCCTCTGCCTCAAAGGTAATTGCATAGGCGTCCTGTCCACTGGCTTTGGCAAAGCTGATAAGTTCAGCTGCAATATCGGTTTTTTCACTGTAAATAAAAATGCCGGCCATTTATAGAACACCTTCCTTTCTTAAAGCAGCTGCCAGTTCTTTGACCTCATCGGCAGCGGAACCTTGATTAAGAATGATGTTTTTACGATTCATTACAAAGCCTTTGAGGGCGCGAATCTGATTCACAGGTATAAAATCAATGCCTAAATCAGCACCTTTAATCTCATGCATGGGTTTCTTGCCGGCTTCCATTATAGATAACTGCAAATTATCTATTTAAAGGAGGTACTATAACATGCAATTTAGTTCCAATAGCATTGAAACAGCCTATGAAAAGCTTAAAGATGTTTGGCAGAATTTTATGGAAAAAGGTGTAATAGATCAATCAGTCTTACGCCCAGAAATATATGATTCCTGGATACGGAGCTACAACCAGGAACAGGATTATAACGTTTACTCTGGTCCGCTGCTGCCATTGGATATAATGCTTTCTAAACAGCAAAAAAATAAAACCATAATGGACATAGCGTTACCAGTAATGAAAGATATTTACGATATGATGGAAAGCATGTCAAACACTTTTGCCGTAGTATTGTTTGACGATGAAGGTGATGTCATTCAAATTATCAACCATGACTCCGACGTTAGGCTTGGTCATCGATGCAGCGAAATCCATGGTGCTACCAATGCTCCAGGACTCGCTTTAAAAAATGGTCGACTGGAGGAGGTGTGCGGTTATGAGCACCTGTATGCAGTGGCTCATAACTGGTATTCTGTGGCAAGACCGATTTTCAATATTGAACAAAATAAGGCAGGTGTACTTGGAGTGCTTAACTTCACCAGTCGATTACCCGCCATAAAACCCATGGTATTATTTGGAGCTCAATTAATCGAATTAAGCCTGGCCAGAGAACAGACCAACAATTATAATTTGTCCAAATTTATGGAGGCTTTGGGGCATGCATCTGCAATTATTGATGAACTGGGTAAAATACAAAGCGTAAACAAACGTTTTGTGGATCTTATGGGGGTTCCTAAAGAAACGATCTTAAATCAGTCTCTGCGTGATTTTATCAGTGGCGATATTGATTATGTGGCTTTGCTCGAAGCTAACAATGATTCCCTTAAAAGTGTAGCAACAAAAGCTGTTAAACATGTCAATGCCTATTCTGATGCTATTTCTTTGGTTATGGATAAGATAGTTATCCGCGATAATAATAACAGTCCCATAATCTTATTGCTGTTTAAAGAAGATTCAGCTACGACCAGCCATAATAAAAGTTCATCATCAGTAACTCCTCTCATTACATTCGATCGCATAATTGGTGACAGTCCTGTTATGAGAAATGTTAAAAAAGTTGCCCGCAAGGCTGCTCACTCCCTATTTAGTGTCTTGATATTAGGTGGAAGCGGGACAGGTAAAGATATGATTGCTCAGTCAATCCATAGCGAAAGTAAACGCAGCGGAGCATTTATAGCCTTGAACTGTGGCGCTGTTCCTAAGGACTTATTACATAGTGAATTATTTGGCTATGTAGAAGGTGCCTTTACTGGTGCCAAAAAAGGCGGGAATGTTGGCAAGATTGTTCTTGCTGAAAAAGGAACCTTGTTTCTGGATGAAGTAGGAGAAATGCCGCTAAATATGCAGGTCAGTCTTTTACGCTTTCTGCAGGATAAAATTGTAACTCCAGTAGGAAGTTCTCATTCACAAATTGTTGATGTGCGCATCATTGCTGCCACCAATTCCAATTTATACGAGGAAATGAAACGCGGTAATTTCCGCGAGGACCTGTACTATCGACTAAATGTTATTCAAATTACTATGCCTTCGCTCTCCCAACACCGAGAAGATATACCTTCTTTGGTGAAATACATGTTGAACGAAATGTCCCGTCAATTTAACACTGATCCAATTTGCATCGATGAGAAGGCTTTAAATGCACTTACTAACTATAATTGGCCGGGTAACGTTCGTGAATTAAAAAATATTCTGGAGTCTTCCCTGTTGTTCGCCGAAAACAATCTAATTACATTAAATTGCCTGCCATCGTTGCTTAAAGATTCTTTTGCAGCCAATATGTTTATGCCCAAAGGCAGTACTAATAATTATGAAAAAACGACGATTATTGAGGTCTTACAAAAATATGCTGGCAATATAACCAAGGCTTCTACAGAACTCGGTATCACTCGTCCCACTCTCTACAGCAAAATACGCACAATGGATATTAATATCGATGAGATCAGGCATAAACAATTAATCTAAGCACGAATCAGTATCCATAGTTGCCAAGCAAACTCAAAAATAAGGAGCGTGTCGAAACTGAAGTTTCATCACAGCCTAATCCAAATACTCTTTGATTAAATGCTCCGCGAGCGTAGAACCTTATCCCAAACATCAATTATATCCGGATTGAGGCCGGTAATCCTCTGACATTCATCCTGAACCATTTTCCCACATTCATAGCACACATGGTGTTTGACGCGGTTATATTTAATATCCTTATAACGAAAATCAGTAAACGGAATGGCAAATTCCTTGTTGCATATTAAGCAGGTGGCAGTGTACAAACTCATCACTCCCCAATAAGCCCGGCTATTACCCAAGAGCCGCTTATATTAACCTCATTACTGAAGAAACACTTTGCCTTCGTCTCCATCCACAACCACATTTTGTCCATCTTTTATAATCTGCATAGCACTGCGTACGTTAACTACAGTCGGAATACCATATTCACGGGCCACAATAGCACCATGGGACCCGGCGCCGCCTGTTTCAATAACAATGGCGGAGGCTTTTAAAAACAACGGTGTCCAACCCGGATCGGTAGTCGGGGCCACGAGAACATCCCCCAATTTAAGTCTTTCTCCCTGGTGCGGATGATAAATTAGTCTTGCTGCCCCGGAAGCTTTTCCCGCTGCTACTCCCAGGCCAGAGATAATGTTTCCCCCAGTCGGGGAATCTATTTTTGTGAAATTGGGGACTTCATCAACAATGAAATCAGGCGGCGAAAACTTCTCTAATTGCTGGTTGCGTTTTTTCCGTTTAGCCACCAAGAAATTTTCTCCTTTGCCATTCCAATCGCCTCTCAAAATGGATATGACTTCACTCCATGAACAATGGTAAATATCGGAGGGTTCAATTATAATTCCATGGTTGGTAAACCTGCGTCCCGCCTCTTGGAACACCAGACGGTATGATTCGCTCAATTTAACCAGCATAGACTTTGACTGTTCTCTAAGTTCCATACCTTTCAATGTGCTTTCTAATATACTGCTTATTGTGCTGCCTTCATCATCTGGCACCCTTTGGTTCAGCTCTTGCCAGGCCTGATCTGCTTTTTCCTTTTGCCGGGTTCTGATTTGACTCAATAAATGGGAGTCCATAGTGCTTCTTATTATATTAAAGAGGTAGGAAGGATCTTCACGCCAACGGGGATTTTTAATTTCTAATTCATAAACTGCCCGATGGCCGTATTCATCCAGGAAAATGCGAAGTGCTTGTTTAAACCGAGATTCTTCCGGCAGTTCTCTTTGCCAGCATAAAGGATGAAACGGTTTAGATAGCATGTATTTCTGAGCCGCCGCATCCTCTCCTGCAATCTGTGCCAACTCCATTAAGCTATACCCTTGCTGTGCGCTGGTTATGTTTCCAGCCCCGGCCATAAGGGCGTTGGCATATACTTTTCCTTCGCCGGGGAAATATTTCTCCAAGGCTTGTATCAAAGGATTTATGTCACTAGCGGCCAGACAAGCCATAAATACCGGGTAATATTGGCTATGATTTGTACGAATCTCATCCATTTTTCTGATGAGATCCCCATCTGCCATCATGCTGAAATCTTCACGCAGTAATCCTTCAGTAAACAAATTAACTTTTTCAAAAGCCGCTTGGGCATTATTTCTGGCCAAGCTTCCAGCTGCGGCTAATTCCTCCAATCGTTCCAGCCTTTGCAGCCCCTTAATACCCGCATAAGGGTTCTCATCATTTATATCTATCTCGGGTTGATACCCTCCCCAGGCTTCATTAGTTTGGCGTGGGGTCAAGCCAAAGCTGTCGTACATTAACCATTGCTGTATAGATAAATTGACATAAGCCCTCCCTTTATATAATCGGATGCCCTGAAGGCCGGGTAGCAGCTGATTAGCAAACATGTCTGATAATTTAAAAAATCGTTTATACATACTCCAGTTTAGTGTAGACTGAACCATGGGCATAGTATCGCTGAAATTAGCCCTTGACCATATGTCAGGCTGGCTTCTTATCTCATCAAAAGTATACCTGGGCACTGCTGTCACCGGTCTGGCCTGAACGATTGCAAACTCCTTACCGTCAAATACCCATTCCACATCCTGATGCTGTTCTCCGCCCCCCAAGGCATCAAATATCCGCTGAATCAAGAAACCCAGCCTGCCGATCTGTTCATCACTCAAGACTTGCTTTTCTTCCAGTCCAGTGGTTTTAATAAAGTCAATTCCGCCATTCTCTCCAATAATTGTCTTTCCTTCTTTACGTCCAACCTTTTTGGCCGCTATTTCGCACCAGTAGTCAACACAGTATTCATCCGGCTCCACGGTGCCACTTACAACACTTTCACCCAAGCCAAAATTGGCACTGATTAGCATTAGATCTTCCCGGCCAGTGTGGGGATCACAGGAGAAACCCACTCCTGCCGATTCGGGATTCACCATCTTCATGATCACAACCGCCTGACCTACCTCATCATCTTTAATATTCATTTTCCGCCGGTAAGCAAGGGCGCGAAGGGTCCATAAAGAGGCGTAGCACTCTTTTATGACAGATAATACCTTGTTCACACCTTGAACATTTAGGAAAGAATCATGGATGCCGGCAAAAGACGCTTGGGCAGAGTCCTCAGCAGTAGCCGAGGAACGAACAGCTAAATGTTTATCAAGTATTCCCATCTGTTTGAGTTTGGTAGTTAATTCAGTCTCAATATCTTGAGATATGCAGCCTGCCTTAATCTTTTCCCGGAGCAGATCAAGCTTGCGCTCAGTCTCCTTTTCCGCAATAGTATCAATCCTAATAATTTTGTCTATGTCTTTTATATCTGCAAGTAGCCTGTTTTCCTTAATAAATCTTTGATAAGCCTCAGCCGACAACACCCCCCCCAAGGGAATATTAAATCCGTAGCGATGAAGCCTTCCCAGGTTCCACCCCTTTCCTCCAACGGCCTCACTCCCGGCGGCCCAAGCCTCAGGCCAATTCAGAAAGAATATGGTGTTATTCTTGTTCATATAATAACCTCCCTGCAAACATACTGACCGTCCGGTCTATTTTACATAAATTTTTTACTCGTTGCCCGCACTTATCCCATGTAACAATAATGTAGTAGCTTTCCTGAACAAATCTTTACCGGCCTCATTATCCATTAAATAAAGCGCATAATGGTTTAAAGCAGCAAAAAAACTCATTATAATAAAAGTCAGCTCAGATGGATCTTCGTTTTTGAACTCGCCGTCTGCAATTCCTTCGCAAATAAACTTCTGGGTTTTTTCAAAGTTTTTTGTAACAATCTCTTTAAATCTTTGCATGGCTTCAGAATCGGCGTCCACTGTGTTGATAAATTCTCTTTCAGCTGAATATAAGGATCTTTCAATGCTTGCAGAGAATTGCCCGTAGGCATATAGTTTCTCGGTAACCGTTCTACAACTGGAAAACAATCTATCCAGTTCCCTCCACCATTCAGCATAAGACTGCTCTTCCAGGTAAACAAACAAATCCTCCTTGCTTTTAAAATGGTAGTATAAATTACCTTTACTGCATCCTGCAGCAGAACATATGTCTTGAATAGAGGCTCCGCTATAGCCTTTCCTGGAAAATAGTCCCATAGCACTATTTGTAATAAGTAACTTTGTTTGTTCACCTTCAAATCTGCGTTTGCTCATATAATTCTCCCTAAGCAGTTCTATTTAAACGACCGGTCGGTATAATATAATATTAACAATATCAATGTCCTTAGTCAAGTAAAAGGTAAGCATACATCCTTTTAAGACTTGTTACCATAGTGCCACCAGATTAAATTGAACTGACACCGCTTGCACAACTCTACCTTGGAATCGTTAAAAGATTGCCACAGTGCATTTGGTAGCCAATCATTCTACCACCCACTTGATAAAATAGTTTTTATTGGTGGGTGGTTTTATTTTGCCCTGAAGCCGTATGCCATTATCTCGTTCCTCCGCCTGAACCGCCGCCGATGGACCCGCCGCCCCCGCCAAAGGAAGTAAATCCGCCGCCTCCACCGCTGCGCTTTTCCTGCTGGCGCTGCTCTTCGGCTTGCTTCATATTGCTGTAAAGCAAATGGTGATAGGAATAGGCGGTAACCATGCTATAGCTGTAATCGGCCAGCTCGGAAGACAGGGCCGGATATAGCTCTTTCATTTGCTCTGCTACCTGATCGGCGATGCCAAACAGCATGGCATAGGTCAGCAGCTCCTGCCAAATCGGCATTTCCTTGACACCCCGCTCGGCAACCAGTGAAAAATCCGTCAGATACCGTTTGAGCCCCATTAGCTCGCCCAGCTCCTGTTCACCGGCTGGTGTCAGGTCGCTTAGTTGGGCAGGAACATTCCACCGTTTCAGACAGTGCTTTTGATTCAACCAGGCTCTTCCTGCACTGTCATGCTTCTCTATATAGGCACGAAGCAGCCTATCCTTTTTATTGGCAAAGCGTTCCAGCTCTTTTGCCTGCAAGGTGGCGTCCGAACCGGCCGCACCCTCCAATACTGTATAAAGGTACTCGTCATACTCGTTCATTTGGTCATGGCGGATGCCCATAAGCCGCAGGCTGACCGTTTCTTTGCTCTTGCCCATAAAGCCGACTTTCTGGGTTTCTACAGGAGACAGGCAGCCCAGCTGTATCAGTCGCAGCATCCCGGTGGTGAGAATTGCGCCATCCTCACACAGATCAAAAGTTCTCCCCAGTGCATAGGTGGCACTCAGATTTCCGTCGTTGGGAATATCCCTGAAATACCCGAACTTCTCTGCGAATCTTTCCCGTTTTTTCTCTGCTCTTTTCTTCTTTATCCTGCGAATCCAAATAATCAGCCCGATGGGAAGTCCGATAGAAAGCAGGGTCACGGCAATTGCTGCCAATGTAGATACTCCCTCGCCAGTGGAGCCAGCGTTATCGTAATCGCTGCCCTTAAAGGCTGTTTCTCTAACTTCTTCAAAGCTCCCCGATTCCTGCCGTGAAGGGGATAGGATGCCCTTATTCAGATTAAACAGTACCGTCACATGGTTTTCTGCCCGGAGTGGATTATCTGTGCGGGCAACGATACTTCCATTCTCAAACCCCACCTGGCCCGCGAAGCCAAATCCCCATACATCGGCAATTTCATCGGTTATGGGCAGGCCGTCCGCAAGACGGATCTGAACTGTCACATCGGTAGGGGTGGTATTCATTTGGTCATTGACGAATCGGAAATTTACTCCGTCCCGGTCGCTGTAACCTCCTATCACGTTATCCAACTGGTAGGCAATGGTATAGCTGTTTTGCCCATACCGGCTGATGCCGAAGCAGATTTCATAACCGCTGTTTGTAGTATGAACGCCGCATTTCCTGGCCTTCTCTTCAAAGCTCCAGTCAATGTTCCAATCCGGTACGGTTTTATAGCTACCGTTTTGGTCGGAGACTGTAAGCTCGCTGATGGTCAGGTAATCTGGACTATTCATGGGAATGTAGACTTCTGTTCCTTCTTCAAAACGCCCTGACCAGTTCTGGGTGATGCTCATGGAGCCGTCCTGGTAAATAACAGCCTGAATATCCATGGTATCCACCTGATTCGCCGCAAAAGCGGGGAGAGGGAGGGCAAACAGCAGGACCAAGCACAGAATCAGGCCCTTCACTCTTTTGCGCATAAGGCACCTCATTTCATGCTTGGCATATCTGCCTTGGCCGACTGCTCTTCCAGATAGTCTCTTTGCTTAAAGCCCAACATCCCGGCAATCATAGAGACCGGAAACATTCGGATTTCACGGTTCAGCTTGGTCACACTGTCGTTGTAAATTAGGCGGCTGGTGCGTACCATGTTTTCAAAGGTTTGCACCGCGTCCATGGTTTTGATATAGGTTTGGTTGGCCTTTAATTCGGGATATTGCTCCGTTACCATGGCAATCCTGCCCAGTGCTTCGGAAATAATCCCTTCTTGGCGCAGTACGTCACCCGGTGTGGATTTGGCCGTAATCACGCTTCTTCTTGATTTAATGGTTTCAATCAGTGTTTCGCTTTCGTGCTTGGCGTAGCCCTTGGTCAAATCCAAAAGAGCCGTCAGGGCGTCAAA
>JAAYJK010000026.1 GCA_012522955.1 Syntrophomonadaceae bacterium
CGAAACAGAATTTTCGGCACAGCCCTGATGACTGGCTTTTAATACAATCGTTTGCTTGCCAAATTGACTCCCCTGAATAGCGGGTAAGACATCTGACCTTTCCAGTTTACTCCCCCCGCCATGTTTAACGACCTTGTGAGGAGCTCCAATTCCTTTAAGGCAGTTATTTTATATTAAGGAATTGAGAAACAGTCTTTTGCATGTCATCTATCTGGCATATTGTGTTATGGAGTATCGGCCGGTTTTCCAGACCTTTGATGGCTGCAGGCATCCGTACCCCCGTAAATTCCTCCAGCAGGTATAATATTTCAAACTCGTTGCGGTCAGCCAGCATATCTTCAGACATTACCGCCTTAGCTACACTACTCCCGAATTTAAACGGGCTGGCGGTTGATGCAATGACGGTAACGGAATTATCACCGGTGGACTGCAGATATTTTTCATATACATTAACTGCCACTGCTGTATGAGTATCAATCAGATAGTGATCCTTCTGCCAAGTTCTCCGAATAGTGGCAATAGTCTCTTGATCTGAACAACAATCCGACCAAAAACAATCCGCTACCTGCTGATAAACTTCCGGACCTACATCATAATTTCCTCTGCTTTTCAACTCTTCCATCCAAGCCGCAACTTTACTGGCATCATGAGCCGTTATTTCAAACAGCAAGCGTTCCAGATTGGAAGAGATCAATATGTCCATGGAAGGGGAAATGGTTTTCTCAAAGGGTCGATTGCAGTTATATACACCCTTGCGGATAAAGTCTGTTAAGACATTATTGGTGTTGGCAGCACATATCAGCTTCCCTATTGGCACTCCCATTCGGCCGGCATAATATGCGGCCAGAATATTGCCAAAATTGCCGGTAGGTACAGCAATATTAATCTTATCACCGGATTTCAATGCCCCTTCTTTACACAGATCCAGATAGGCAGAGATATAGTAAACTATTTGAGGCAGCAGGCGTCCCCAATTGATGGAGTTGGCGGAGGATAATTTCATTTGCTGCTGCTTTAGAACCAGGTTATAATCCTCTTGGCTGAAAATCCCCTTAACCCCATTTTGGGCATCATCAAAATTACCCCTGACCCCAGCTACATAAACATTACTGCCTTCCTGGGTCACCATCTGCCGCTTCTGCACCTCACTTACCCCCTGATCGGGGTAAAACACAATGATCCTAGTCCCAGGAACATCACTGAAGCCTTCCAGGGCTGCCTTGCCGGTATCTCCTGAAGTTGCTACTAAAATGACTATTTCACTGGTTTCACCGGTTGTATTCATGCTGGTACTCATCAAATGAGGTAGTATCTGCAGAGCCATATCTTTAAAGGCACATGTTGGTCCATGCCATAGCTCCTGAACATATTTCTTCTCTCCTAGTTTTACCAGGGGTGCTATGCTGCCTTCATCAAAATTCTTTGAGTTGTAGGCTCCCTCTACACAGTCCTTAATTTCGGATTCCGTAAAATCACTAAGGTAATAGGCCAATATATGCCTTGCTCTTTCCTGGTAATTCCACCCCTCCATGGCAGCAAAATCTTCTTTCGTTAATTGGGGTATATATTCAGGGACGAATAACCCTCCATCCGGAGCTATTCCTTTTTTTATAACCTCGGCGGCACTGATTCCCCAAGCCTGTCCCCGGCTACTAATATAATTCAAGCTGATTCCTCCTCGTAGCTAGTTCACCTTATATTTTGCTTGTTGCTTCCTGCTTATTGGACTGTCAAGTTTCAATCATTACATGCCTCTATTTAAGTAAATGCAAATTTGCTGCTAGTGCTCTGGCCCACTTTTGTATAGAATATTATATGTATATATATTATTCTCCTCCCTGATTAATATATATTATATAATACCATCTTCAATTAGGAGGTAGGGGATTGATACAATTTATAATGCTTATAGTTGCAGTTATCCTGGGAAAACTGCTCTGGGATTTTCTAAATGATTATCGGCAAAACATGCAGCCCACAGGACCCATTCCAGGCCATAAAAAGAAACGCCCGGGCAATGGTGAAGTAATAGACCTGAGCAATGCTTGGATAAACATGGATGATTTGCCTTACCGCAAACGGGATAATCTGCTATCAGGAAAAGATCTGGTACTATATGAATTAGTAGACAAAATGTTAGACCATAGTACCTATACAGCTTTTCCCCGGGTAAACTTGGAAGACCTGGTTACCGTTGCGTCAGACGCAGAAAATCGCACCGAGTATTTTAACCGAATAAGAAACCGCTATATTGATATAGTAGTATGTGAGCGGGAGGGGTTACGACCAGTCCTGGTCGTAATTGGGGAAACCAACCGGGAACCTCGTAAAAAACAGCAATTGTTGGAAGATCGATTTATCCGCAATGCTGCCGATGCTGCGGGCTTAAAATACCTTCCTCTGAACCTCAACAACCTTCCTGATTCTGAAGAATTAGGCCATTTGTTAAAGAATTCTGGTATAAACATATAAAATCACGGGGACAGGTCCCTTGATTCTTTAAAGAATCCAAGGACCTGTCCCCGTGATTTTATCTCTCCCTTGTTAAACACCCTGAGTTACATATATATTTTGGTGGCAGCATATAGATGGATATATCCCAATGTGCAGGGAGGAGGTATTAAGTGTCGGTTATTAAGGTATGCAGCTATAACATACGTAGAGCTATAGGAATCGAGGGCAAAAAGGATCTAAAACAAATCTATCAGGTATTAAATGAGATTAATGCCGACGTTATAGCCTTACAGGAAGTAGAAATGGTTCCCGGGGTGGTAGGGATATCCAGGCAAGCCCATGCCCTGGCCGATTTATTAAGCATGAATTACGTTTACACTACTGTTCACCGTTTGAGATTTGGTTCGGTGGGTAATGCGGTTCTCTCCCGATATCCGATCTTAAAAGAAAGCAAACACCTTCTTCCCGATTCTCGAGATGAAAGAATCTGTTTACAGGTGGATATTAATGCCGCTGGGGTTGGTTTGAGTATTTTCAATGTACATCTTTGCTTAAACCAGGTTTCCCGCTATCGCCATTTAAAATATCTTCTCCTGCCCATTATACAAGAGTCTGAATTCCCTATCATACTGGCTGGAGACTTTAATGCTACCCCATCTATGCGGGAAATTCGGATGTTAGGTACTTATTTGCATGATACTTTTCAGCATAATTCCGGATTATATGGAAGCACCTATCCTTCCGATGCCCCCAGGGTGCGTATCGATTATATCTATACCGACGACAAAGCCAGGTGTTTTGATTTTGCTATTTTTAAATCCCAGGCCTCAGATCATTTGCCTATTTGTGCCAGCATTACTATTCCTAATCTGCCTTGATAAGAACATTAAGGTTAAGAAGTCCAGGTTCTCTAATCGAAAAGAAACTGCCGGTTTATATTCATTATCCGGCATTTCAATGCCTAATATCTAAAGAATAAGAATGGGACTCTGTATTTAAAGAGTCCCATTTAGTCAGTTAATTGATTGCCATTACCCTGGACAGGCCAGGCTAGCTACAGGTTTCTCCATTCTGCCCTTAATAATTTAGATTAATTTTTCATAATCAAAGATAATAGCTCGTTGCGGGTTTGGGCTCTGGTTTCAAAAATCCCTCTAACTGCCGAGGTAACGGTTAAGGAACCCGGCTTATTTATGCCTCGCATGGTCATGCACATATGTTCTGCTTCAATAATTACTGCGACTCCATAAGGTTTTAAAGTATCGTAAACGCAATCAGCTATCTGGGAAGTTAGTCTTTCCTGGAGCTGCGGTCGGCGGGCCAATACTTCGGTTACCCGGGCAATTTTACTGATGCCTACCACCTGTCCGCCCTTGGGGATATAGGCCACATGAGCTTTTCCATAAAAAGGCAGAAAATGGTGCTCACACATGGAATACAAGGGAATGTCCTTTACCAGTACTAGTTCATCATGATATTCGGTGAAAGAAACCTGCAGAAGTTCCTGGGGATTGATATCCATACCATAAAATATTTCTTCATACATTCTGGCTATCCGTTTGGGAGTGTTTTTTACTCCCTCCCGCTCCGGGTCCTCCCCAATGGCTTCCAATATCATAGTGAAGGCGGTCTCAATTTTCTCGCGATCAAATTCCTTTTTCTTCAAATTCTTCCCTCCTTCAGGCAGAGAATAGCTCAGACACGAAAAGGCCTAATTTATTCCAGCTATTTTCTACCCTGGCCTTAGAATAAGCCGACAATCTGTCCATTTTCCAGAATATCTATGTTTTCCGCCGCTGGGGTTTTGCCCAGACCCGGCATAGTCATAACCGTTCCGGCTAGAGCGACTATAAAACCTGCTCCCGCCGACAGCCGGACTTCTTTTACTGACACTGTGAAACCCCGAGGCCGGCCTTTAAGATCTGGATTATCAGATAATGAATATTGAGTTTTGGCAATACATACAGGAAGATGGCCGTATCCCTGCTCCTGATATTGATTCAGACGTTTAAGGGCCTCGGGGGCGTAGGAAACTCCGTCTGCACCATATATTTCCTGGCATACACAAGCGACTTTATCTTGCAGGGGAAGCTCATTATGATATAGGAATTTAAACTCATTAGGTTTTTCAGCTGCTTTAATCACCTGGCGAGCCAACTCTTCGCCCCCGGCTCCGCCTTTAGCCCATACCTGGGACAGGGCCACCTCAGCTCCCAATGCGGCACACCGAGCAGTAATAAAATCCATTTCCTCTGCAGTATCGCCGGGAAACTCGTTCAAAGCCACCACAACCGGCACCCCGTATTTATTGATGTTTTCCAGCTGCTTCTCCAAATTCTCAATACCCTGGGCCAGAGCGCTCATATTCTTCTCCCCTAACTGGCTCTTGGGTACTCCGCCGTGATTTTTCAAGGCTCTGACCGTAGCCACCAAGACTACAGCAGCAGGCTTAAATCCTCCATAACGGCAAACTATGTCAAAGAATTTCTCCGCTCCCAGATCAGCTCCAAATCCTGCTTCGGTAACCATGTAATCGGCCAGTTTCATGCCCATCCTGGTGGCTACAATACTATTGGAACCATGGGCTATATTGGCAAAAGGACCACCATGTACAAAAGCGGGGGTATTCTCCAGGGTTTGCACCAGGTTGGGTTTTATGGCATCTTTCATCAAAAGAGCCATGGAACCTGCTGCTTTTAGGTCTGCAGCAGTAACCGGTTTACCATCAAAGGTATAGGCTACTACCATTTTCTTAAAGCGTTCCTTTAAATCCATTAAATCCGTGGCCAAACACAATGCGGCCATTACCTCTGAGGCTACACTGATATCAAATCCTGACTCCCGGGGTACACCATTAATCTTTCCCCCCAAACCCAGAACAATATTTCTCAAAGCCCTTTCATTTAAATCCATAACTCGGCGCAGCATCACCTGCCGGGGATCAATATTGAGATCATTACCCTGATGCAGGTGGTTGTCCAAGATGGCCGCCAAGAGATTATGAGCGGAAGTAACCGCATGAATGTCTCCGGTAAAATGTAAATTGATGTCCTCCATGGGAAGCACCTGGGCATAGCCGCCGCCGGCCGCTCCTCCCTTAATGCCAAAGCTGGGTCCCAAAGAAGGTTCCCGCAGCGCGATAATAGCCTTTTTACCTAAGCGATTTAGGGCCATACCTAATCCAACTGTATTAGTGGTTTTCCCTTCCCCGGCCGGAGTGGGGTTGATGGCTGTAACCAGCACTACTTTACCTGAAGGTCGGTCCTTTATCCTTTCCCATACTCCCAGGGACACTTTGGCCTTATATTTGCCATACATTTCTATGTCGTCTTCATCCAGTCCAATAGACCTAGCTATATCAATAATTGGACTCATCTGGGCTTCTTGAGCTATCTCGATATCCGTTTTCATTAATTTCTACCTCCTGACAGCTAATTATAGCTGAATAATACCTGGCCTGCTCTAAAATTCTGGGTTAATCAATTCCATCTTTATTAATCTATCATAACTAAAGATAATTCTGAAGACACAAATATCACAATTCAGTAATTTATGTCTAAATTTCGATTCCCCTGCAAAAAGTTATATTTCGTGGGAGAATTAATTTACAACAAACTTTTATTTTAAACTCCTAAGACTATTGTGAGAAATTGCATTGACTATAATACCTGGATCTATTTTTATAATACCTGCAGCCGTAAAAGGGGGGCTAAAACCTTAAAGACAAGCTGCCCCTTATATACGGGGTTAGCTCGTCTATGGGGAGCCTATTTCTACCCAGCCTTCTCCCTGATGCCCTTTAGTCATTTTTTCATAGCTGATGATGCAGAGGCCTTTTGCTTTTCTGCTTGAAAAGTATTTTTAAACCAATGAAAGGTTTCTGCCAGATATAACAAAAGTTAAGCTTTTTATCTGTTAAAATACCAATAGGATAAGATTATCGATGTAAGATGCCAGAGCTATAGCAACAGGCAAGAAAGAAAAGCCAGCAGGCTAGGACTAGGAGGAACTTTATGATAATTACCTCACCTGCTCAAATAGGAGAAAACTTCCATGTTTTGGGACCTAAAAGCTATCACATCTTCCTTAAGGATGGCCCGAAACCGGTACTTTTTGATGCCGGGGTACACTGGGCCGGGAATTTTTATGTTGAAGCCATCCGGTCCATTCTTGGCCATCGGCAACCATCAGTACTTTTTCTTACTCATGTTCATTGGGATCATTGTGGGGCAGCAGCTTTTCTGAAGGATGCCTTTCCTTCCATGGAAATTGCTACATCAGCTCAAGCAGTAGAGATTCTTAAACGCCCCCGAGCTCTCGCCTTAATGAGCACGCTAAATGAAGAGAGTAGGACCTCTGCCATAGCTCTTGGCGAATTGGATTCATCCCTAGCTTCAGAGGAATCTTTTCGTCCTTTCTCGGTAGATATCGAGCTGCAAGGCAATTCCATTATAGATCTGGACTCGAACACCAGGGTTGAGATAATTGCTACCCCGGGTCACACCCGAGATCACTGTAGCTATTATCTGCCCCAAGAAAAAATTTTAATAGGCGGAGAAGCAGCCGGGTTGCTTCTTGGCTCTGGAATGGTTACCACTGAATTCGTATCTGATTATGATGCCTATTTATCTTCCCTGCGGCGATTGGCTCTATTGCCCACCCAGGTCTTTTGTCAAGCCCATGGACTGGTTCTGATGGGCAGGGAGGAAGTCAAAGCCTTTTTTGAGCGTTCGATAATGGAGACGGTTGCTTTCAAGGATAGGGTATTGGAGCTTCTTAATGAGGAAGAGGGGACCTTGGAACAGGTTGTTCAAAGGTTGAAAAGGGAGCGCTATGATACTATCCTCGGGCCCAAACAAGCGGAAGTTCCCTATCTTATCAATTTAACCGCCCAGGTAAACCATCTGGCCAGGAGAGCACATTCCTAGCTTTTATCTCCTGTCTCCACCTACTCTTAGCTGAGCGGCTGGATTGGTGAACAGCAAAGCTGCTTCCCTCTGTGGCCAGTTTTTTTCCAAGGGAGCAAACAGGGACAGAGCGTCATGCCTTACAGGCCTTAACCCGGGCTATTCTCTTTTCATTTACTTCCTGGACCTTGAAGATCACCCCATCAAATTCTAGGGTTGGTTTGTCGTCTGGGCTTGGTATTCTGCCCAACTGCCCAATAATGAATCCGCTAAGGGTTTCGTATTCATCAATGGGCAGATCGATATCCAGGTATTGTTTCACCCGATCTAAACTGGTATAACCTTCTATCATGAAGGTGTTTTCGTCCAGTTTATGTATTTCCTCCTCTTCTTCATCATCATATTCATCAAATATATTGCCCACGATTTCTTCCAGTAAATCTTCTAAAGTCACTATACCAGCAGTTCCCCCATATTCATCAATAACAATAGCCATATGAGTTTTATCCCTTTGGATTTCCCTCAATAATTGGTCAGTTCTCTTCGAAGTGGGAACAAAATAGGGGGGCCGAATTATAGCCTTCAAATCAAGCTTAGCCTTATCATCCAGACTATTCATATGGGGAATAAGATCTTTAACATAAAGCACCCCTATTATATGGTCAATATTATCTTCATATACTGGTATTCTGGAATATTTCTCGATATTGATGGAATTTATCACGCTATCCAGACCTATCCCCAAGGGGAAAGCAATAATCTCGGTTCTATGGGTCATAATATCTTCTACTGTTTTATCATTAAATTCGAAAATATTATTGATCATTACCCTTTCCGCTTCCTGTATGGCTCCTTTTTTCTCTCCCACGTCCACCATCATACGGATTTCTTCTTCGGTGATCTTTTCATCCTCTTCCAATGGATCAAAGCCGAATATCCGCACGAAGAAGTTGGTGGATAAAGTTAACAAGCTTACAAAGGGGGCGGTAAAAAAGGATAGATAATTAAGGGGGCTAACCACGAATGTAGAAATGGACTCAGCTTTTTTCATGGCCAGCCTCTTGGGTACCAATTCACCAAAAACCAGGGTAAAATAGGACAATATGATGGTTATAATGATCACTGATATACTCTTAAGCCAAGGATCTGGAATACCGGTTCCGGTTTGCTTAATCAACTCAACAAATGGACCGGCAAAGCTTTCGGCAGCAAAGGCACTGGCCAGAAATCCGGCCAAAGTAATCCCGATTTGTATAGTAGCCAGGAATTTACTGGGTTCATCCAACAATTTTTTGATTTGCCGGGCTTTCTTATCCCCTTCCTCAGCCATCAGGCTAATCTTGTTATCGTTTAAGGAGATTAGAGCTATTTCAGATGCAGCAAAAAATGCATTCAAGAGTATGAGTACCAGTAATAATAAAATCTTGCTCAGCAAACTTATCACCTTCTATGATTATAATCCCAGCAGCAACAACAAAAAGGCCATAAACATCCCCTCTTTCAGGAACTTTATGACCTTATATCACTATTTAGCTTTGCCTGATCATTGTTTAGCCGCCAACAAGTCAGCAACACCTTATTAGCTGTTCGATCACCCCGATCATCATTCATATTCTATCACTCCTGATCTTTTTGCATTTATCTTTATTAATTTGTAGGATACTATATAGAATGATCCATCGTCAAGCTTGCCCAAGTAGTACAGAGCTGCTTTTATCTAAATAGGAGGTTGCATATGTAGATGGCAGCTATGCATCCGCTGAGGTCGGCAGTAAGACCAGTGACTATGGAATAACGGTATTTTTTAATCCCTACCGAACCAAAGTATACGGTCAGAATAAAGAAGGTAGTATCAGTAGTGCCTTGCATTACCGAGGCTAATCGGCCAATGAAGGAGTCGGGACCGTATACTCTCATGAGTTCAGTTGCCATTCCTAGAACTGCGCTTCCTGACATGGGACGCATTATCGCTAGGGGCAGTACCTCAGAGGGAGCACCAATCCTGGAGGTTAATGGTTCCATAAAAAGACTTAAGTAATCCATGGCTCCGGAAGCGCGAAAAACGGATATTGCTACCATCATACCTACCAGAAACGGGATAATTTTTACCGCAGTGGTAAAACCCTCCTCAGCTCCTTCCACAAAGGCTTCATAAACCGGAACTTTTTTAATATAGCCATAAACAGGGACTGCCAACAATAGTATAGGTATGGCCCATTTTGATACCAGGCTTAGCAGTGTATGGAGCATTCTATCTCTTCCTCCAACGGCTCTTGGTTCTAAACCAATAGTCCAAAGATACCGCCAGTATCATGCCGATTGCGGTGGAAAAGATGCAGGCCCCTACAATTTCGGTGGGATTGGCAGAATTAAAGGATAGTCGTATGGCTATAATAGTGGCAGGAATCAAGGTAATACAAGAGGTATTCAATGCTAGAAAGGTACACATGGCCTCAGAGGCCTCCGATGAATCCCGGTTTAATTTCTGCAACTCCTGCATAGCCTTCATGCCAAATGGCGTAGCGGCGTTGCCCAAGCCCAGCATATTAGCACTCAGGTTTAGAATTATGGCCCCCATAGCCGGATGTTGGGGCGGTACGCTGGGAAACAGTCTAACTGTTAGTGGTCTTAACCATCGGGCTAGAGACTGTACCAACCCTCCTTGCTCAGCTATTTTCATAATACCCAGCCATAAGGCCATTACCCCCACCAGATCAAAACACACTTCAACTGCACCTTTGGCTGCTCCTAGTGCCGCTTCGGTTACTACTTCGATATTGCCATTAAAAGCAGCTACTAGTATCCCTGAGGCCAGCAGCAGCAGCCAGATTAAATTTAACATAATGCTCCCTCCCCATAGCCTTCCTTTTGTAGGGTATGTCTGAAGATAAAAAAATAGAACCGTTGCTATTGCTAACGATTCTACCGGAAGTCAAGCCAGGGGCTCTCACTTCATTTTAATACAATATCCCAGAAAAGCTCTGGGCTTAATCCTCCTCATAGGAAGGTCTCTGATGAGGGAACAAGCTTTCTAGTTTATCCATTACCTGGGGCACAATATCGATTAATCTCTCCGCCAGCAGGTTGCCAGAAGTTGATATGAGTCTGACTTCATTCATCCTCACCACCAAGAAACCTACCGGTCTTACTGACACTCCGGCCCCGCTACCACCAGCAAAGGGCAGTTCGGTATTTTTACCCCCGGCTCCCGTTGCGCTGTTGTATTCCCCGCCTCCGGCCGCAAATCCACAGGCCACCTGGGATACCGGTATGATAACGGTGCCATCATTGGTTTCTATGGCTTCGCCCACTACCGTATTTACATCAACCATTTCTTTAATACTCTGCATGGCAGTATTCATTAAGCCTTCAATGGGATGGCTGGGGTTTTCCTGCTGCTGTGTATCCATTTATATACCTCCTGATTTTTAACCATATTATATTGAAGCCTATAAGCATAATATGTACCATCCGCAGCTTAAATATGCAATTGAGCTCACTGTATATCCGTTGCTTTTCAAAATCAGGCTGTATGTTAATGGCAATGTTTTGGCTCATGCCGACCTTTGTGATGCGGGCTATTAACATGCCCTTAAGAGACCACATACTGCCACAACCAAGAGCAGTATACATAGCATCTCCGGTACCGATTACCGTATACCATTTGAGTTCATAAATAGATATATATTTCAGATATTTATAGAAACGTTTCAGGGCATGAAGTGACTGGGCAAATTCCAACTTGGATGAGCTATGGCCTGTAGGCCGGGAAAGAATATATTTCATCCACTGGGTTGCTATAGAGTGCTGGCCTTGGATAAATCTCAGAAACTGCCAGGTGATCCTAATCTGGCTCTGATCCTGATCATAGACCACCTGTAATTGAAACTCTATTAATATAATTAAAAAAAGGAGCAATAGCAGCAACAAGCCGAAAATTATATAGATCATGGGCTTTTCCCCTGTTTTTTCCTATTATACCCCTCGGCCTTAGGCTTAATTCAACTACCTTTATGAAGTAGATCTTCTATTAAAGACTCCATCTCTATTATTATCTTGTACATCTCGTCATCGATGAGCAGATTGGCCCGACCCATTCTATAGGTTGGACAGTGCAGATTATAGTCTATGATCTTCTTGCTGATTTTTTCCAGATCTCTTCTTCTTTCCGCAAAGAAATAGGTTTTTCTGCCTTCATATCTGCTCACTGCCATTTTATCCCGTTTGCGGTTTTTTAGCACCATAGAGGTATAGCGTTTAAAGTAATCTATCTCCTGCTTTAACTTTTCCCAATCCCGGTCTATCTCTTTGCCCAGTTCTATCCAATAAGGAGCGAAATCATTGTCCTTAAGGATTTTATGGATCATCCTTACTTCCGGCGGTTCATAAGGATTTTCATCAAAGCGCAGGGGCTTGCCGGTGCCGTCCAGATTATCAAACTCTCCTTTTTCCATGGCCTGACGAATCTGATTTTCAACCAAATCCTGGGTACTGCTCATATAACGGGCTAATTTCTTGGATTTCTGTGCCTGAAGTTTAATTTCCTCTTCTATTGATTTATCACTCACTATTAGTCCTCCCCCAGAACCGGCAAGTCTTGTAAACTGCTCAATCCGAACATCCTCAAGAATTCACTGCCAGTGCCGTATAGTATTGGTTTGCCCGGCACTGCTTTAAAACCTCTTTCTTCTATCAATCCCTTTTCCAGTAAACTGGCTATTACCCTTTCTGATTTTACCCCTCTTATATTTTCGATTTCAGATCTGGTCACCGGTTGGCGATAAGCGATAATAGCCAGGGTCTCCATGGCTGCGGTGGATAAGCGGCGGGGAGTGGTTTTTCCCATTTTAGCCAGTATATCCCCATATTCCGGTCGGGTACAAATAAGATAGCCCTTATCCAGCATGACTATTTGCAAACCCCTATTAGGGTTATTGTATTCTTCCATTAATTCTTCCAGTATTTCTTTTATATCTACTGGTGATAGTTCCAGCATCTCAGCCAGTTCATCCAATTCTATTTGTTCTGCTCGAACAAATAGTATGGCTTCAATGGCTGCTTTAATTTCATCTCGCACTAACATCTATATCTCCACCTGTAAAAATACTTTTATCTGGGCCAAGGGGTTTTCCTGCTCAGCCCTCACCTTTTGGAGACGGATTAATTCCAGTAAAGCCAAAAACAGCGCCATCATTTCCCGTTTCCTGCTAATTCCGATAAAAAGGTCCTGGAAAACTATTTCCCCGGATGATAGTTGCAACCTTTCCAGTATTTCCTCCATCTTGCGCTCTATGTTAATATCCCCTTCAGGCAGAGCAAAAAGTTCTGCTCTCTCTTCCGGTATAGCAGTTAAAACCTTTTGATAAGCCCGAATTAATGCCTTCAATTCAACCCTTAACTCTGACTTGCCCGGTATTGGTTCAGCCGCAGTGCGGTAAAAAACCTGGAACCATTCCTCATTCTGCCTTGAACGGAGAAACTCGGCCGCCTTTTTGTAACGCCGGTATTCTAACAGTTTTTTGACTAATTCTTCTCGGAGATCAACTCCTTGCTCTTCCCCCCCTTCATCGTCATAGGAGGGTAAGAGCAGGCGAGACTTCATATTCAACAAGTAGGAAGCCATACTCAAAAAAGACCCTAAGTTTTCCAGATTAAAGTCCCCTGTAAGCTGCAGATGCTGTAAATACTGTTCTGTGATGCTGGCAATGGGGATATCGTATATATCCACCTCATTACGATCTATCAAATACAGCAGGAGGTCCAAGGGTCCATGGAATGCATCTAAATCCACCACATAAGTCATTGGTCACCATCTCACTTAAAAAACCACTCCATACAACAGAGAATACAGTATCTCCGCCAAGGGCCCAAATATTTTGGATGCGCTTCCAGTTATGATCAACAATAATAAGAGCAGGGGCCCATACTGTTCCAAGGAATACATTAAGCGGGCACCTGCATCCGGTAGCAGCCCGGCTAGGACTTTGGATCCATCCAGCGGAGGCACAGGTATAAGGTTAAAAGCAGCCAGAATTATATTGATACTGATCAAAGGAGCTATTATGGCTATACTAATACTGCCCCATTGGCTTAGCTGATAAGGCAAAAGTAATTTTAATAAAACCAAACCCACCAAGGCCAGCAGAAGATTCATCAAGGGCCCAGCCAGTGATACCAGCATCATACCCTTTTTATATCCAACATTGCGAAACTTATTGGGATTTACCTGTACTGGTTTAGCCCAGCCGAAGTGAAATATGAACAACATAGCAAATCCTATCCAATCTATATGGGGCACTGGATTCAAAGTTAAACGACCTTGATAATAGGGTGTATCATCTCCCAATAGATCAGCTACCTTGCCATGGGCATACTCATGAAAGGTCAATGCGATTAATATGGCTGGCAGGGCTATCAGCATTTCCATTATCTGCATTAATATATTCTTCCTCCTCGATTATCTTCCTAAGATACTCCAACTCCTGCTCCTTATTCTTAATTATTCCATCCAGTTTCCGTTTATACAGCTCCCTCAGGATTATACTGTACTGGGGACCAGGCTTTAAGCCCAGGTGCTGTAGATCATGTCCGCTTAATCCCAGTTTAATATCGGCCTTTAAATCCAGATATTGAACCAGCTGCTGCCAAATATTTTCATCTTTTATACAGCGCAAGAGGTAAATAATACCTTCCTGGGTCCAGGAAGCTATGTAATCATCAATAAAGCTGGGGGGAAGATGCTCCTGCTGACGAAAGTGCTCTAGCAATTCCGGAGCCTTATAGGCTTCCTCCATAGATTTTAATACCTGACGGGAGGTGTAAAACCTTTGTACCGCAGCCAAGCCCTTTTCCTGTTCCAATTCGGACAAGATAAGCATCAAATAGATCAACCATTGTTGTATGCCGGTCATATGATATCTTTCATGCCACCAAGCAATAATAACCGGCACCCTTCTCAGTTCAATCCAATCCAATTGCTGTAAATCAACTTCAGGAAATATATAAGTCCATACCCCTATCTCTTTCATGCGATCCAATGAAGGTACCGGATCTTTCTCCTCCAGAATCAGTACCAATTCGTGCATTATGCGAGCATACGAGAGTTTATCCAAAATCCTGCGGGCCACTGCATCCCGGGCAAATTTGAGAGTATCTGCTTCTATAGTAAACTTGTATCTCTGCTCAAAACGAATTGCTCTTAAGATCCGAGTAGGGTCTTCAACAAAACTCAAATTGTATAATACTTTTATGATTCCTTTTTCTAAGTCTTTGCGACCACCAAAATAGTCTATAAGATCACCAAATTTTGTGGGATTTAAGGCTACTGCCAGGGTATTTATGGTAAAGTCTCTTCTGTATAAATCCTCTTTTATAGAGGCCCGCTCCACCCGGGGCAGGGCGGCGGGGAATTCATAAAACTCAGTACGAGCAGTAGCTACATCCACTTTAAGCCCATCGGGAAGAGTTATAACTGCAGTCTTAAATCTCTCATGAATTTTGGCTTTTCCCCCTAACCTTTCAGCCAGTTGGTTGGCCAATACTATACCATCACCTTCTACTACCAGATCAACATCGAAGTTGGGCAGCCGCAGGAAAAGATCACGGACAAATCCTCCCACACAGTATACCCCACAGTTTAGTTCTTCTGCTACTTGACCGGCCAACCTTAAGGTGGACAGTATCCGGGCGGGGAGTCGGTCTTGCATCAGATCAAGACAGTTTTCCTGTTCCAGGGGACCAGCTGAGTATAGTACTGTGTGATCCTCGGGATATTCATCACCATGCAGAGTTCTAAGAATATCAGTACGGGAAACAATTCCATAAAGCCTGCCATTTTCTACAATGGGTAAACGTCCTATATCGTATTCCACCATTACTTTTTGAATCTGGTTAACCGGAGTATCCGGAGTTGCGGTCAAGACTCCGCTGGTCATAAACCCCTTTACCGGCGCATGAGCCAGTTCATGGATTTTGGCTTTCTCCACATCCCGCCGGGAAATCACTCCTATCATTCGATCTCCCTCCACCACAGGCATACCGGTATGCCCATAGCGAAGCATAGTTTTCCCAGCTTCTTCCATACTAATATCTCCAGCCAGGGTTTTCACTGGAGTGGACATTATATCACGGGCCAGCAATCCTGGTTTTGCCAGGCATTCTGCTTCCGTCAATATCCTTTTTATAATCCCTTCCAGATCGATATCCTTGACTATGGCCGAAGCTGCTTTGGCATGACCTCGCCCCCCAAAACTCTGCAAAACCTCGTTAACATTTATATTGTTGCTGCGGCTTCTCCCCACTACGTAAGTCTTGCCTTTCATAGCCGCCGCCACAAAGGCTACTTCCCCGTTTTCAACTTCCAGCAGGCGATAGGTCAGAGCATCCAAGCCTTGTACGAACTCATCGGTAGTAGTATAAGAGATAATAATATCGGTGTTTTTTATATTATAATGATGGGTATTCTTCATTAAGTCCTGCAAGACCAGTCTTTGCTCACCGGAAAAGGACTGTTCCATAAAGTTGGCTACCACTGAAAGATTTGCCCCTGCCCCTAGCAGGAAAGCTGCTGCTTCAATATCCCGGGGGGTAGTAGAGGTAAATAAAAGACTCCCGGTATCCTCATAAATACCCAAGGCCAGAATAGTCGCATCAAAGGGGCTAATACTGATGCCCTGGCTTTTTATTTCTTCTACTAATATAGTAGTGGCAGCTCCTACCTTATGTATTTCCACCTTCTCCCCCAGCAGGTTATCTTCTGCTTCCGGATGATGGTCATAAATAATAAACTCCATCTGGGGGCGAGCAGCAATACTTTTCAAATGTCCCAGCCGATTAATGTTGGCGGTATCTACCACGATCATGCATTGTACCTGATCCAAATCCAACTCTTTGGGCGTTTTTATATGGATCAAGTCTTTATATAAAGCCATAAACTTTTTCACATGGCGGGACAAAGTCCCGGAAAAAACCTGGACTGCTTGGGGATATATAATATTGGCAGCAACCATGGAAGCCAGGCCATCGAAATCCAAGGCATTATGTGAAGTAATAATAACCAAGTGCTTATACCTCCTAAAAGATATATGAATTATAACATACCTTCTAGGGGTGTGGCACCCGGCCCCTATCGAATGATCCTGTTAATATCTATGGGAGCTTATCTCTTTCCTAATAAGATCCAAGACCTTGCTTCTAATTCAAGAGTGTATTTACTTCTCCCAGCCTGACATATCCCGGGAGGAAATTGAACAGGCCATTATCAAAGCTGGAAAGGCTAAATGATGATTCCCCTACGAAAAGTAATATATCGCGGGTCTGGATGCAAAAATTAAAAGGAGCTGTTACCGAAACTCAGGCTTCGGACCAGCTCTCCCGTGAGGTCTGTAGGGGCGACCTGTGGTCGCCCGCCTGTGGTAATTGGTCACTCCACATTGTAATCATAGTTTTCGCTGCAGGCCTGTAAGGTCGACCTGTGATCGAGAATTATTCATCAGTTGCTGAAGCCGCCGCTTCCTTATCCGCCACCACGGTATTTGCCTGCACCGATGACTGCATGGATTGATTTATCTTCTCCAGCTTCTTGTTGCTGGTTTTTAATTCCCTGATGGTTTTTGCCACCTTAAAAAACCTAACAGTATCCAGTAAAAAAGTTATTAAAGCTCCAGCTATTACCGCTGCCAGAACTATAATTCCCAGTTGTATTTCGGGGGAGTTCCAGCCCAGAAACTGAACCATTACCAGGGTTGGATTCTGAAAGATGAAGACCGCTATAACTATCAGACATACCAATGCTACAAATAGATAAATCTGCATTTTAGCCCTTCTTTCTATTACTCTTCAACTCTCTTTAATTATAGGACCTGCTTCATCATAATACAAATACTTTTTAGTTTTTCAATCTGGCTCCACATGAATCAGCACATGACTATAATTGAGTTTCTGTTGAATCCTCAGCTCAATAGTATCGCACAGATCATGGGCTTCCTCAATACTCATCTCCGGTTGCACTACCAGGTGCATATCAATGTGGAGATCCCTTCCCGCTTTGCGACTCCTTAGATCATGATACTCGATGAATTGTCCCTTAAGGTCTTCCAAGACTTCGGTAACCGTATCTATAGTATCTTCATCGGCGGCGGTGTCCAGCAAAGGCAAAAAGGCCTTTTGCAATAGATTAAAGGCTGCTTTAATTATTAGTAAGGCTACCAGTATGGCTATAATAGGGTCCAATATCCAGTGGCCGCTTAATTGAATCAGCCCCAATCCTGCCATCACTCCCAGAGAAGTATAGACATCTGTGCGCAGGTGAATACCGTCTGCTTCCAAGGCTACCGACTCTTGTTCCTTGCCGACTTTCAGTAAATAGCTGGAAACCAGGAAGTTTAACCCAGCCGATCCCCCCATGACCACTATACCCCAGCCCGGCTCCAGTATTTCACCGCCATACCTAAGTTTTTCAATGGATTCCGAGATAATAAAGGCAGCGGCCATAAATATCAATATGGCCTCTACCGTCCCAGCAATGTTTTCCACTTTGCCATGCCCATAAGGATGCTCCTTATCCGGTGGTTGAGCAGATTTTCTCACTGCCCACAGAGCAATAAAAGAAGCCAGCAAATCATTGGCCGAATGTATAGCTTCTGATATTACACTGACCGATCCAATTATAGAGCCTACCACCAGTTTTCCTGCAGTCAAGGCCATATTACTGGCTACCGACAGCCCGGCCGCTTTAACCTTTATATCCATGGTCCCCCCCCCCTTGGACCTTGCGGCTATAGCTTGAGCTTTCCAGCCTCTTAAAGCCATAAAGCCATTTTGAAACTTTCCCTCTTGAGATGTAAAAAGGGACTTCACTTACCATGAAGTCCCACAGATGATCCTGCTGCTCGCTAGAGCCCAGCCTAAAGCCTGACCATTTCAATGTATTATTTTGCTTATTTTACCATATGTTTAATCTTATGTCAGCCCTTAAATATTATACCGCCTTTTTTATTTCATACCAAAGGGGGCTGGCAATAAATATGGAGCTATAGGCTCCCACTGCGAATCCTATCAGCATGGCCGCCACAAAAAACTTGATGGTGGCTCCACCCAGCAAAAGCAGGGCTAAAAGGGTAAAAGCAGAAGTGAGTACCGTATTAATGGACCGATTAAGGGTCTGCATGATGCTGGTGTTAAGCAAATCCTGATAATCCGGACGGCGATTCTTTTTCAGGTTTTCCCGCACTCGGTCAAATATAACTATGGTGTCATTAATGCTGTACCCAATTACGGTTAGAATAGCAGCAACAAAGGCACTATTAATTTCCCATTGCATAATCGAGAATACCCCTAGAACCACCAGCACGTTGTGGAGTATGGCCAGAACTGCGGCTATCCCAAATGTCCACTCAAAGCGCACCGTTATATAGATCAACATCAATAGTGCAGCTAAACCCAGAGCCAAAAAGGCATTACGGGTAAGTTCACTGCCGATGGTAGCTCCAACTGTATCGGAACTCAAAAATGTTACCTTATCAAATTTGCTGCCCAGGGCTTGCATAATTTCATTAGATCTTTCCTGGCTTAATACTTCGGTACGAATATAGAACTCATCTCCGCTCTTCTGCACTTCACCGCGATCCAGGTCGAATTCAGTAAGTACGGTTCTGACCTGAGCTGAAGTAACTGCATTATCTATCTTGACGTGCAGTATGGAACCACCCTTAAAATCAATGCCCTGATTGAGCCCTTGAAAAAGCAGGGAAACTAATCCTGGTATGATTATTAATAAAGAGATAATGTAGAATATTTTTCTCTTCTGTATTATTTGCATCTTGCTGCCCTCCTTTATACCCCGTACAGTTTCTTATTATTACTCAGGTTGGCTGATAATAATAGCAGGTAACGGGTGAATGTCAATGCAACCGCCAAGCTGGCAACAATACCAATGGACAGGGTTACTGCAAAGCCTTTGATAGGACCGGTACCAAAATACATAAGAACCATAGCGGTTATCAAGGTAGTAACATTGGCATCGAATATGGTCCAAAAGGCTCTTTTAAAACCAGAATCAATGGCTGATCGCAAGGTCTTGCCTAAACGCAATTCTTCCTTTATTCGCTCATATATAATTACGTTGGCGTCTACAGCCATACCTATAGATAGGGCAAAACCTGCAATACCTGGCAAAGTGAGCACGGCTCCCATCAAACTCATGGTTCCCAGAACCAGAACCGCATAAAGGAGTAAGGATAAATCAGCTATTGCACCCGGTAGACGGTAGAAGCCTATCATAAACAGCAGTACTGCGATAATACCTATAAGGCCAGCTTTTATACTTTTATCCAGAGATTCCGAACCCAGGGTAGGCCCGATTGATCTTTTCTCCATTATCTCCAAAGTAACTGGCAAAGCACCTGATCTCAATAAAACAGCCAGGTCATTGGCTTCCTTAGCCGTAAATTGGCCTTCAATTACTGCATTGCCATCGGTGATGGCGACGCTCACGGTTGGGGCACTTATAATCTCCTCGTCAATTACTATCAGTAGAGGCTTGCCTACATTGGCAGTAGTTGCTTGTTTAAACAATTCAGCCCCTTCACTGTCAAAGTTCAGAAGTACCTCACCCTGTTGATTATCGCTCCTTACTCGAGCCTGGGCATCTTTGAGGTTTTTCCCGGTTAAGAGCACATTACCCTGCTCATCCCAGAATTCCAACTGGGCCGTATTCTTTAATATGTTCACAGCTGCCTCAGGATCATCTTCCCCGGCTATCTCAATGACTACCCGGTCATCCCCCTGGGGATATAGAGTAGTTTCTTTAACCCCCAGACTATCGACCCTCTCACGAATGATACCAACTGCTTTTTGTAGGGTATCCTCAGTGACCTTTTCTCCTTCACTTTCCTGAGCCTGTAAAACTACCCTTAATCCCCCTCTTAAATCCAATCCCAGATTGATAGAGCTTAAGATGGGTTGATAGGTAAAGAAAACAAAAATACCCAGAACAGCTACTAGGGCCACTATAATAATACTGGATTTTGTCTGCACCAGTATTTCCTCCTTCCAACTATCTACTTATCACTTGGCTGGTTTATAGTAGTATAGCCTCGTTAATAATTAATTCGAATTCACAACCAAGAAAACCTGCTGCTCGGCGACACAATATCATGCGATGAAGAAATATCTCAAAATACTCCATAACTGGACAGATATTGGTATCTATCTTGAGTTCCATAGTTATTAACCTTTTTTCGGCATCTATATCCATAATAGAGTATTCTACCGCAAAATTAACCCGATCGTGAATATCAAATTTATCCAGCCCGGTATTTCTAACCCGGTTGCGATGCACATGGGATTTATCGGCCAGAATTAAGGCGGCCGCTACTTCACTTACCGGATGCCCACTGCCTTCATCATGATTACCAATAGCCGCGCAAATAATGGCATTTTCATCCACATCCATCCCCATCCTTTTGAGTATACCCATGGCAATAATAGAGCCACTTTGGCTGTGACCCTGGCGATTAATCACATTTCCTATATCATGCATATATCCTGCTATCCCTGCCAGTTCAGCGGTACGTTTCTCATAGCCTAGCTTTAATAAGATTTCCCGACTCAACATGCTTACCAACAATACATGCAGATAACCATGGTCAGTATACCCCATGGAACCCAGATGCTCATTGCCCACTTCAATGAATGCATTAATGACAGGATTCTGCTTGATTTCCTTAAGGCTTACCATCTATTTGGGTTCCTCGCCTTCCTTGTAGGCAATGGCTTTTTTCAGCACTTCAATCTGCACGGTTTCATTTACTTTTAATGAGACCGCATCGTCTTTTATACGTGTTATTTCTCCCTTAATACCACCTATGGTGATTACCTTGTCACCTCTTTGCAGTGCTTCCAGGAGGCTATTATGCTGTTTTTCCTGCTTTTTACGCGGCATAATAATCAGGAAGTAGAAAATCCCTATAAATACCGCGAAATAAGCTATCAATGACAACCACTCATTCATACCTAAACACCAACTCCTTAAAAATGATTAACTTTTAGTGTATTCGCCTAATCTATGCAATTCCCTCTAATTATAACTTATATTTATCCAGGAATTCCTGGTAATAAGTCATAAAGCGATCTTCTTCAATGGCCTTTCTAATTTCTTCCATAATCTTGGTAAGAAAATAGACATTATGGTAGCTTAACAATCTGTGGGCAAGTATCTCTCCTGCTTTGATCAGGTGCCGAATATAGGCCCGGCTATAGTTTTGGCATACACAGCAGGAACAACTGGGATCAAGGGCCCCAAAATCTTCAGCATATACTGCGTTACGGACTGTAATCCTGCCTTCCCGAGTATAGGCGCTGCCGTGACGGGCCAGGCGGGTAGGGAGAACACAGTCAAACATATCCACTCCCCTTATCACCCCTTCCAAAAGATCTTCGGGGGCTCCTACTCCCATCAAATATCGCGGTTTCTCCTGGGGCAGTATGGCATCCATCAATTCCAATGTAGCATACATCTCTTTTTTTGGTTCTCCTACGCTCAATCCTCCGATCCCATAGCCAGGGAAATCCAAGGCAATTAAATCCCGGGCACTTTTTTCCCGCAATTCAGGAAAAACATTGCCCTGAACAATACCGAATAAAGCCTGATCCTCTCTATAATGGGTCTTGAGGCATCGCTCAGCCCAACGGGTAGTTCGCTCCACAGCCTTTTCCGCTTCTTCATAGGAACAGGGGTAAGGAGCACATTCGTCAAAACACATGGCTATATCTGCCCCTAACTGCTGTTCAATTTCCATTACTTTCTCGGGAGTAAGAAAGTGTTTCGAACCATCTATATGGGAATTGAAATAAACTCCCTCATCAGTGATCTGGCGCAAAGGACTAAGGCTAAAAACCTGAAAACCACCGCTATCTGTTAGTATTCCCCCCTTCCAATTCATAAAACCATGCAGGCCGTGGGCCTTGGCGATCAGTTCCGCTCCTGGCCGCAAATAGAGGTGATAGGTATTAGATAGTATTATACCCGCCCCTATTTCATACAGGTCTTCCGAACTTAAGGCCTTAACCGTGGCTTGAGTGCCAACTGGCATAAAAATAGGGGTCTCTACCAAGCCATGACTTAGTCTGAGCCGTCCACGACGGGCAGAACCTTCTTTATTAGCATGTAAAAGTTCAAACTGAAACATGATTTCCGACCTCCTCATGAACGGACGAAAAGTTTAGGGTGGCGCTCTTTATTTGACTGCCGCAGTATAGACCTTAGCTCGATTAAAGCAGTTCCAAATCATTTTATCAGCATGGCATCTCCATAACTGAAGAACCGATACTTGGCATTTACCGCATGCCGGTAGGCGGATAGTACATGTTCCAAGCCTCCAAAAGCAGCTACCAACATAATTAATGAAGAACCAGGCAAATGAAAATTAGTGATCATTCCGTCTACGCTTTTTATCTCATAGCCGGGATAGATGAATTTCTCAGTATAGCCCTGAGCTCCTCGATAAACATAAGCTTCATTATATACTGTTTCCAGGGTTCTTACCACTGTAGTTCCTACCGCAATTATCTTCCCGCCTTTAGCTCTGGTAGCATTGAGGAGCTGGGCGCAGGATTCATCTATCTCATAGTATTCGCTATGCATGGGGTGTTCTCGGATATCGGTACAGCTGACCGGACGAAAAGTACCCAGTCCTACATGGAGGATAATACTGGCAATATTAACTCCCCGCTCCCGGATAGTTAGCAGCAAATCCGAAGAAAAATGCAGTCCGGCAGTAGGAGCAGCGGCCGAGCCCCGGTGCCTAGCATACACGGTCTGATAGCGTTGTACATCCAGTTTTTCATCTTCTCGATTGATATAGGGGGGTAATGGCACATGGCCTATTCTCTCCAAAAAGGAATCCTCATCCCGACAGTTTTGAAAGTTTAGCAGTCGGCCTCCAGCCAGGGGCAATTCACCCAGTATTTCCACTTCCACTTCACTGTCATCAAACATTACCTTATCCCCTGCTTTCAGCCGGCGAGCTGGCTTAACCAAAGCCTCCCAATTATCCCCAACCTTCTTCAAAAGCAGCAGTTCCACCTGGGCTCCAGTACTTTTATACCCTTTTAAACGAGCCGGTATAACTCGGGTATCATTAAGAACCATGGTGTCACCGGGCTGTAAATACTCGACTATATCTCGAAACCTTCGATCTTCCCTGTATCCATTTTCTCTGTCCAGTACCAGTAGCCGGGAGGCATCCCGGGGTTGGACCGGATACTGGGCAATCAATTCCTCTGGCAAGTGAAAATGATAGTTCTGAAGCTTATAGCAGTCCCTATCCTGATCTCTGGTCATAAACTATCTCCTAAATAAATTTAATATTACGGTAATAATCAAGCTCAAAATAATACAGCTTACAATGGGAAAATAAAAGGTGAAATTTTCCTTTTTAACGTATATATCTCCTGGAACTTTGAAAGTACCCCCACCCCATCTGGAAAAAGCATAGGTCATTAGACCTACTGCTAGGATAATGAACCCTCCCCATATGAGCAAACGAGCCATGGCTTCCAAACTATTCATTGTTAACCTCCATTTACTTATATGGTTGACACGAAAATGCTTTATCCCTATTTACCAAGTGTTTCTCATCATCAAACAATTGTATGGGCGGTCTTTGACCGCCATTTTTCAGGAACGACTAAAATTTTCATACTCACTTGTGTTCCCTGATCATGGCCTAAGGTTTGAATACCTCTTTAATGAGATCCCGAGGCGCATAGCGCTCCATTTCACTATATAGGCAGCCACAATACTGCTGACGATAAAGTCCCATTTCTCTAGACCATTCCCCGGTTTTCTTAAATCCTTCCCTAAAATCGCGGTAGAGAAAAGGCACCCCGTACTTGTACCCCATTGCTTCTCCCACTTCTCGAATCCAGTTGTGCTTCTGATGTTTGCTTACCAGCAAAGTAGTCGTAAAATAATCAAATTTGCCTCTTTTGGCAATATGGGCGGCCTGTTCCAAACGAATCTGATAACAGAAGAAACAACGACGGCTTTCCCGAAAAGCTATATTCTGAAAATACTGGATGGGATTGTAGCTATCATCATATATGATCTTTAAGTCTGATATCTGGGCATACTGCTCCAATCCGGCCTTTCTTTTCATATATTCCGTATAAGGATGAATATTGGGATTATAATAATATCCCATAACTTCAAAGCCTTCCTCTCTAAGGCTAGGCACGGGATAAGTTGCGCAGGGTCCGCAGCATATATGCAGTAAAACCCGGTCCATATTAAAGCTCCTTCCAAGTCCTTTCCATTATCCTCCCCTTGGGAAACCAGGATCGCTCCCGAATCAAAACTACAGCTGAATTGATCCCAGATCCCGGGCTGGCCTGAAATTTATTCACCTGTTATTAAGGTCTTCTAGGCAGGCATTCTGCTATTAACTAAGTCTGCTCCTATTCAAATAGCCCTGGAGCCTTAAGCCTGCTCCCGGGAACTTTGTAGCCCAGATGCCGATAGGCATGTTCGGTGGCTATACGGCCTCGGGGAGTTTTTTGAATAAAACCCAATTTTAGAAGATAGGGTTCGTAGACATCGGTAATAGTATCATTTTCCTCGGAAACAGCTGCCGCCAATGTTTCCAGACCTACCGGCCCTCCTCCAAATTTGGCTATTATGGCCTGCAGTATCATTCGGTCAACATTATCCAGACCATATTGGTCGATTTCCAGTTTTCCTAAAGCCAGGCTGGCTATATCACAGCTAATGCTGCCATCTCCCTTAACCAGGGCATAATCGCTAACCCTTCTTAATAAACGGTTGGCTACTCGGGGGGTTCCCCTGGACCTGCGAGCAATCTCCTGAGCACCAGTCTTTTCCACCTTTAGCCCCAGTATACTGGCAGATCTTATTATTATCTGGGTTAGATCTTCTTCTTCATAGAAATCCAAGCGCTGATTGATTCCAAACCGGTCTCGCAAAGGTGAACTGAGCAATCCCGGGCGGGTAGTAGCCCCGATTAGAGTAAAGGGGGGAAGATCAAGACACAGGGTTCGAGCGGCCGGTCCTTTACCTATGATTATATCTATAGTGAAGTCTTCCATGGCTGGATACATTATCTCTTCCACACTGCGATTCAATCGGTGTATCTCATCGATAAACAACACTTCACCGGCTTCCAAATTGCTTAATATGGCAGCCAGATCACCGGGTCTTTCGATTGCGGGTCCCGATGTCTTTCTAATAGTTTTACCCATCTCATTGGCAATTATGGTAGCTAGCGTTGTTTTTCCCAATCCCGGCGGTCCGCTGAGCAGGACATGATCCATACTGCTACCTCTTTCCCGGGATGCTGAGATAAAAATGCCCAGGTTCTCTTTCACCCGTTGCTGGCCTATATAATCGTCCAGCCGTTGAGGCCGTACTGACACTTCAGCTTCATCCCCGGCTACTAGCTGGGCTGACATTAGTCGTTCATCCTGCACCTTAAATTCCCCCATCCCTTATTTCATCTGCCGGGCTTTATATTTCAGCACCTTTTTCAGGTTTTCCTCTACCCGATCTGATAGCTCGCCACATTGCTTCAAGTCTATTATCAGAGAATAGACCTCACTGCGGCTATAACCTAAACTTTCTAGGGCCTGCAGTACTTCATCGACCATGGCTCCTCCCTGGACTCCGGCTGGATTTAAACTGAACTCCGGTATCTTTTGCTGCAATTCAAAAATCAAACGACCCGCACTCTTTTTCCCTATCCCAGGAATTTTGATCAGACTTTTTTCGTCGGCGCTGGCTATAGCCTGATAAAAACCAAGGGGATCCATAGCAGCCAGTACGTTCATCGCCCCTTTAGCTCCCATACCTGACACTCCTAACAAGGTCTTGAATAACTTCAATTCTTCTTTTTCCAGAAACCCATAAAGTTTAAAGTCATTATCCAAGACCTGCAGGTGGGTATGAAGAAATATACTCTCTCCCATCGGGGGCAGAGCAGCCAGGGCTCTTTGGTGGAGAATGACCTCCAAGCCCAAGCCATTAAGATCTATAATAATGGATTCCTGGCCAATTTCATATAAGAATCCTCTTAAACAGGATATCACTATAACATCCACCCTTCCTGGAAGAATAATAGAAAACAATAGGCTTCTAAAGATTATAGAGTAAAATTAGGATTTGAAAGTCCTTCGTAAACGATAGGAATGAATATGACAGATAGCGACTGCCAGAGCATCGGCAGCATCATCAGGGCGAGGTATTTCCGGTATGGTCAGGATTTTTTGTACCATAATCTGTACCTGTTTCTTATCTGCTTTCCCGTAACCTACCACCGACTGTTTTATCTGCAGCGGGGTATATTCACCAATGGCTATACCCTCTCGGGCAGCTGCCAACATAGCCACTCCCCGGGCCTGAGCCACGGTGATAACCGTTTTGGCGTTTTTATGGAAAAATATTTGTTCAATAGCCACAGCATCCGGTTTAAAAACCTGAATTAATTTACTCAAGTTCTGGCTGATAAGCAGCAACCTATGGGCCATTTCCATATCTGCTGGCGTAGTAATGGTTCCATACTCAATCAGCTTTTCTCTCCCTGCCTGGTAAGCCACTACTCCATAACCGGTAGTAGCAGTCCCCGGGTCTATACCCAACACTATCATAAATTCTCCGCCTTCTCATAAAATACCGTACTATATGCTTTTTACTTATTATCTTACTCGTCCAACCTTATCTAACATTATACCAAACATACGTTCAAGTACAATTGGTGCCGGGTATTAAGTCATTAAGCAATTCCATAAAAAGTACTCACTTTAACTTAATAATAGCCGACACCAAAGTTTAGTATTCATCCAGGTTTTCCAGGGCATCATTGAGAGCCTCTTCACTATCAAATTCATAGCGGCCCTTTTTAATATCTTCTGCTATGGTCACAGGAAGCGATTCAATTTCTATATTGGTTACCCTGAGCAGTATGTCGTTCTGAGCATCAGGTCCTTGATATACCGCCAGTCGACCCTGGTATTCTTTAAGTCGACACTTTTCTTTATCTTCCGGACACCAGTCTTCGATCCTCTGGTGAATAGTCAGGGTATTGCCCTCCATGGCCAAAGTATAACCATTATCTATGGTTAATAGCTGACTAATCTCTTCCAGACTTTTCCCTAGAAGCCGGTTCCGGTCAGGAAAATCAGATACCAGCAGGTGCTTGCAGCGCAAATACTCCTGCTCCAGTTTTATCGTGCTTTGTTCATCTATTACTCTTTTTTCCGTTTCCATTCCAATAAGAGCTTTATCGCCACCCGGAACCGGCTTGTTTACAGGTTCGATACTGGCCGCCATATATCCCAGGCCGAAACTTATCAATAGAGCACCCAGGACCATGATAACCAAGCCATGTTTCTTCATAATATCACCTCTTGCCGGTATTATTGCCATATTATCTCAATATATACCCGAAGCAAGAAGGAAGGGGACGTCAGAATGTGTGAATAATTATTCACACATTCTGACGTCCCCTTCCTTCAACAAAAAAGCCGGCCTCAATCCGGCCGGCCTTATTGTAGTGAATATTGGTCTATATAATGATACAGATCAGTCCACCACTTCCATCGTTTACAATTCTCTGCAGGGTATCCTGTAGTTTCAATTGAGCATTTTCCGGCATACGGTGCAGTTTATTCTGAATACCTTCCCGAACCAAATCGTGCAGAGATTTGCCAAATATGTTGGAATCCCAAATCTTGGTGGGGTCTTCTTCGAACTCATCCAGCATATAGCGCACCAGTTCCTCACATTGCTTTTCAGTTCCTATTATAGGCGTAATCTCGGTAGTAATATCAGCCCTGATTATGTGGAGGGAGGGGGCTTTGGCTTTTAGTCTAACTCCAAAACGGCTTCCCTGTCTGATTAGTTCCGGCTCCTCCAGGAACATCTCCTCCAGGCGTGGAGTAACCACCCCATAGCCTGAGTCTTTGACTTCAGCCAGGGCCGACGATACCTTGTCAAACTCCTTCTTGGCAAAGCTTAGATCCTTCATGATACGCATAATATCCTGGGTACCTGCTACGTCAAAACCGCTGACTTCACTGAGTGAGCGATAGAACAATTCTTCTGGAACCGTAATATCGATAGCTGCGGTTCCGGTTCCCAGATTCATTTCTTCCATTAGCACATAACTTATGTTCTCAACATCGGAGAGTTTCTGCAAGGCTACCTCTATATCCCTTACTTTACGTACACCATTAAGTATTTCATGTATAGCCGATTCCAGCTCTTCTCTCAACCAGAACTCTTCATCCAGCTCTTCCACCCAACCTGGCAGCTTAATATTTACTTCCTGTACTGGAAACTCGTAAAGAGCTTCTTCCAGCAGGGCATAACTCTGTTCCAGAGTCATCTTGGCTACATCCAGGGGAAGAACCCGCACCCCGTACTTCTCACTGAGTTCCTCGGCCAGAGCTATAGTATCAGCATCATAGGGTTTGGTTGAATTCAATATTACTATAAAGGGCTTATCCAGATCTTTTAATTCCTGAATCACTCTTTCCTCGGCATCTATATATTTGCTCCTGGAAAGATCGCTGATGCTTCCATCAGTAGTAA
Organism: Syntrophomonadaceae bacterium; assembly: GCA_012522955.1. Lineage (GTDB taxonomy): Bacteria > Bacillota > Syntrophomonadia > Syntrophomonadales > Syntrophomonadaceae > JAAYJK01. Next base: position 28,966 of record JAAYJK010000026.1, read on the forward strand.
CCACGATCCCTATAGTAGAATGGTCGGTAATTACCTTCCTGGTTCCTATTTCGGCCGCTTCTTCGAAGGGAACCTCATAGTCAAACCAGGGAGTTTTTACCATGCGAGGCTCTTGATCTTCTTCGTAACCCAGCGCTCCTTCAACAGTATAACCCACACAATCCACCAGCCGGGCTTTTAACGATAGTCCGGTTTGGGTTGTGATCTCGGCTGCTTCGTTGGGCACAAATTTTGGTTCCGTAGTAGTTATGGTTTTCCCAGCTCCACTAACCGGCAGTTCATCCACTGCCCTTTCTCTTTCATATCTATCGCTAATGCCGGGAATAATCATGAGTTCCATAAATCTGGTCACAAATGTTGATTTACCCGTTCTTACGGGGCCTACTACGCCCAGATAGATATCGCCTCCAGTTCTTTCAGCAATATCATTCAGTACACTGTTTTTATCCACTTAGCATTTTCCCTCCCTTGTTCCAGACTTAAAAGGCATCCTCCCTCCGAATCGAGATACCCCTTAATATCGATTACGCTATAACAGTATAAATATATTTATCAATATTCGGTAATATAACCAGAAAAGAAAAAAAGTGTGGTCTCCACCACACTTTTTTTACCAGTTTTCAGTATCATTTACAATTTCTTCAATCTCGTGTTTTTTACCTCTTTTCATCAGTTCCTCTACTGCTTGTATGGGCGGAATTTGATTATATAGTATATTATAGCAAGCCCTGGTTATTGGCATGTCCACTCGGTAATCTTCAGCCAGATGGAACAAGACTCTGGCGGTATGGGCCCCTTCCACTACCATGCCAATAGAGTTCAGACAATCCTCTAAGCTGTAGCCCTGTCCAATAAGTTCTCCAGCTCTGCGATTCCGGGAATGACGGCTGCAACAGGTTACCACCAGATCACCCATACCGCTTAATCCGTTAAAAGTGCGATGATGCCCCCCCATAGCCACTCCCATTCGGGTCATTTCCGCCAGCCCTCGGGTCATCAAAGCTGCAATGACATTATCTCCATATTCCAGGCCCTGTACAATACCGGTAGCCAAGGCGATGACATTTTTCAGGGCTCCGCCTAGTTCTACTCCGGGAACATCAGGATTGGTATAAACCCTGAAGACCCCCGACATATATATGTCTTGTATGGTACAAGCGATCTCTTTTCTGTAGGCAGCAACAGTGAGTACGGTAGGCATTTGCCGGGCCACCTCTTCAGCGTGACTGGGACCGGATAAAACTGCAAAATAATCTCGAATATCTGGACCAAAAACATCTTCGGCTACCTGGCTCAGACGCATCCCGCTCTTGATTTCCAGCCCCTTGGCGGTATTAACCAATAAGACTCCCGACCCTAGATGGGGTTTAAGCTCTACACATACCTCTCTAAGCACCTGGGATGGCACTGCCAGTATCACGGCTTGAGCTCCTTGAACTGCTTCGGCCAAATTCCGGCTCCAAATTATTTCCTTTGGTATTCTTACCCCCGGCAAATATCTGAGGTTTTCTCCGGTTTTTACTATAGTATCTATATCGTCGTCAGGCCCTGCCCACACTACCACCTGATGTCCATTCTGGTGCAACAGAATAGACTGGGCAGTACCCCAGCTCCCTGCTCCCAGTATGCAAAGTTTCTTCATATCAACCTCCGGTTTCTTAACCATTAGGGATTAAAGCTGTTTCCTGCTAGAAATGATTAAAACCTATCTGTTATTTTTGATTCTTTTCCCGCCATAAGCCGTTGTACATTTTCTCTATGGCGGTATAAAACCAAAGCAATCATATATATACTAAGTATTATATAAGGAAGCGGCTGGGGAAACACAAAAATGGCTAAGAGAGGAAAGGCGATAGCACCAATTATAGACCCCAATGATACGTAACGACTAATAGTAACAGTTAAGATAAAGGTAATTAAAATTACCACAAAGACATTGGGCATAAGAAAAACCATAATTCCAGCCGAAGTCGCTACTCCCTTACCTCCTTTAAAATTCAAGAAAAGTGAATAGCAATGGCCGCTAATAACCGCTGCTGCACAGAGAGCGGCTAAAAGGGTTCCACCGGCGGCCAAACCGATCCAAGCGGCAGCCAGCCCTTTGCACAAGTCAGCCGCCAGAGCCAGCAGAGCCACTGCTAGGCCGGAAGTACGAAGTACGTTAGTGGCTCCGATGTTCCCGCTGCCTCGGGTGCGGATATCCACTTTTCCCAATGCCATCCCAAATATAAGTGAAAAAGGTATGGAACCGATAAGATAGCATAAAGCCATGAGAAACACTGCTTTTATCACCAAGTACTCTCCTCCCTGTAATGAAGTCTCTTTACCATCTTGGTTCCCCGCCCAATATAACTTCTCGCAGGGAATCAAGCTTAGACTGCTTAAACTTTTCTCCATTATAATTATATCGATAAATAGTGCCCTATCAATCTTTAATTGTTTAGGCCGGATCTTTGCCCGATTTTTGCCTGAGCCACAATCGTATAGGACTGCCTTCAAACCCGAAGTTTTTCCTCAACACATTTTCCAGATACCTAGTGTAGGAGAAGTGAATAAGATCGGGATGATTGGAAAAAAGCACAAAAGTTGGAGGAGCGGTTAAAATCTGAGTTGAATAATATATTTTAGGTTTCTGGCTGCCAGCACCAGGCAGGGGATTTAACATAATCGCTTCATTGATTACCCGATTCAACTCCGAGGTAGCTATACGGCGGTGGTTTTGTTCAGCTACAAAATCCACCAACTCCAATATTTTAAAAATCCTCCTTTTAGTTAAGGCAGAAACGTATAAAAGGGGAGAATAGGCCAGGAACTTTAGATCATTACGAATGTTATTATCGAATTCATTCATGGTGTGGCCGTCTTTCTGTATTAAATCCCACTTATTCACCACTATAATATTGGCTTTGTTCTGTTCATGAACGTATCCGGCGATCCTTTTATCCTGTTCTATTACTCCACTGCTGGCGTCCAGCATTATCAACACCACGTCAGCCCGTTCAATGGCTTTTAAAGAACGAATTACGCTATATCTCTCTGTACTCTCACTGATCCGGGATTTCTTTCTAATTCCGGCAGTATCAATAAGTATGTACTTTTTTCCTTCATATCTGAATGGAGTATCAATGGAGTCCCGGGTAGTACCTGGTACTTCACTGACTATAACCCGTTGTTCGCCTAAAAAAGAATTGATCAGCGACGATTTGCCTACGTTAGGTCTACCAACTATCGCTATCTTAATGGCATCTTCATCCTCTTGATATTCACCGGCAGGTTTGAACTGCTCTACTACTGCATCTAAAAGGTCGTTGGTGTTTAAACCGTGCATGGCCGAAACAGGAATGGGCTCTCCCAGCCCCAGACTGTAAAACTCAAAATATTCCAGCTGCTTATCAAAGTTTTCTACCTTATTTGCTGCAACAATAACTGGCTTATCGGCTCTTCTTAAGAGTTCAGCCACCTGCCCATCTTCATGAGTAATACCGTCCTTGCTGTCCACCACCAGTATGATAACATCAGCCTCATCTATAGCCAGTTCAGCCTGCATTTTTACTTCCCGGGTAAATATATTTTCATCTTTGCCGAACCTGATCCCACCAGTATCAATAATAATAAACTCTCGCCCTGACCATTCCGAAAGATCATAAATTCTATCCCGGGTAACCCCCGGTATATCCTCAACTATAGCTTTTCGGCTACCCACCAGGCGATTGAAAAGCGTCGACTTGCCCACATTGGGTCTTCCCACAATGGCTACTATAGGTTTGGCCACCAGCTTGCCTCCCTTCGCTTTTACCTCTATGGCAAAGACACTTATTCTCCCATTATTGCTTCAATCAAGGCTGAAGCAGTCACTTCAATGGCCTTAAGCTCTGCCCCGCTAGCCTCTTTGATATCCTCCAAACTCATGTCATCCAATAAAATATCCTGTCCCTCTTTAAATATTATCTTCGGAATAAGGATGGTTTTACCCTCATAATCTTGACCCAGGGTTTTGATTATATCGCTGCCAGTTAATAAGCCGGTTACCGTCACCTGCCCCCCAAAATAGTCATTCCTGACCGGTAGTAAATGAAGCTTCAGACCCTGGATACGATTCAGGCGGGATATTATTTCTTCCCATATCTCCAGCGCCGACTGACCGGTCAAGATGTACATTTCGCGCTCCTGCATGTTTGCGGGTAGATGTTTTTCCTCCTCAGCAAATTCATCTAAAAAGATTCGGCCAATGCCAATTCCGTTTTCCACCTGGGGAAAATCATCATAGTCTTCCCCGGCCGGTAAAGGCTGTCCTGCCTTCAGGTAGATTTCGTCAGCCCCATAAACCAAGCCATAGCCCAGCTCGGACCGGAATCGCTTCTGGTAGCCATGGATAAGATTGATTAAATCCATGGCTTCGGACTCTTTAATGGTTCTCAGTTCCTGCAGCCCTTCTCGATGTCCGGTAAGGCCTACTGGTACAATACCAATAGATGCCACTGAAGGATATAGCTCCGCCAGTCCCTCTATAGTCTCCTCCAATACCTGACCGTCATTAATGCCAGGGCAAAGTACTATTTGAGTATGACACTGGATCCCCGCCTGGCTCAAACGCAGCAAATCCTGTCTTATCTGGCCTGCTCTCTGGTTGCCCAAGAGCATAGATCGCAACTGGGGCTGCAGGGCATGCACCGATATGTATAAAGGACTCAGCCTCATAGTAATGATTTTCTCCCAGTCCTGCTCCCTTAGATTGCTCAGGGTAATAAAGTTGCCGAACAAAAAGGAATGCCTATAGTCGTCATCTTTTATGTACAGGGTTTTGCGCAAATGAAGAGGCAACTGATCTATAAAACAAAAGATACAGCGGTTTTGGCATGATTTCATACGGTCAAATAACAGATCTTCAAATTCCAGGCCCAAATCTTCATCATAATCCTTTTCCACTTCCACCGCCCATATATTTCCATTGGCTTTCTTGAGTCTTAATTCCAATTGATCGGAGCGGACCCAAAAATGGTAATCCAGTATATCATTGATTTCTTTACCATCTATGGATAACAGGGTATCTCCCGGAACCAGGCCTACCTCATCAGCTATGCTTGATGCTTCCACCTTTACTATTAATGCCGGCATAATACTCCCCTCCAAGATTCAATAAATCTTCTAAACAATTATCTACTAAAAAGCAGATATCTGCAAGAACGAAGGGACGATTCAACCCGGCTTCACTCGTGCTACTAATTCTTCCAGTACTCGATGCTGGAAACGCCACAGGATTTGGCGGGCCAGGAGGTTAAGGTGCCTGCCCCCCAAAAACGGAGGCACTTTGCTTAACCACCCTAATATTCGGTCCCCGCGAGTGGAAACTGATTCTACTAGCAAATCCCCGGCAGCAAAGCTTAGAATATTTCGCAAATCCTCAATGCTTCTCTTAACCATCCATAAGTCTTTGCCTCCGCCCAGAGTATAAACCTGGTTTCCTTTACTATCACTTCCAATATATAATGGACCCAAAAGCAGATCCCGGTAGGGAAGCTTTTCCAGGCTCTCCGGCTGCTCCAGGGAAGGCAATTTATCCAGGTATATATGAGCGGCAATAAGCGCTGCCTGTATCGGGTTATGACCAAGGAAAATAATCTTCATTTAAACCCCTGAGCCCCTCAAGCTCTTTAGACGTACTGTTTCCACCAGGTTAACTAAAGTAAGGAAGGCTTTTCTGGTTCCCCTGACTAATACTGGACGGCCAGGAAAGATTAATCCCATGCGCCGGGACAGAAAGCCACCCAATTTCATACTCCAATTAACCCGGTTCAGACAATCGACGGCTATTAAATCATCCTCCCTACCCATAATTTTTGCCACCCCCATTAGAATATGAGTATATTTCTCCCCCATGCCTTTTTTCCCTAACACATACACTTCATTTCCGCTTTCATCAATGCCCATAAAGCGTATGGAGCCAAAATCACCATTGTCAGTTTTATCATAATAAGGTATAGCCATCATTTCTTCTAAGGTGGGCAGCCGATGTTTTTCAATCCATTTTAAATGTAAGGCAGCAGCAATTACCGATGAATGTGCTCCACCATAACAGTGATAAATTATTTTCAAAAGCCTCACCCTCATTACTTAATGCTTCCTGCCCCGCTAAGAATACCTGCTAATGTTTGCATACAAAATAGACTCCATTCTCCAAATCATGTACAACTCCGCCCAAAACCCGGGCTAAGAGTAGACTTATATGTTCCATTTCCTCCTGCCCCTGAGCTAAAAAGACTGGACATCCTCCATTCTTAATCTTGTCTTTTTCACAGGTAACTATAGCCAGTATATATTCATTTAAACCGGTATTCATATCAATCTGCCGCCTTTCTACCATAGTAAGAAAAAAGGGTAGTACCCCGAGTTGATTCCAGAACCGGCACCTTTTTCACCACTTCTATCAGCATCTCTATATCAGGTTCATTGGCTACCACAAAGAATGCCAGGTATCCCTGATCAACCTGCTTTCTAGCCAGAGGCATCAATTCGGTCTCATTGATATCTACTTTGCTCCCCAGTATGGACACCACATCATGGATAATGGCCTTTCTCTGCCCAGGATTATCCAGATTTAGACGGGCATTGTCATCTCTGGGTTTAATTATAACTCCCATACCCTCATCCATGATTTTTTGACGGGTCTGGGGCAAACCCACATTCATCATAACTACATCCTCCACCATTAAGAGGGAACCCTTAAAATCGATCCGGCCTTTTTCTACCTGAGCAATATCTCCAATAAAAGAACCACCCATAAGCCTCAGGGAAACTATTATACTGATGGGGGCTACAATAAAGGCATATTTTAATCCTCCCAGCTGTGCCGCAGCACTGCTGGACAAGGCAGTCATAATAACCAGATAATTGCGAGCCTCAAAGACCCTGGCAATCCCTTCTATATAAGCTGTACCCCGGCTTATTATTTTACTTTCTTCTAGTTTCATGAGGGTTTCCCGTTCCATATTCCTTACCTCACGAAACTGCTGGGCGGCAAGCACCAGAAATGTTACCGCTACATAATCGGGTTTGGCTATGGCAGGAACCGCAACTGCCCCCAGACTGGCCGCAATAAACCCCAGGGCCAGGTGAATTAACTGCCCATGAGGATAGGTAGGATAATGGCGATAATCGCTGCGCAACAACAACCAGCGGTTTATAAGACCAGCCACTATTCCTGTTGCTATTACCACACCATAGCTCGCCATGCTATTTGCTGCTGTATCCTTTGTTAAGCAGGTAGAACCCCCCGCCAGCTGCCGCTACCACTACTAACAATATAATGACGCTGGTAAAGCCTCCCTGTTCATTCTGGCTCAGGGGTTTGGCCTCCGGATCCTTATTACCATCAGAGTTACCCGCTAATACAGATTGCATAGTACCGGCAAATAGTTTGACTCCTTCTGTAGCAGACTTTTTATCATTGGTATGGGCTCCTACCTCAAGCAAAATGGCCCGGGGACTTAAATCCTGGTTATAATCTCCTTTGCCCATGAATATGCCATTGGATAGTCCGGGAGACTGCTTATCCATAACCGCCTTGATCTGCTTGGCAAACTCCAGATTGGTTTTCATATTAGGATTTTGCTTGCCCACTACCAGCTTGATTTTGGTTACATCCTGACCTTCCACTTTAGCCTGATATACATCCGGAGGTACCGCATCCCGATGTATATCCACAACTACATTGGGATTTTCCTTTTTTATCAGAGTAAGGGCTGTTTTTCGAGAGCGGTTGTAGGCATTTATATCATGGGGATTATGGTTGTTTTTGTTGTATTGCACATTAAAGCCCAGGCTCTTAAGTTCGTCTACAAAAGCCTGACCTACATCATAAATGCCTCCATTCCCTTCTCTGCTCTCTGTTCCGTCTGAAGGCACATAAGACTCGTCACTATGGGTATGGTAGACAGCTATGGTAGACTTCTGCTCCCCGGAAAGTACTGCTATTTCCTGTCCTTTAAAAACCCAGGCCTGCTTTCTGCTATCAAAGCTTACTACCGGCATCCGCTCTTCTCCCTGATAAGCGCAGATAGCAATGTCGCCCTGAATTTCTACTACCTTGTATCGGGCATTGTCAGCACTGATATATTCATCTCCCTCATGAACCCTCATTGCAGTCTGATGAATAATATTGTTGTTTTCATCCACCAGAGTAAAGTATTGTCCTGAAGGCATCTCTTCATTAGCGCTACAAAGTGATACCCCCATCAGGGTCCATAATATAGTTAAACTCAAGGTGATTATTAGCAGCTTTTTAGGCATCCTTATCACCCCCTGTAATGTCACTATTATTTTGCTCCTGATTAGCTCCTCGTTCTTCTCTTCCCGGCCTCTCTGTCTCTGCCAAGGGCTTGCGGGCTGGCTCCGGTTCTCTTAGATGCTGAATTAATTCTTCTGGCCGACCTTCGCTTTTGGGGCCACCCTGCAAACGTTCCAGGGTTTCCCCTACCACTTCTGCAAGGAGTACCGCCAATATTCCGGCCAGGATCAGCGAATCAAAAGCTCCCGCTCCACCTACATGCACGGTTCCCCTTAATCCAGTGTTGGCCAGGTAAAAATATTGCCCGATATCCAGAGTTAGTACTGCCATGACTGCAGCAAAAAATGCCCCCCTCCGGGATCTGCCGGCCAGATAACCTACTAAGCCCGCTACCAGGGGATAAATATATATAGGATCGATAAAGATAGCTTCTGGTTCCGCCCCCAGGTACCTAGCCGCAATAAATAAGGCCAGAGCGGTTACTGCCGCCGCAATTATGGCCCGGATTTTTTCATAGAAGGTACCGGCTCCAGCCAATACATATATAGCTAGGCCAACAGCCACCAAGCCTCCAAGGTTAAGGGTGATACGCGGGCTAATGGGAATATCAACGAAGCTTCCTGCGATTATGGCTAGTATTATGGCCAATGCTGCCCGATCACTCAATCTAAGCTTGTCCAGCACCCGGTGTGCTGCTCCAAAATAGATTAGTATTGAAACCACCACCAGTGTTATCAGCCCCAAGGGAAAATTAGTCATTTCAACTCATCCTTTCACTAGTATTTATGTGAGTAGGTTTCCCTTAAGACGGCTTTTTATGTAGTTAAAAGGGCCGTTAATACCACGGCCTGCATAGCTCCTGTCATCAACCCTGACAAGAGCTGGGCAGAAACCATAAAAAGAGGTGTTCCGGCCGAGGAATACCTCTTTTTTAATTCTTATACTTAGTTTGAAGGGGATGGCCTGACTTGGTCCAGTTTTGTGTATGCTCTTATCTGGGCCAGGGCCTGGCTGACAGGATTATAATTAATTGTGCCATGGGAAATTTAGCGGCAAGACCATTTATACTTGTCAATGCCACGACTCTCTATCCATTGGGCAGTTTCATTCATTATTATTAAAGGCTTCTCTTTAATCTCTTCCGGGGTACGAGCTCCAGTCATTAAGAAAACCGCCTTTAAGCGATAAAACAGGGCTTTGATTTCCTTTTCCAGTTCTCCCGGACCATGATTGAGCAAGATTTTCAATAAGGATCCAGCCATACCTACCATATCAGCTCCCAAAGCCAAAGCTTTGGCTGCATCAAGAGCCGACCTGATCCCTCCGGAGGCAATGATCTTTACCGGAAATTCCATACTAAGGGCTTCTATAAGACTTACTGCCGTAGGTATACCCCATCCATCTAACTCACTGCCAAACATACCCCGGCGTTGGTCTTCTATGGATACGAAATTAGTCCCTCCCTGACCGCCAATATCAAAAATGCTGACCCCGGTTTGATAAATTCGCTCTATGCTCTCCCGGGAGAAGCCGAATCCTACTTCCTTAGCAATAATGGGAACCGGGCAGTTTTCACTGATCTTTTTTACTCTCTCAAGTATGCCTTTAAAAGAACGTTCTCCCTCCGGCATAGCCAATTCCTGAGGTATGTTAAAATGCAATTGCAGGCCATCCGCCTGTATCATCTCTACCGCTTCAATAGCCTCCTTAACTCCACTGGCAGCTGATATATTGGCCAGTATCACACCATCCGGATTGGCCTCGCGCACCAGGGCAAAAGTATATCTTAGGCTTGGGTCTTCAATAGCTATGGTTTGTGAGCCCACTGCCATAGCTATGTGCTGCCGGGCGGCCAGGGTGGATAAGGCCCTGTTAATGTCTGCCGCCTGCTCAGTGCCTCCGGTAATAGCATTTATCAGCAAAGGATATTTAAGTTTTTTACCTAAAAATATATAGCTCAGATCGATTTCCTCCAGCTCCAGCTCTGGTACTGAATTATTGATCAAACTTATGTTTTCCAGGCCGCTGGATCCTGGTCCAGCAGGCAGATGTTGGGCTAAAAGCAGGTGTTCGTCCTTGCGTTTTCCTCTTATTTTCTTATCCTCCATACATTTCTCTAGCTCTGATCAGAGCCGCCATATCGTTCACATTGAAGAACATAGTTTCCAAATTGCCGAAGGGTAATAATTCATTCTCGTACAGGTAACGGGTATTAATGCTCTCTACGAACCTGGTTAATTTCAATTTGTTGTTTTCCAGACAGTCAATAAGCTCCGGCATGCAAGTAGAATTATATACTGCCGACAAAGGCTGTAACTTCCTGTTAATGACTGGAACCACACAATCATATCCATCCCCTTGGCTAAACATATAGGCCGCCAATTCCATGCTGAAGAAAGGCATATCACAAGCCAATAAGAAAATGCTCTCATATTTAGAAAAGTATAAGCCGGCATGTATTCCGGCCATAGGACCCATTTGAGGATATAGATCAGTATACACCGACGGCGCCATACCATGATACAATTCTGGCTCATTGGTGATTATCATCAAATCATCGAAGTATTTGCTAAACTTATTAATAATTATCTCCAGTACCGGGGTACCTGAGATATCAGCAAATGCCTTGTTAAAGTTCATCCTGGAACTTCTTCCCCCTGACAGTATTACTCCACTGAGTCGCATAATTCCCCCCCTGTACATCGGTGTTGGTCCTTGGTATAAAAAAAGCTGCCCCAGGCAGCTTAATACTTGACTCTTCACCCGCTACTCATGCTGCAGGTGTCACATTTTTCAGGTGCAGTTGTGGTTCGCTTACCCCCGGTGTTAAATATAGAGAGCCTCTGCTCTACTCGCGAAGATGAACATTGGGGGCATTGAACATTTTTTCTTTCCGAGTAAGATACTAAAAGGTCAAATTGTGTACCACAATCTTCACATTTATATTCAAATATCGGCATTAACCGTCACCTCAAAAGCTTATTTCTATTCCTGTTGTTCCATATATTCTTCTACTTCTTCCTGCTCCATCTCCCTTTGGGCTTCCTTGATGGACAGACCGATTCTCTTTTCATTGGCGTCTACACTCAAAATCTTCACCTTAACCGGCTGGTTAACTGATACTACATCCTCAGGTTTCTCCACCCGATAATCAGCCAACTGAGATATATGAACCAGTCCATCTACTCCAGGATCCAGTTCAACAAAAGCACCGAAAGGAGCAATTCTTACTACTGTTCCATCTACAATGTCGCCTTCTTGGAAGGTTTCCAGAGCTACCTCCCATGGGCTCTTCAACAGTTTCTTGCGACTCAAGGACACTCTTTCTTTTTCGGTATCTACTCCCAGTACGAAAATCTCCAGCTCATCGCCTTCCTGAAGTACATCGGCCGGGTGTTCTATGCGTTTATGGTCTAGCTCGGAAACATGAAGCAAACCTTCATAACCGCCTAAATCAATAAATGCACCGTAATCTACTATCCTTTTAACCTTGCCCAAGCGAATTTGTCCTTCTTGGATATTATCCCAAAACTCCTGTTTCTGCTGCTGTTTTTCGGCCAGCACCAATTCCCGACGTGATAATACCACCTGAGAACCCCGCCTTTTATTGCGATTGAATTCAATGATTTTAAAGGCAAAGGTTTGGTCTTTGTACTCCTCCAGGTTTTTAACATATCCATCCTCAACGTGTGAAGCGGGAAGAAATCCTACTACCCCCACATCAACAATCAAACCGCCTTTGACTATGTCTTTAACTGTACCTTGTACCGTATCTCCTTTTTCAAAAACTTCTTCCAATTCATCCAATACTTTCTTGGAATCAACCCGCTTTTTGGATAGAAGAATAGTGCCATCATCGTCCCATTTCAGGATCATAACCTCGATCTCTTCACCGACTTGTACTAAATCCCGAGCCGAATCAACTGTAGCCAGGGAAAGCTCTCTTAATGGGACAACTCCTTCTGATTTTCCACCCACATCAACCATTACTTCATCATCAAGTACCTGGACAATGGTTCCCTTTATAACATCCCCTCGGCCCGGGGTTTCATATTCTGCCATTTCTGCCTCCATACGGGCAAATGATTCCTCATTGGCTTCTTCAGCCGGCTGCTCATTGCTGCCAGGCTCCTCCTGCTGGGGCTCAAATACCGGTTCCTGAACCGGTTCCTGAGTCTGTTCCTCAATCTGGTCTTGAACCTCTTGCTGGATATCCTCTTGCTGGATATCCTTTTCCTCATACTCTGTCATCCTACACAATACCTCCTTAATAATCCAATCCGGAGTCGAAGCACCAGCAGTAATGCCTGCCATTTTTACCCCTTCTAGCCAGTGGGGGTTAATATCTCCTGCATTTTGAACCAGGTAAGTTCTAACTCCGGTATTTAAACACTCTTTATAAAGAGTAGTAGTATTGGAACTAAATTCCCCTCCTACCACAATCATTAAATCCACCTGCTGACATAATTCCAATGCTGAATTCTGTCTCAGCTGGGTAGCGGAACAAATGGTGTTGAATACCTTTAATTCCTCTGTCCGGCCTAACAGGCTTTTTACTACCTCAAAATACTCCTTTTCATCTCTGGTAGTTTGGGATACTATTCCCATCCGATGGGAATGATTCAGGGTTTTTATATCATCCAAACCCGATACTACGGCGGCCTGTCCGCCGCACCACCCTTGAATGCCCTTAACCTCTGGGTGTTCGGGGTTACCATATATTACAATTTCATATCCCTGGTCGGCCAAGACCTGTACAATTTCATGTACTCTTTTGACCAGCGGGCAGGTGGCATCTCTAACCTGCAAACCACAATTTTCAGCTTCTTGTATTATTTCAGGAGCCACTCCATGGGATCTTATAATTAACCCGGCTGGTTCAGAGATTTCGTCAATATCTTCCACTGCACTTATTCCTTGCCGGGCAAAATATTCTACTACTGATTGGTTATGGACCAGTGGTCCCCATGTATACCATTTGCTTGGCTGGCCTGCCATTTCTTCTGCTATTTTAAAGGCCCTTTTTACTCCGGCACAGAACCCAGCATGGCTGGCCATAATCGTATGCATATATTAACCTCACAAATACTTATATATCTTCAGTATCAGGACCCTAAATTCCTGCTTTTATTCATACAAAAGCTTATTAATTTCCCTCATTATTTCTTTGCTTATCTGATCCAGGCTAGCCGATTTGGTTTTCTCCTGTTGGTAGGCTGTCAAATCCAGTGGTTTGCCAAATCGTACCATTAGGGTGTTCCTGCCCCATCCCCAGGGAAAACGTCTCCTGGTTCCCACACAAGCCGCTGGAATAAGCTGTGCCCCAGATTTTAGAGCCAGCATGGCTGCACCCGACTGGGCTGCCTCCATCTCGACCTCCTTTTTTCGAGTTCCTTCCGGGAATATTCCCAGAATTTGACCGGACTCCAGGAGTTTCAGAGCTTTGCGTATAGCATTTCGATCTGCTTGGCCCCTTTTCACTGGAAAGGCATTTAATGCAGTAAAAAGTCGGGCCAGAATCTGGTTTTGGTAAAGTTCCGCCTTGGCCATGAAATGCACTGGCCTGGGTGAAGCCACCGCTACCAGCAGAGGATCCCAAAAACTAACGTGATTGGCTACAATAATGGCTGCACCCTTTTTGGGTAGGTTATGTATTCCTTCATATTTCAAACCAAGAAATAATAAGGCAAATTTGACCAGCCATCTTACCAAATAATAGAACATTATTAATCCTCCTTCAGGTAGGATCTTATGACATTAATGACCTCATCCACGCTGAGTTTACTGGTGTCAATAACTATTGAATCTTCCAGCACTTTTAAAGCTCCTATTTCCCGACTGGAGTCTCTTTGGTCTCGTTCCATTATTTCTTTGGCCATGGCCTGCTTATCTATATCATAGCCGCTAGCTTTCATTTCTTGGGCTCGGCGCATAACCCTGGTTTCTATTCTTGCGGTTAGGAAAAACTTGTATTCAGCATCGGGCAACACAAATTCTCCTATATCCCGGCCATCCATTACCACTGATTTATTCTCAGCCAACTTCCTCTGCTGGGCCACCATTACCTGACGCAGCAATGCTTTGGACGCTACCCTGGATACTTCCGCGTTCACATGCGGAGATCGGATATAGTCGCTTACGTCCTGATTATCACATATTATTCTTTGCCCGTGGGAATGGTATTCGAAGTGGATTTCAGTATTCTTGGCCAGCTGATAGAGAGCATCCTCGTCATCCAGGTCCAGAGACTCTTTAATTGCTTTCCAGGTCAAAGCCCTGTACATGGCACCGGTATCGATATATAAAAATCCAAGTTTAGCAGCCAAAGCCTTGGCCACCGTACTCTTTCCAGCTCCAGCTGGACCATCAATTGCTATTTTCATCCTTTAACCCACCTGCAAGTTTCCTATATTATTCTATCATAACTTTTCAATTGCTTAAAACTGATAAGTTTAGAATTATCTATAATATATAAAATACTGGTCTATAGCACCATTAATTAAAAATCCCCTGGTGGGTACCATGCTCCCCGTTGATGGCATCCCCGGGCCCCGGCTGGGGCCCGGATAGCTTTATCTTATGCCAAAGGATCAAACATTTCCCGACCGACTCCACATACCGGACAGGTTTCAGGAGGTTCCGGACCCTCATGTATATAGCCACAGACCCGGCACTTCCAGCGGTTGGCCTGTAATTTGCCGGATGCATCCCGACCCAGTGAGGACATGGTGGAACCAGTATTTACTTCAGGGGCGATAACTATTTCTCCCGATAAGACCCCCTTCTGTAAAAAGCTCTTCTTATAGTAGTTTTCTATGGGATCAAAAGTTTCGGTTATACGAGTTTCCTCCGGGGGCAGGTTGACTTCTCCCATGGAGAACACCTGCATATCAAAGGCAGCCAACATGGTAGAAACAGGAGGCTGTTTATATTCCAACCAATCCCCAGCAGCATTGGCGCCTGCTACCCGACCCATTTCCAATGCTATTGGCCATAGTCCGATTAACTTGTCTTCATGCTGGGCTACGTCTCCAGCTGCAAAGACATTATCCATACCAGTCCTCATTCCCGCATCCACTACAATTCCTCTATCCACCTCAATGCCTGCGGCCTGAGCCAATTCTATATTTGGTTTTACCCCGGTAGACAAAAGCACTAGGTCAGCTGCTATTACCTGACCGCTATTTAATTTTACCTGGCTCACCTCTTTATCACCCTGTATAGCTTCGGTCCCCAGACCCAAATAAAGATCTACTCCCTTATCCTGAATGATTTTTTGCAGTCTTAAAGAGGAACTTTCATCCAACTGCCTGGGCATTAGGCGAGGAGCAAATTCTACTACTGAAACCTGTAAGCCCAGATCCAGCATTTCTGATACCGCTTCCAATCCCAGCACTCCACCACCGATGACTACTGCTTTCAGGTCCTTTTTTAAAGCCGCTTTGAATATCTTGGCATCAGCTAAATTGCGTATAGCATAAACTCCCTTTTTATCGGCTCCAGGAATGGGAGGAATATTGCTCCGGGCTCCGGTGGCCAGAATCAGCTTGTGGTAGAAGACTATCTCGCCGCTCTCCAGGGTCAGCTGCCGCTTGCTCCCGTCTATGGATGTTACCCGGCAAGTAGTCCGTAGCTCAATTTGCTTTTCCTCATACCAGGCTGCGGATTTAATAAACAAGCGCTCGGCAGCCAGATCTTCACCCAGGTAATCTGAAAGCATAGGCCGGTAATAGGGCCTTTCTTCTTCTTCACTCAACATTGTTATCTTGGCGGTTAGGTTCCTTTTGCGAATAGCCTCCGCAGCAGAAAGGGCTGCTATTCCGGAGCCGATTATCACAAAGCTCTCTTTGCTATCCTGCCTAAATATATCCTCCTGGGATTGCTTAACAAAATTTTCCGGGCCAACTCCACAGGCTGGACAAATATTGGGGGGCTGTTCTCCCCGGTGAATATGACCACAAACCAAACAACGCCACTCAGTTTCCGATACATCCTGCTTCTTGGCCAATACCTGGCGGGCAAATTCCATACCATAGTTAAAGGCATCTTCCAAGGCCCTGGTGCTAGGCTTAAAATTTATTCTCAATCCAGGCAAGACCTGCATACGCAGCATATTAAGACGGTTTTCGATATTGGGCACCGCTTCTCCGCTCCATCCATAGGCTCCAAAGGCTCCAGCCACCATTCCTCCATGAACAATGGGCGATAGACCGGTTAGGAGCTCCCATATATTAGGCAAGGTGTCCCCATTTATGGTAGGAGATCCAATAAGCAGACCATCAGCATCAGCCAACTCCTGAAGTACAGTGCTTACCGGAGTATAAATCAGATCATATTTGCGGAAATCAAAATCCCCTATCATAGATATTCCTTCTTCAATACTTTGACCTATCATTTCCGTATAACCATAAGCGGTCACATAAGCCATAATAATGACTGGCAAATCTGTAGTCCGAGGAGTCGGAGTAGACCACTGGCGGTAGAGGTCAATATAATAATCCAGATTAGTTCTCAAAACCGGCCCATGGCCAGGACAGACAATTTTGATATCCAGGTCTTTAATTTTATCTAATGCCTCAAGAACGTAAGGTTTAAAAGGCCCGATAATTTCATCGAAATAGTATTTGAAGGCGTCAGTAAAGTCAAATTCGATTAAATCATTGAAAACGGAGTCATCTGAATAGTGACTGCCCAAGAAGTCACAGC
Source organism: Syntrophomonadaceae bacterium (assembly GCA_012522955.1). GTDB lineage: Bacteria > Bacillota > Syntrophomonadia > Syntrophomonadales > Syntrophomonadaceae > JAAYJK01. The sequence goes on from JAAYJK010000026.1 coordinate 45,956, forward strand.
TAAATAAAATTTTATCTTCTTTGAGGTAGGTGAAAATGGTATCAGGCCAGTGTAAAAAAGGAGCGCTGATAAACTGAAGGGTTTTACTGCCCAGGTCCAGTTCTTCACCACCCTGAATTTCCTTGGAATTAAAACTTGAATTGCTTATTTCCTTTAAGAAAGTTAATGCGGTGGAACTGGCCATTACAACCAGCTTGGGATTCAATTTCAAGAGTTTTTCCACTGATCCGGAGTGATCCGGTTCGGTATGGTTTAAGATCAAGTAATCAATTTCCTGCACCGGACATATTTTCTGTAGATCTTCGATAAATTCATCAAAGAAATTAGCCTTAACCGCTTCAATTAAAACTGTTTTGTTCTGACCTCGTATCAGGTAGGAGCCATAACTGGTACCATATTCAGTAGTCATAATAATATCAAAAACTTCCAGCTCCGGGTCCTGTACCCCCACCCAGTAAACCCCATCTTTAATAGGGATTGCCTTCATTCGATCCACCTCCTAATATAATCCATATTACGACATTGTTCCTATCATCATAATGCATATTAAGAAGACAAGCAATATCTCAGTAAACTTTATCTTCATGGTCCAGCCTAGCCACCGGCATTAACTATATGACACCCCTCATATTCTACCCGACAACACAATTTTCTTCCCCTTCCAGAGCCTATTCATAGGCCGAGCCAAGGCAGTTGACGGCATGGCTTCAGCCTTGTTAAGCAGAAATATCATCCCTAGTATAAGGAGTAAAGCAGCGCAAAAGCCAACCACTACTTCCAGAGTTATGCATGGGGCAAAAAAATAAAAGTCTGGCTTAGCCAGGGCTGGGGGTTATTGGATTATCCAAGCAGGTCTTAGATTATTTTCTTGTCCAGTTCTGCCAGCTTAATTATCTGATCTCTTAAGCCTGCAAAATTCTCTGGGGTTAAAGACTGTTTTCCGTCAGATAATGCTTTATCCGGGTCCTGATGTACTTCCACCATTATCCCATCCGCCCCTGCAGCTATAGCTGCCCGGGCTACCGGGGCCACCATCTTCCAACGGCCGGTAGCATGACTGGGATCTACAATTATGGGCAGATGGGAAAGCTGTTTTAGCAAAGCCACTGCACCTATATCCACTGTATTACGAGTATAAGGCTCAAATGTTCTTATACCCCGTTCACATAGAATTATTTGATCATTGCCGCCGTTTAGAATATATTCTGCTGCCAGGAGCCATTCTTCAATGGTAGCTGAAAGACCGCGTTTTAGCATAACAGGCCGTTTAATCTGACCCAATTCCTCCAGCAGAGCAAAATTCTGCATATTGCGGCTGCCCACCTGCAGGATATCAACCCGATCATAGAGCTGTTCCAAATCTCTTACGTCCAATATCTCAGTAATTACCGGCAAACCAGTAATTAATCGAGCCTGGTCGACTATTTCCATACCTTCACGGCCAAGTCCCTTAAAGGTATAGGGAGAGGTACGGGGTTTAAATACTCCAGCTCGCAGAATGTGGACTCCCAAGCCAGCCAGTATCCGGGCTAAATCCAAATACTCCTCCGCTCCTTCCACTGCACAGGGTCCGGCAATAAGGGTACAGTAGCCTTCCCCCAGAAAGACTTTTTTAGCAGAGCTATTTATTTCTATAATAGTGTCCTTGGGCTTATATTCTCGAGAAGCCAGCATAAAAGGCTTCATAGCTATCATCCCTCTGCTGTTTCTTAATCTTAGCTCGAATCTTTTTAGGGCTGTCCCTTTTACTGATTCTTGCCTTGGCTCTTGTATCAGGTAAACAATTATAATTATTGCAGATACTAAAATCATGTCCGGGTACTTATAATCAGTATATCACTTAGCTGAAGGATATTAAAATAGCCTTAACAGCTTGGACGGGGGCACCTTTTATCTAGTGATAAAGAGACCCGATTATTGGAAAGCAGATCCCTTCTTATCCGCCCCCACCTGATCAATATTATAGGGCTTAGTCCAAACCCGGCTGCTCTATGCCAGCGTTGGCGGAAATAATGTGGTAAACTCAACTAAAATGCTACGGGTTTTTGATGGAGCCGAAAGGAGATAATAAAGGTGAAGAAAAATTTATCTATTGCCTTGTGTCAGCTGATGAACAGTTCAAGTAAAAATGACAACCTGTCCCGGGCTGGTAAAATGATGGAATTAGCGGGCCAAAAAGATATAGACCTAATAATACTACCCGAGGTTTTCAACGCCCCCTATCAATCAGACTTATTTCCGGACTATGCGGAGAATTATCCAGGTCCTACTACGGATTTTTTAGCCCGGACCGCTCGGGAGCAAGGGGTGGGAATAGTTGGAGGCTCAATCATTGAACGCTCTCCAGAGGGCCGGCTGTATAACAGCTGTTTTGCCTTTGATGAATATGGCAATTTACTGGGCCGGCATAGAAAAATACACCTCTTTGATGTGGATATGCCGGGAAGAATTACTTTTCGAGAATCCGACTTTTTGAGTCCAGGTAATAATATTACTCTAATCGAGTACCAGGGTATTAAAATTGGCTTATTAATCTGCTATGATATCAGATTTCCAGAACTATCCCGAGCTCTGGCTCTGGCCGGGGCAGACTTGATTATAGTTCCGGCCGCTTTCAACCACACTTCCGGACCTTTATTCTGGGAATTAGTCTTGCGCAGCCGGGCGGTAGATCAACAGCTCTATGTGGCAGCAGTATCTCCAGCCCCCAACCCCCAGGCTAATTACCAAGCTTGGGGCCATTCCCTGGTGGTTGACCCCTGGGGCAAAATAATAGCCCAGGCAGACCAGAAAGAAGGAATAGTATGGGCAGAGCTGGACTTTTCGGCAAATGAACAAATTCGGGGGGAAATCCCTCTCTACCGTCATCGCCGCCGGGATATGTATGAGATAATTTATCAAACACCCAGCCATATAGAAAGTAGGAGGAAAAATAAATGAATTTTCATACTGAATATCTGTGGTTAGACCTAGTCCCCTGGCAGCAGATCTTTTATACCGAATTCCATGGGCGCATGAAGAAACGCGTGGTAATCAAGGTAATGGGAGAGTGAATAGTTTATGGTTCGACAATATCTGGTCTTAAACCACGAGCTTGCCTGAGGTAGATATGCTGGATATCATTCTGTTTTTTAGCCGTGTTTATATGCATGAGTACTCTGATACAGAGGGGTAAAGATTCTCCAATCTCTATTTCCTGGAAGCACATAAGGGGTACCAGATTCCATCCCAAGTCACGAGCAGCCCGGGCGGGAAAGACTGATTTAATATCTGCCGTGGCAGTAAATAAAACACTGGCAATATCTTCTGGGTCCACCTGGTTTTCTTCTATCATGATTTGCAGTAGTTCCCGGGTAGCATCCAGCACTTGCTGAGCCTGGTCTTCCTCTACCGTAGTAGCACCCCTGATTCCTCGTACAAGCATATGTTTACCTCTCATAACTTAAGATACTGCCCGGTGTCCCAATCCAATACTCACTTCATCCAGGTGCAGAAGACCTATACCAAAAAATATGGCTACGCTGACATGGTCCTGGTGCCGGGCTATACCAATCTTACCTCCCACATTCAAGCCCAGAGCTTTGGGCATAATCTGGCTGATGGCTTCCCGAGCAGCTCCAGCCACCGCTCCCTCTTCCGCATGAGTGTCTTTTATTACCCCTTCTCGCTTGGCGGCCACCACAGCCCGCTCAACTATTTTACCTACCGAGCTTATAAACTCTCCGCCGTAGTCTACCGCTACGGATTTTACTTCACATTCTTTCATCAATTGTTTTTTTAGCATGTTCTCGTCCTCTCGGGATAGAGTAACTGCCATTTTAATAGCTGCACTGGCTACTATTTTACTGCCTACTATCATTTCCTGCCTCCCAGTCTTCTTATCCTCTCTGTTCAACCCATGTTTTTATTTTACTACAACTTTACCTACCATTACTACATCATGATTGCAAACATAAATCTCGTCTCGGACTGGGAAGGCAAGGTTATCTGATACTCTCTCTACTTTAAACTGTACTGGAAAATTGTAGGCTGAAGCATCTATTTCCACTACATCTCCTGCCAAAAGCTTTAACTCCAGTTGCTTCTGCTCAAAGGCAGCAAATTTTTCACCGTTAACCAAAACGGAAGCCTTGGGTAAGGAAGAAAACTCCTCCAGGCTTAGCAGCAGGGCCGCATAAGGAGAATGGACCTCTCCTGTTTCTTCCTGGGGCTGGGAATGAACCGGATAGTCTATAGTCTGCCCTTCCAGACGTTCCCCCAGGCTGAGATATAAACGCATATCATCATGGGTCATCAAACCCTGAACCACAATCAGAGTAATAAAAATAAGAGCCACCGAACGGATGAGATATTTTTCAACCTTCTCAATAAATCTCTTCACCGGTATCCCTCCGCTCATTATTTCTCCTCTATATTATGCCTCCCAGCCTAAGAATATCCATGAAATTTTTAACTTGGTTCACTTATTGAGTGCAAGCACAACAGCTCAAATATAGGACTTGACTTACAGCTGTTGTCGGAAGTAAACGTAACAGGCTCATTAAATCTTATCATCGGCAAGGACATCGAACAGCTGCTCAAAGAAATGGCAAAGATATAAAGCCCAGAATTTAACCTGAAAACACACATTACAAAAGCACCAAACCCCAGCGCATGAATCCTGCGGGTTGGTGCTTTTAATCTTTCCATATCAGTTTGGGGGGATGGTTTACTTCCAATTCTCCATTCTTCTTTCCAGAACCCGCTTGAAATTCAGCAACTCTTCATTAACGTTCTGGATCAACCTAACTGTTTCCATCTGCGATAGTATAATCTGATCAGGGTCAACCATCTCAATGGTTCTAAACTCTTCTTTCATGGTAAATTTCACCGCATTCTCCAGGGAATCGGCACTAAACAGTATGGAAACTGGTGCATAATAGCTAACTCTATTGCTGTAATCATCTATTATAGTGTAGATTTCATGGTCCATATTAATATCCTCAATATTGATACCCTGAACCGGAATATTGCGCAGTAAGCTAACCTTTTGCTGCCTTAACTCTTCGGCCTGATCCTCGGAACCTTTGTTTCCAAAAAAGAGCTTGCCGCTTTTACTTTCAGCTACAAAATCCAACCGCATTTTAAATTTGAGCCTGGCCAATGCTTTACCTCCATCCATGAAGAATCTCCGACTGGCAATTTTATCTATTATATCCTATTTGCCCAACTTTCGCATCTCTGCCGGTTTTATGAAGTCCGTTATGGGCACTAAACAAACTCAATGATCATTTTCCTGTTACTCCAGATTGGGCCAAGTCCAGCAAGCCCTTAACCTCACCGGGATGTAAATGACGGTATTCGCCCTCTTTAAGATTTCCCAAGACTAAAAAGGCTAAAGCGGTTCTTTTGAGGCTAATAACTGGGAAACCTACGTGGGCTAACATTCTCTTTACCTGCCGCTTGCGCCCTTCGTGTATTACCATTTCGATTAAGGTGGATTGCAGATTAAGTTCCAATACCTTTACCGAGGCCCCAGAGGTCAATCCATCCTCCAATTCAACTCCCCGACTCAGCTGCCTTAAAGCCTTCTGGCTTAGGCGGCCCTTGACCAATGCCTGGTACTTCTTATCCACCTGATAACGAGGATGAATCATCTTATTGGTAAACTCCCCATCGTTGCTTAAGAGCAATAGGCCCCTGGTATCCAGATCCAGACGTCCCACCGGATACAATCGGCCTTGAATTCCCTTTAATAAATCCATTACCGTTGGCCGTCCCTGAGGATCGTAGGTACTGCTCAAATAACCCGCCGGCTTGTTTAAGATCAGATATATTTTGTTCTGGGGTTTAAGCATTTGACCATCAAACTCTATTATGTCCAGATCAGGGTCTATTACTCGTCCGGGCTCACTAACCAGCGCTCCATTTATGCTTATTCTTCCGTCGACTATTAATTTTTCTGCTTTACGGCGCGATGCCACTCCTGCATCGGCCAGGTATTTTGCCAGTCTCATTTATCCATCCCTACCTGCCTTTACGACTGCTATGGATTCTCTTACCCAGGCCACGGCTTGATAGCAGCAGTGTATTTTAAGCTCTTTATTAATATATCATTATTGATTCACCTGCCAAAACTCTAGCACAACTGGTTTGGATGCATTAGCAGGGGAATCATTATTTGAAACCTGGGGGAAAAAAATAAGTGAGGTATTAATACCTCACTTATTACCAGCTAATCTTTATTTCTTTAATGATTGCCAGATTACCTCGGCCAGATCAAATACTTTGGTTTGTTCTTCTGCTTCGGAGGCTTTTACCCCGTCGGAAATCATAGTCAAGCAGAAGGGACAGTTAGTTACGATCATCTCTGGAGCGGGCTCCAGCAACTGATCGGTCCTGGTATCATTGATACGCTTGTAACCTTCAACCGCATCTTCTTCCAGCCACATGCGTCCACCTCCGGCTCCACAGCAGAAGCCAAAGTTTCTGGATTTCTCAATCTCAACCAAATTAAGACCTGCAGCGGCCATTACCTTTCTGGGTTCATCATATACATCATTATGACGACCCAGGAAGCAGGAATCATGATAAGTGATTTTGGCTCCCAGACTACCTGGTTTTAACTTGCCTTCAGCAATGAGCTTGGCAAGAAATTCAGTGTAATGATATACTTCGTACTTGCCGCCCATCTGAGGATACTCGTTCTTCAATGCGTTATAACCATGCGGACAAACCACGATGATCTTCTTAACCCCATAGTTATTGAATGATTCCAGATTTTGCTGTACCAGAGTTTGGTAAAGGTATTCATTACCCAACCTTCTGGCAGAATCACCGCAACAGAACTCTTCGGTTCCCAAATAACCAAAGGAAATTCCAGCTTCATTGAGCAATCTGACTAGTGCTTCTCCAACTCTCTTATAGCGATCGTCAAAAGAAACCGCACATCCTGCATAGAGAAGATACTCAAATTCTTTACCATCTTCAGGCAAGAGATTAACTAAATCTCTGACTCCTCTCTCATTGAGCCATTCCGCCCTTCCAGCCCAGCCTACGCCCCATGGATTATAGTTGCGTTCCATATTGGTAAAGGCTGCTTGGGCTTCTCCAGGCATATCGCCCTGCCACATAACCAGATTTCGGCGCATATCAACAATCTTAGGGATATGCTCAATGAACATGGGACAGTGTTCCATACAAGCACGGCAATTGGTGCAATCCCAGATTACCTCGCTAGTAACCACATCATAAAGCAGGCTCTGTTCCATAGGATTTACTGCTTCTTCAGCTTCTGCAGTCATGGCTACCATCTCAGCTTCATCATGGTGATCAGCCTTGGCTGCGATCAGGTATGGGGCTTTGGCATCCAAATGCTCTTTCATGTGCTGTATAAGAGTAATTTTGGGATTCAGATGTTTTCCAGTATTATAAGCCGGGCAATTCTCCTGGCATCTTCCACAGCGAATACAAGCATCTAAATCCAGCAAATCTTTCCAACCAAACTCTTCAATATTTTCAACACCAAAAGATTCGGCTTCCTCTATATTCTCTACCATGCGACATGCGGAAGGTTCCAGATCCCGGAAAGTATAATTCAGCATGCTGGCTACTATATGCCACAGTTTGGTGAATGGAATAAGGGCAATAAACAAGAAGGCAATAGCCATGTGGAACCACCATAAGAAACGGTGCCACATCAGGATTGATCCCAGTTGCCCATTTACAAATGACTGGGTGTCTACAAACCACTGAGCGACAATCCAGCCAATAGGTGAGGCCTGTTGTTCATATGCAATCTGGGCCAGTGTAGTAGACTGAATAATCTGAGCTGCTATTCTTAATCCTTCAATAATATAACCGGTAAACAGTATAGTTATTATGAGTACCAATATCCATCCATCGGAAGTTTTGGAATCATTGAGACGATCAGGTTTCTGTACATAGCGAACTACGGTCAAAACTAAAACTCCAACCAAAGCCAGAAATCCTAACACGTCAACAACGGCTGAGAAGTATATATAGGAATTACCCTCTATATGGGGAAATCCCAACCAATAATGAGATGCGTCCACTCCAGCCGCTAACGCCAATACTAAAAATCCCCAGAACAAAAGAAAATGCATCCACCCTGCCAACGGCTTTTTTATAACTTTGGCCTGAGCAAAGCTGTATTTCAGTAATGATACTATTCTCTCTCCAACCCGGTCATTACGATGCAGTTCACCTTTAGCCAGGGTCCAAACCTGGAATCTCTTGTAAAATCCATAAAGTAGAAAACCAATGGGTATAAACATAAATATATAAATCAGCCATTCGTAGGGAATGTTTGCCCCTACCATACGCATAGGGACATCATAGCCACCTTCTATTGGATGAAATCCAAAAATCATTCTACAATTCCCTCCTTAAATACAGCTGGCTTTACTGGATATACCATTTGGTATATCCAGTAAAAACCTTTTCCTCACCCCTGCCCAGAATGACTATTTTTTCAGTTCTGTACAAAGTGTAGGTATTACTTTAAATAAATCTGATACTACTCCGAAATCTGACACATTGAATATGGGAGCTTCCGGGTCAGTATTAATAGCTGCAATAAACTTGGAGGAGGACATACCAGCCAAATGCTGGATAGCACCGGAAATACCGGCTGCAATATACAGATTCGGGCAGACTACCTTCCCAGTCTGACCTACCTGCAGTTCATGTCCCAGCCATCCTGAGTCGATTGAAGCACGGGATCCACCAACAGCGGCTCCCAGCATGTCAGCCAGATTCTCAACCAGCTTAATCCCGTCCGGTCCCTTACATCCACGTCCACCGGAAACTACAGTCTCAGCTTCAGTCAGATCTGGTCTGGCTGAAACGGTGGGAACAAATGATTTAATATTCTGGTATACATCTGCATCAGTAGCAGCTATAGCAGGCTTAACCACTGCTCCAGCACCGGCTGCTTCAGCTACTTCCATAACTCCAGCGCGAATGGTGGCCAGAACAGGGCTGGTTGCCACTTCAACTTTAGCTATTGCTTTACCGGCATAAATAGCTCTGGTAAATACACCTTTGCCTGCTGAAAGTTCAACCGCAATAGCATCAGTTGCCAATCCGGCTTCAAGTTTCTGAGCCAAGCGGGAAGCGAAATCCCGACCATTAAAGGTATGAGCAAAGAATACTGCATTGGGCTTATATTCTGCAATCATAGCAGCTAACTGAGCTACATAAGCACCAGTGTTATATTCAGCAAATAAATCGCCTTCAACTACGTATACCTTGTCAGCACCGTATTTTGCAAACTCGGGAGCTAGTCCCTCAACGTTTTTACCAAAAACAACTGCACCAACTTCATCGCCAATTTTTTTAGCTTCTGACAGCATTTCGAAAGTGGCCTTACGAATATTGCCGTCTCTTTGTTCTACAATTACCCATGTTTCTGACATCAATTACCCTCCTTTTATTAATAAGTATAGGTGTAAGCACAACTATTTAACTTCAATTTTAACGGTATTTAGCATCCAGTCCGCCAATTTAGCAGCACATACATCAGGTTCATCCTCGATCTTAACTCCAGCCTGCTTGGCAGGTGGCATACCATACTCGACAATGGTAACCTTGTTGTCAGCTGCAACTGCATCAACGGTGGCAACTGGTTTCTTCTTAGCCTGCATGATACCCTTCATGGAAGGATAACGAGGTTCATTCCAGCTTACCTGAGATGAAATAACCGCCGGCAGGGTAATTTCTGCTACCAGAGTTCCGCCGTCAGCTTCACAGGTACAGGTTGCTTTCCCATCAGCAACTTCCACATTGGTGATAACGTTGATATGGGGAAGTCCCAGAATTTCTGCGATACGAGTGGGAACCTGTGATGAACCATCATCAGCGGCAACGTGTCCAGCCAGTATGATATCAGGGTTTTCATCTTTAATAGCGGCAGCCAGAGCAATTGCTCTTGCATATTCATCTGCACCGGTGTCCTGCTTTAGCAGAATACCCCGGTCGGCACCCATGGCCAGAGCTGTACGAATAGCATCCATAGCCTTGTCAGATCCTGCAGATAATACAACTACTTCATCTACAACTTTCTTTTCCTTTAGTTGAATGCCACCCTCTACAGCAACTTCATCATACGGGTTAATGATTAGATTAATACCTGCATCTGCTATTTTGCCATCCTTTAATTCAATTTTGGCTTCGGTGTCAAATGTCTGCTTAACACAAACTAGAACCTTCAAGTCCATTCCTCCTTTTCATCTGATAATTGTTCTTTTATAACTCTCTACTTACTCCAGAGTACCGTGATAGTATCCATCACCCCCATGAAATTAATATATATATTCTTATTGCCTACGGCAGTTTACCGCCAATATGATTATAAACCCATATCCAATTATTATTTCGATGCCCATCCAACTTTTCCTGCTTATCTCGGTATTTCGACTTTATTTTTGGTATTTCCGGACTATCTCCAAACGGGTGTTGTGGGCCGGAAATAAATCGCTGAGCCAACATCCAATCCATCCCGGTGAATATGCTGGATAGATCTCTTTGATAAAGCTCATAAAAAGCCCCCTCCTGCTTGCTATGATATCAGAATACGGGTAAGCTGCAATGAGTTAATCCAACTCTTTATATAATTTAACAGTCGACTCAATTTAGTTACTCAAACCTCCCGAGCCAGTTTTATTCAGCCCAGCTGGCTAATATATAATGCTTTTTCTACTGCCTGCAGGGTTTCCTCGATGTCCTTTCTACTATGGGCAGTAGATATAAAACAAACTTCAAACTGTGAAGGTGGAAAATAAACTCCTTCCTCCAACAATACTCGGTAAAATTTACTAAATCGGACCGTGTCACTGCTCACCGCAGCGCTATAGTTTCTAACCTCTTCTCGGATAAAAAACAAAGAAAACATTGAACCCCAATGGTTTAATCTGTAATCAAGACCCTGATTCTGCAAGAGCTCTATGATACCCTGGCTAAGAAGACCACCCAGTTCTTCCAGATCAGTATAGTAGTCATTATCTCTTAGAATCTGTAAAGTAGCCAAGCCAGCCGCCATGGCCAGTGGATTGCCGGATAGGGTCCCGGCCTGGTACACATCACCCGCCGGAGCTACCCTTTCCATGATGTCCCTGCGGCCGCCATAGGCCCCAACTGGCAGGCCTCCTCCAATTATCTTGCCCAGTGTCGTTATATCCGGTTTAATATCGATTAGATTCTGATAAGCTCCATAGCAGGTTCTAAAACCGCTAATAACCTCATCAAAGATGAGTAAAGTTCCATAATGTTCTGTAATTTTACGTAGTTCCACCAGAAATGCCGTATCAGGGACAATTAATCCCATATTGCCAGCTATAGGCTCCACAATTACCGCGGCAATATCCTGGCCCCATTGCTCGAATATATCCTGTAGACTATCTATGTCATTATACCCTGTCACCAGGGTGTTTTTGACATAATCCACGGGGATTCCCGGACTGGTAGGAACTCCGGCAGTTAATAATCCGGAACCAGCCTTAATTAAAAAAGAATCGGCATGTCCATGATAACAACCTTCGAATTTCAGTATCTTGTCCCGCCCGGTAAAGGCCCGGGCCAACCTGGCGGCACTCATGGTAGCCTCAGTACCAGAGTTTACCATCCTAAGCTGTTCGATTGAAGGTATAGCCTGAGATATTAATTGGGCCAATTCAACTTCTTTTTCGCAGGGAGCTCCATAACTAGTTCCCCGTTCTGCCGCCTGACAAAGAGCCTTTACAATTTGGGGATGGGCATGTCCAAGAATAAGCGGTCCCCATGAGCAGACATAATCAATATAGCTGTTGCCATCAATATCATATATCTGTGACCCTTGAGCTCTTTCAATAAAGAGCGGATCCAAACCTACCGCTTTAAATGCCCGAACTGGACTATTTACTCCACCCGGCATTACTTTCTGGGCCTCAGCAAATCTTTGCTTGGATTTAATAGTTTCTTTCACTGCTTGCCTCATCTCCTTTGCAAGATGGTTAATTACTCATTTAACACTTGTCTGCCTGGGAAGGTAGTCATGTAAATACTAAGCAGTCACTGTCGTTAACTTTAGCTCTGCACTTGGAGCAATTAATAATAGCGCATACTGGTTTTCTTTAATTCCTTGATGCTTTTCAGCACTACATATTCATAAATTTCAGTTTCTTTAACAATTCTATCAATAATGCTTTGCAGTTCTTTCTCGCTTCGGGCGTGTATCATGGTAAATAAAGGATAGTTAAAACTGGGCAGTACTTCCCGCCAATAACAATGGCTAATCTCTTTACAAGCGGCCATTATAGCCCCAACTTTATCAGCACTAAGGGCATCTACTCTCCAGGCCACCATGGCATTTACCCCATACCCTGCTTTTTGATGGCGTAAAACTGCCCCCATCCTTCTAACTGTACCATTTTTAAGCATTTTGTTAATTCGTTCCACTACTTCCTCTTCCGAGATCCCCTGAACCTCAGCCCAACTCTTATAAGGATGTTGGGATAGGGGCAAATCATCTTGAAGTAATTTAATTATATTTTCGTCCAATTTGTCCATATTTATCAATTCAATCCATTCCTAAGATCACTTTAATCTTATAGGTTTTTAGGGCGGGCATACACAAAATTATAATATGAAACTGATCCTGCAGTTCCTTGATAATTCTTCCTCTCTCCTCCGGGCTGGGAGTGGTCAGTGTGAACCAGAGATTTAACTCATGATCCCGGACATAATTATGGGTAATATAGGGTATATTATTAACCACAGCCGCAAATTTATCTATGGATTCTTCCGGCATAGTACAGGCACACAGGGTAGAAGTGTAGCCCATCTTGTTAGCCTCTACAATGGCTCCTATTCGCCTTATAATTCCATTTTCCTTTAGTCGCTTGATTCTTTCCGCTATATCTGACAAATCAGTATCCAAAGCTTCTGCCAGGTCCTGAAAGGGATCCATGGTAATCGGAAAGTCATTCTGCAGCATGTCCAGCAGTTTTCGATCCAGATCATCCAGTTTATTCATGGTTTCCAGCCCCTTTCGGCCTGTACAGACACCACTCATCTTCTGCCATATAATCATTATTACTGTAATAGTAGGCCCGAGCCCTGCAGCCGCCACATTTGAGTTTATATTCACATATTCCGCATTTACCGCCATAATCCATGGTCCTTAAATCCAATAAGAGTTTATTGCTCTTCCATATTTCATCAAAGGCTTGATCCCGCACATTGCCCAGGGGAATATCCAGATAAGCGCAGGGCTGCACATCTCCCCGGGGACTAATAATGCAGTAACTGATTCCAGCTAGACAGCCCCGGCTGAAACGAAGCTTCATTCCCATCATCTCAGCTATTCTAATAAACTGGGGAGCACAGGTGGGCTTAATCTCGATATCCACCTCTTGCTGTTTTTTCATCAGCCTTTTAATGGTCTTTTCATAGACTTGTACTCTTAGCGCTTCTTCTTCAATATTAATGGCTCGACCAGTAGGAACCAGGAAAAATACATGGTAAGCCACTGCCCCCAGCTCAATGGCATAATCGCACAGAGCCTCTATTTCATCCACGTTCCAGTCCATTACCGTAGTGTTTATCTGTACTGGTATACCGGCTTCCTGAAGGTTTTTAATGCCCTCAATAGTCTTAGCAAAGGCCTGGGGCAATCCTCTAAAGGCATCATGTTTATCAGCATCCAGGCTATCCAGGCTAACTGCAGCCGCCATAATACCGGCTTGCTTTAGCTTTTGAGCTACGGAAGGGCTTATTAGGGTGCCATTGGTACCCATAACCGCTCGCAGACCGGTTTCTGTGGCATAGGCTACTAGTTCATAGATATCCGGTCTCATGACCGGCTCCCCTCCGCTGAAAATCATTATTTTAAAACCCGCCTGCTTGATCTCCCTGATCATTTTACGGGCTTCAGCGGTGGACAGTTCCTCCTCAAGGCGGGCTCCGGCATCTCGATAGCAGTGTTCACAGTATAAATTGCATTGATTAGTACTGTTCCAAGATATTAACATAATTCTCTGATAGAATTGACTACCAGTATTCACCTCCACACCTTTTTGCTATAGCATCTATTAGCCAAACTGGTTCAATATCCGGGCCGCATCTTTAGCAGCATAAGTAAGAATAATATCTGCGCCTGCTCTTTTGATAGAGGTTAGAATTTCTATCATTACCCGGTCCCCATCCAGCCATCCGTTATGGGCTGCAGCTTTTACCATGGAATATTCACCACTGACATTGTAGGCGGATACCGGACAATCAAAACGTTCTTTCACCGCTCTGATTACATCCAGGTAAGCAAGGGCGGGCTTGACCATAACCAGGTCAGCCCCTTCCTCAATATCCAGCTCCACCTCTCTTAAGGCTTCTCGGATATTGGCCGGGTCCATCTGATGGGTCCTTCTATCTCCGAACTGGGGAGTTGAATCAGCCGCATCGCGAAAAGGTCCATAAAAACCGGAGGCGTATTTGGCCGCATAAGACATTATAGGCATATTACTAAAAGAATTCTCATCCAAGCATTGACGAATAAAAGCTATACGCCCATCCATCATATCCGATGGAGCTACCATGTCACAACCGGCCTGAGCATGTGATAAGGCCTCCCGGGCCAGGAGTTCCAGAGTAGCATCATTGTTTATAGTTCCATCTGCATCTACTACTCCACAATGGCCATGATCGGTGTATTCACACATACAAACATCAGTAATTACTACTATTTCAGGACTGCAGTCCTTAATTAAGCGAATAGCCTGTTGTACCACGCCCTGATCCTGAAATGCACTGCTGCCGATACTATCCTTATGCTCCGGAATACCGAATAGTATAACAGCTGGAATACCTAGCTCTTCAATTTCCTTTATTTCCTGTTTAAGTCTATGATCCACTGAAAACTGATACACTCCCGGCATGGACTTAATGGGATTCTGCTGATCCCGCCCATGAATTACAAATAAGGGATAAATAAAATCATTAACAGAAATAGTAGTTTCTTGTACCATTCTGCGCAGGGTTGCACTGCTTCGCATTCTACGCATCCGGTTAATTGGAAATGCCATAAATTCTCACCTCGCTTAATCCTGAACCTATGATCTAAGGGTACAGTGGTATTTTACTACAGACTCTCTTCCTGCTGCTGGCCTGAAGCATCTATTATAATGGCATCAAGCAGTCCATCGATGGTATATTGGCCAGCAACAATATCTACTGAAAAACCCATTTCTCTGGCTTTATCGGCCGTAATCGGTCCTATACAGGCAATTTTTGCCCATGAATTGATGAGTCCGGCAATATCCCTGCCCATAATCTCTACAAAGTTACTAACCGTAGAAGAACTGGTAAAAGTTATGTAATCAATCTCTCCTGATTTTATTACATCGGCTAGGAAGGGGTTCTTTCCGCTACTCAATGCAGCCTGGTACAGGTGTATTTCATCAACCTCAAGCCCCCATTCTACAAGGGTATCCGGCAATATGCTTCTTGCTCCCTTAGCCCTGGGCAGCAAAACTCTTTGTCCTTTCAGTGCCAACCCATTTAAGGTATCCAAAACCCCTTCCGCCCGGTATTCCTCCGGCATAGCCTCGACCCTCAAACCCCGGGCTTCCAGCTTCTGGCGGGTAACTGGACCAATGGCGGCTATATTTACTCCTTTTAGCTCTCTGATATCTATCTGGTCTAAATCCATCTGCCCAAAAAATATATCTATCGCATTTACACTGGTAAATATAATCCAGTCGTATTGCTTGATCTCCTTTAAGGCCTTTTTTAAAGGATTCAAATTGACAGCTTTTTGAATTTCTATAGTGGGAAATTCCAGCGGGGTGCCTCCCAGCTCTCTTATTTTTTGCACCAGTACACTGGCCTGAGCCCGGGAACGAGTAACTACTATCCGTTTGCCCCACAAGGGTTTCTTTTCTAACCAGCTTAATTTATTTCTTAAGTCAACCACTTCGCCAACCACAATTACTGCCGGTGGTTGAAAATTTACTTCTTTTACTCGCTGCACAATATTATCCAGAGTCCCGGTTAATACCTCCTGTTTAGGTAATGTCCCCCACCTTATCAAGGCTACCGGGGTATCAGCTGCCCTGCCGTTTTCCATCAAGCTGGAAGATATAAAATCCAGGTTTTCTATCCCCATTAAAAAAACCAGGGTACCAATCCCTGTGGATATTCCTTTCCAGTTAATGGAACTATCCTTTTTGCCCGGCTTTTCATGTCCGGTAATAATAGCCAAACTGGAAGTAGCATCCCGATGAGTAACCGGTATACCTGCATAAGCGGGTACTGCTATAGCGGAGGTAATACCGGGAACCACTTCATAATCCAATCCCTGCTCCCGGATGTAGAGCGCCTCTTCTCCTCCTCGCCCAAATAAAAAAGGATCTCCGCCTTTTAGTCGCACCACTCGTTTGCCTTCTCTGGCTTTTCGCACCAACAGGGCATTTATTTCATCCTGGGATAGAGCATGACGCCCTGACTCCTTGCCAACATAGATTAATTCGGCTTCAGGAGAAGCATAGGCGATAATTTCCTCTCCCACCAGACGATCATATACTACCACCTGCCCCTGCTCCAGTAGCATTTTCCCTTTAATGGTGAATAAGCCCGGATCACCAGGTCCGGCACCAATTAAATATATTTTACCTTTCTTCATTAACTTGCTCCCGTGTGCTTTATTTCATCCAGTATGAAGCCGGCTCCTGCATCCAAGAGGGACTGACCCAAATTGCGACCCAATTCTGCCGCTTGGCTAGGCTTGCCAATCATCTCCATGCTAATAAGCTTCTGTCCGTCCAGAGAGGCTACCAGACCCTGAATCCTTAATTCCTGGCCTTTTAAATCAGCTATGGCTGCTACGGGAACCTGGCATCCCCCTTCCAGCCTGGCTAGAAAACTTCTTTCAGCTTCCACCTGGACCCGGGTGGGTTCGTGATTGATTTTCTTCACTATTTCCAGCACGTCCAAATCCCCGACTCTGTTCTCAACTGCAATAGCTCCCTGTCCCACTGCCGGCATCAACAAATCATAACTCAGACATTCGCTGATTAGGCTTTCATATCCCAACCTTTTTACTCCGGCATAGGCCAGTACGATACCATCCATCTCCTCTTCCTGCATCTTCCTGATCCTGGTTTCTACATTACCCCTTAATTCCACTATTTTAATATCAGGCCTATAATGCTTTATTTGCGCTTTTCGGCGCAGACTTGAGGTACCGATCACTGCTCCAATAGGTAAATCTTTCAATTTTTGATTAAACTTACTGATTAGTACATCCTGGGGATTTTCTCGGGGCAGAACCGCTCCTATACCCAAACCAGCCTCTATTTGAGATGGCAGGTCTTTCATGCTATGCACTGCTATATCTATAGTGCCATCTAAAAGCTTTTTTTCAATCTCCTTGGTAAATAAACCTTTATCGCCTATTTTGGATAGGGCAACATCCAAAATCTTGTCTCCGGTAGTCTTGATTACCTGAATTTCCACTCTAAGGTCAGGAACTGCCAAAGTCAGGACTTGCTTAACGTACTCGGCCTGCCACAGAGCCAACTTGCTGCCACGGCTGCCCAATCTCAACTTCTCCAACATTCATTTCCTCCATATCCACTGATAAATCAAACAGCTTTTTGCTTACCTCAGCATATAGATGTCCCTGGTTGCTGCAGGCCATTTCTTTTAAACTAACCATGGGATGATGCAAGAGCTGGTTGATAATGTTGTTGGCCAGGGTGGATACCACCTTTTTCTCGTGCTCGCTCAGATCCACTCTGTTAAAGGCCCGTTTTAGTTCCTGGTTCTTTATTATCTCGGCTTTTTCTTTCAGAGCCGAGATTACTGGCACCACATACAAAGACGCCAATTTCTCATTGAATTTATCCAGCTCTTCCTGAATTATTTTCTCGGCCTGGCGCGAAGCTTTTTTACGCTCCAGATAGTTTACATCTATTACATGTTGCAGCTTATCTATATCATAAATCTGTACCCCGTCTATCTTGGCCAAGACCGGGTCCACATCACGGGGAACCGCAATATCAATTATTATTATTCTCCGCCCCTGCCTGGCCTTGAGTATGTCCCCACAGTTTTGGCTGTTCAAGACATAATGGTTGGCCGCCGTACAGCTGATTACAATATCCGCTTGTCCCAACTGAGCCGGCAATTGATCAAAGCGTACCGCCTGACCCGAAAACAATTGGGCCATGGCCTCAGCCTTGGCATAGGAACGATTGGATACAATAACCGAACTTAATCCATATTCCATGAGATAGCGAGTAGTTAACTCACTCATTTCACCGGCCCCGACCACTACTACACTTTTGCCCTGCAAACTGCCCAGCTGACTGCGAGCCAGCTCAACTGCCACCGAACTAACTGAAATGGGATGCCGATCTATATCAGTTTCACTACGAACTCTTTTACCCACATTTATAGCCTGCTGGAACAGAGTGTTCAACACCCCATCGGATGCTTTTTCCTCTCTAGCCATTTGATAAGCTTCTTTAACCTGACCCAGAATTTGAGATTCTCCCAGAATCATGGAATCAAGTCCCGAAGCTACCCGAAACAGGTTTAAAATGGCATCATAACAATTGGGCTGATACAAATACTGTTTCATTTCCTCCCGGGTAAACTGAGAAAACCCATCCATAAATTGGCTTAAAGCCTCCATACCCAACTGAATATCCCGGGCTGTAGCATAGACCTCGGTACGATTACAGGTGTGGAGTATTACTGCTCCTTCCAGGTTTTCCTTCTGCCTTAAGTATTCATATGCTTGATTAATAGCCCCGCCGGTAAACGCTAATTTTTCGCGAATTTCCACCGGCGCGGTACGATGGTTTATTCCAACCAATAAGACATACATTGAGTAACCTTCTCCCTCGCCTTTTCTTTTTCCCCAGCCTTGAGCAAATCAAGTACATCTGAATAAACCAATTCTTCAAATATCTGCTTGCGGACTTCAATATCCTCAATGCGTTCTTTAATTAATTCCCTCTGCTCTCCTAATATATCAGCAAATTCACCATAAGCAGGAGTTATTAATTCTTCCAGCTCCCGGCGCAGCCGGCGTGCAAAAGCCGGACTTTTCCCCCCCGTAGAAATAGCCAGTACCAGTGAATTGCGTTTCAAGATAGACGGAACATAAAAATCACAATGAGGTGGATCATCCACCGCATTAACCAGGATCCCCCGTTCCCGGCATATTTTGCTCAATTCCGCATTTAGCTGATTATTATCAGTAGCAACAAAGACCATAAAAACGTCTTCCAGATCCGAAGCCGTAAATTCCCTCTGATATAGCTGTATCAATCCTTGATGTGCCCAGTATTTGATCTTGTCTTCTATCCCCAGGCTTATCACCTGTATAGAACAATCGTAATCCAATAGCTGTTCTATTTTCCGTTCAGCTACTTTACCTCCTCCGACTATGAGACAATTTCTATCATTAAGATCAATATAAACCGGGTATAAATTCTTCATCACTACCCCCAGACTTATTAAAAAAGGCCTGAAGCCAGACCTATTAACTATTCATTCTTCTTCTCTGCCAGTTCGTCTATATCTTCATCTTTGGCTTTTCTGAAGTTTTGCAGAGCCTTTCCCACTGACTGCCCTACCTGCGGCAGCTTGCCTGGACCAACTATTATCAAAACGATAAGCAAAACCAGTGCTAGTTCCCAGGGACCAAAATTACCAATCAAAGCGAACAAGGCAATCCCTCCTTTACTTCGAATAATTCCTGATCTATACAATAATGACTATTATTCTATTTTTTATTTAATTTGTTTCCCCATACATACTGATATTATGACAAAAAGGCCTTCCTTTGTAAAGAAATTAGGCTAAGGCTTTATACAGTAATATTTACTCTTCATTAGGAACTGCCTCTTTTCTCTGGCGTTTTTTGCGTCCCGCCCATTTGGATATCCAGATACTGATCTCAAACAAGAGATAAACCGGTATAGCCATCATCATCTGTGAAATCGGGTCCGGACCTGGAGTAAGGGCTGCTGCCAGCACTACTATAATTAATAAGGCATATTTGCGATTACGGGCCAAAAGTTCATATCTTAGGACCCCTATAATAGTAAGAAAATACACTATCACCGGCAGTTCAAAAACTAGGCCAAAGGGTATGGTAAAGGCAATAACAAACGCAACATATTGGTCTACTTTAAACATAGTTTCCAAGCTCTCGCCGGCAATATAGATGAAGAATTTAAGCACCAGGTTCAGTATACCGAAATAGGCAAAAAGAACCCCGGCCGCAAACAGCAACAGACTTATGGGCAGCAAAAAATATATATATTTACGTTCCGATGGATACAGGGCTGGTTTAAAGAAACGCCATAAGGACCATAAAACTATGGGAGAAGCAAGAATGAACCCGGAAAGAAAGGCCAATTTCAATTTAACAAAGAAAGCTTCAGTAACTCCGGTTACTACCAGGTTTTCATCCAAGTTGGTTAAAGGCGAGGTAATTATGGCTAAAATCTCTTCATTAAAAGAAAAGGATAAAACCGCAGCTACAATTATGGCTATAACACTGATAATCAATGATTTACGCAGTTCCTCCAGATGTTCCATTATGGTCTGTTTATCTTCCGGCGAAAGATCTTTGAATGCCATAAATTTCCCCCCATTGCTGAGTACTATTGCTTAATATAAAATCTAGTATTCTCGGGCCGAGATAAAATCCGCGATTTCATACAGGGTACTTTTTACCGGTTGGTCCGGGAGATTATCGAGCTCTTTCCTCGCTTTACGAGCATAGTGCTCCGTTACCCAGTAAGCATAATCGACTCCATCTGAACTTAGAACCAGATCCAGTATGCGCTCCGATTGAGCTGAACACAAGTCGGGGGACGACAGAAGATGCCTCAACTCCTCTTTATCCGGACTGTGTTTCAAAGCATAAATAGCCGGAAGGGTGATCACCCCCTGCTTGATATCGCTGCCAGTAGGCTTACCCAGCACCTCTTCATCGGCGACAAAGTCAAGTATATCATCGGTTACCTGAAAAGCCATACCCAAGTAATATCCATATAGTTCCAGGGCTCTAATCTGAGCGGCCTGGGCTCCACCAATCATGGCTCCCAACTTACAACTGACTGATATTAATAAGGCTGTTTTTCGTTCTATTCGACGCAAATAATTTTTTAGCCCCACGTCAACGTTGTAAGAGCTCATCATCTGGTATATCTCACCTTCACAAATCCTCATACTGGCCTGAGCCAGCACATCCAGAATATCCCTGCGCTGATAAGATGCGCTCAGGGCCAGAGCCCGGGCAAAAATGTAGTTGCCGGCATTAATAGATACTCGATTGCCCCACTGGTATTTGACGGTATAAGTCCCCCGCCGCAGCACTGAATTATCTATAACATCGTCATGAACCAGGGTAGCCAGGTGAGTTAATTCCAGGGCCGTAGCCATAGGTATAACTTGCTCCAGGTTATCCAGAAAAAAGCGGGCGGCCAGTAAAGCAAAAGCGGGCCGGAGTCTTTTTCCGCCTGCTTTAGCCAAATGTATTGAAGCCTGGTTTAAAATATCAACCCCCGAATTTATATTTCGGTTTAGATTTCCTTCCACCATTTCCAGTTCCCTGCACACAGGATCAAACATTTGCTTATGCATGTTTCCCTCTCCAAAAGCGAATTAACATATATTATATAGCTATTTAAGCTGGATTCCAATAAATTCTTATCGCTCTTCCTCATATTGGTATCTTTGGTAAATATTATGTTCAATATTCAAGGCATCCAGGACCTTGCCCACCATAAAATCAATTATATCTTCCAGAGTCCGGGGGTGATGGTAAAAAGCCGGCATGGCCGGTATCAGATGAGCCCCCAATTCTGATAGAGTTAACATATTGCGCAAATGCATTGAATGTAGGGGGGTCTCCCGCGGCACCAGGATCAATTTACGCCTTTCTTTTAACATCACATCAGCTGCCCTTTCAGTAAGATTCCTGGCATTTCCTGTGGCTATCCCTGATAAACAGGCCATGCTACAAGGCATAATAATCATAGCCTCACTGATAAAAGAACCGCTGGCCAAAGTAGCGGCGATGTTTTGATTATCATAAAAATACCTATGCCCTGATGGCAGCTTAGCCCCTAAAACATCCTCCACCGATCCGGATAAATCCCAGCCCAGCTCATGTTTAATAACCAGGCGGGCGGGTTCACTGACTATAATATGCACTTCTTGGTCCCTTATTAGCAGTTCCCTGATCAATCTTATCCCATAAACTGATCCACTGGCACCACTTACTGCGATTATATATTTAGCCAAATTCTTGTCCCTCATATCCATTCTTAGTTTATACTAGTATGTCCATCATTGCAGCAGCAAATATTATCAGACCCACATAATGGTTTATTCTAAAGGAGGCAAAGTTAACCCGACTCAAGTTTCCCGGTTTCACGATTATGTGCTCATAAGTCAGAATTATCCCAGCCAAAGCCACTCCCATAAAATAGAACCAACCCAGCTTAAGTACCATACCGTTGGCAATTAATAGGATAACGGTAAAAAAATGAAACAAGGCGGAAAACCTTAAGGCACCAATTTCCCCAAAGCGGGCCGGTATCGAATGAAGATTATTTTCCCGGTCGAATTCAATATCCTGACAGGCATACATGGAATCAAATCCGGCAATCCAACAGGCTACCGCCATCCCCAAGAGCAGAGGCTGCCAATCCAAGGTACCGCTTATAGCAATCCAGGCTCCAACTGTGCCGCTGCCGATTGCAATCCCCAGTATAAGATGACACCACCAGGTAAATCGTTTGGTATAAGAGTAACCCCATAATACTATTACAGCTAGCGGTGCTAGGCGCAAACAAAGGGGATTGAGCTTAGCGGCGGCAAAAAACAATAAACCTAGACACAAAAACACTGCCAGCCAAATGGCCCACAGGGGTAATTGCCCTGAGGGTAGAATCCACCCTGCAGTTCTAGGGTTAGCTTGATCAATATGACGGTCGATCACTCGATTTAAGCAGAGGGCAGCAGTGCGAGCTGCTATCATGGCTATAGTAATCCAGAATAATTGGTATAAGGACGGTATGGCTCCAGCTGCTAAAATGGCTCCTAAATATGCAAAGGGCAAGCCAAATAAAGAATGACTGAAGTCTATCAACTTTAGAAATCTGCCAATCTTATTCAATGCCGTAGTCACTCCACTTTTTATTTACCATTTCAATAATATCCTGGTTCATAGCTATATCCCGGGGCCACTCCCGATTATGACCTTCTTCCTGCATTTTCCGGGTAGCGTCTATACCCATTTTGGATCCCAGCAGAGGCAATGGTGCTGAATGATCCAATACTTCCAGGGGACCATCTACTATCATAGTATCGCGCCGGGGGTCAACGTTGTTGAATACCTTCCACATTACTTCAGAAACATTTTGCACATTAACATCCTCATCCACTACCACAATAAACTTGGCAAACATCATCTGCCCCATTCCCCATAGGGAATTCATGATTTTCCTGGCATGACCCGGGAAACTCTTCTTTATGGAAATGAGTACACAATTATGAAATACTCCTTCCATGGGCAAGTGCATATCTACCACCTCAGGCAGCTGAAACTTCAGCAAGGGTAAAAAGATGCGTTCAGTGGCCAGAGCCATGTAGCAATCCTCCTGAGGTGGTTTGCCCACGATAGTAGTTGGATATACGGCATTTTGACGATGGGTAATACAAGTAACGTGAAACACCGGATACTCTCCTGCTAGAGAATAATAGCCAGTATGGTCACCGAAGGGACCTTCGATTCTGCGTTCAAAGGGCTCTACCCTTCCTTCAATAATTATCTCGGCATCGGCCGGGACTTCCAAATCTACGGTTTTGCATTTTACCATTTCTACTGGTTTCTTCCTTAAAAATCCGGCAAATATTAATTCATCAATATCCCGGGGCAGGGGAGCGGTAGCGGAATAGGTAATAGCAGGGTCACCGCCTAAAGCCACCGCAACTTCGGTAGCCTTCCCCAGTTGGCAGTTTTGGCGATAGTTCTCCGCCCCATCATGATGAATGTGCCAATGCATTCCAGTTGTCTGGGTATCAAATACTTGAAGTCGATACATACCCACATTTCTCTTGCCCGTCTGGGGATTCTTGGTATATACCTGAGGCAAGGTTATGAATGGTCCTGCATCTTCAGGCCAGCATTTTAAAACCGGCAGCTTATCCAGGGAGGGATGGTAATCGATAACCTCCTGGCACACTCCACTTTTTACCGTTTTAGGCATAAAGGAAGCAAGTTGAGCCAAACGCGGCAGTATTTTTACTTTGTCCAACATAGAAGATGGTACATTATCAGCAATTTGTATAAATTCCACTATCTCTTGGGCTATGTCATCCAGACTTTCTACTCCCAGGCTTAAAGCCATCCGCTCCCGGCTGCCATAGGCGTTTATTAGCACCGGCATCTTTGATCCCTTTACATTTTCAAACAACAAGGCTGGCCCATAGTTTTTGCTAACCCGATCGGTTATTTCAGTAATCTCTAATTCCGGGTCAACCTGGGTATTAATTCGAATCAATTCACCCTTACTCTCCAGCACTTGAATAAATTCCTGTAAATCCTTGTATGCCAACGTTATCCCTCCGTATTCATCTCTTTCATAAATAAACGGCATGCTCTTTTAACCAGCCTGCCATTCCAGGGCTTCCAAATATACTGTAACTTGCACCAGACATCACTACACCAGCAAACTGTCCCATATCAGAGAGATCCCGCCATCAGCCTACCTTGCTTAAAGCAATCCAAGACTCTACACTCATGCCAGTTATTAAGCAATTGCTGCATCTTTGAAACGCCTTTTCTTAATCCCAAGCTCAAGCTGAGGTATTAATCTATACAGCCGCCATTTTGTCCGGCACAGATAGAAGTCCTTGTATTTCTCTATAAATAGGACCCATAAAAGTATTCATGCTATTCTGGGGCTCAGCCATTAATATGCTTACGCTGGCTTCCAGATAAGTCAAAGCCTCTCCCTTTAATTGATCATGATTAAGAAACTCAACCGCTATACCCAAATTAGATCCTGCTTGCTGGAAGGAATTTTGTTCTTCTGTACCCTTTCCAGCACAATAAGCTGCGGTCAAAAAGGCGCTTTTGTACAAAGATGCCCGGCTACTAGCTATATAATCACTGCGGCTGCTGCCCAGTTTATATCTCCTTACCATTCCTTCGTTGATTTCACAAATCAAATCGGCAAACAGAGGCAGAAGCATGTCCGCCTCGGCATCAATTAGCAGGGCCATAATTCGGCCAAACATGTAGTCACCAATAAGTATGGAAAACTGCATGTGCTGATTATATTCCTGACCCTCTTCATCATCATGTATTAATTCATGAATAAAGACCGATAAATAAAGTATCTTAAAAATATTGGCCATAGACAGGCTGAAATCTTTGTTTAATCCCATTCCTCGATAGATACTGAATACAATGGGAGGAAGGGCCCGCCAAGTGTGGTCCCCGTCTATCCATTCCATATAGATTTCCATTTCCTGTTCCCAGGGCAAGATGCTTTCATTAAACAAAACATCCAACTCCTGCATTTCATCGCTTAAATTCCGGCGAAATTTAAAAACCATTTAATATCCCCCTAAGATCCTCCATATGCTTCTTTCTCTCCCTGAATCTATTTTATAGCCGAAGGCCTCATTCTTCTCCATGTATTTTCTTCCTGATTGACTCTCTCTTGCATATGATATTCATTATCATTATTTTCCCGGGCAAATAACTAATCTATATTATATAGGAAAACCTATCTGCTTACATAAATTTTATCTTCTTTAATAAGCTGAGTACTCATAAAAACAAGCCTTACTTGTATTTACTTGGTTCAAGTAAGGCTTGTTAAAAATAGTTGATGCTACATCTAAACCTACATCGGTCTACTAAAATAGTATCCCTCCTAAATATTTACCGCCAAGCGCTCTTCCTGTTTTGCCATTACTCCCCGCTTAATCTCTGAAGCATCTACATAATCAGCTCCAAATTTTTCCTGCAGGTATTGGCATGCATCCCACGGGTTAACTGTTTCTCCACAGGTAAATACGTCAACCGCAGCATACCCCAGTTCAGGCCAGGTATGAATCGCCAGGTGGGATTCAGAAATCACAACCACTCCGCTCACACCCTGAGGGCTAAACTTATGGAATACAACTTCTCTAACTTCAGCTCCAGCCTCCAAAGCTGCATTAACCATGATATCCTCAACCTTGCGGACATCATTTAAAACATCAAAACGACATCCGTACACTTCGGCAAGTACATGACGCCCTAAAGACTGCAATAATATCGCCTCCCTATTTTGTTCTATTTCCCAAACCTCCTTTTCCATTATCAAGGCCTTATTCTGTTCATTTGGCACATGTAGAATTTTAGCATATTTCTGTCTCATGTCAATAAAGGGTAAAGTTTTTTATAATCTTTTTATTAATTCCGCCTGAACTCGAAAATAACTCCTTGGATTATTATATTATGCTCTTACAGAAAAGTCGCTACCTAGCCGGAGAAACCATGGCCAAGCACGATTTTTTGTACTAGAATAGATAAGAAGTGATTCCCTATTACGAAAATCAGGAGTAGCTATGACCAACATGAATACAAGCTTCCAACAATTAAAGGCTATTGTTGGGGATATAATAAGAAAAACCAACTTCAATATCATCATAAATCCTGTTAAAATGGGTACTTTCATCTTACTGAGCCTGGTTTTTCTAACTTTTGTTGTTTCCCCGGCTTGGGCATCCCCAGACCAAAAACCCCCTGGAAAGGTCTACCTCTTACTCATTGATAAAATCTCTATCAACGATATCAATGAAAGCTCTACACCCCATATGTATCAGTTGATACAGCAAGGAGCCGTTGGCCTCTCCAGCACTCGTACCTTAAAGGGTTATAATACCATCAATACCTATTTGACCATTGGAGCTGGAAACCTGGCTAAAACTAATAAAACTGGACTGATGGGGTTTAATAAAGATGAAATTATTCCCGGACAGCATCAAAAAGCTTCCCTGTTTTATAGCAACCTTACCGGGTGGGATCCGGGTGAGAGTGAATGTTTACTGATAAATTTACCCGACATACTGGTGGGTATGAAAAACGAGAGTGTAACCACGGTTCCGGGAAGGCTGGGGCAGATTTTAGCTGATAATGGATACCAGTTGGCAGTCTTGGGAAATGCTGATAACGGTACTGAACAGCTACGCCCTGTGCTGGCCGTAGGCATGGATAGCAAGGGACAAGTTGTCCTGGGAGACATAGGCCCTTCCACCCGTCATATACCTGTAGACAGCATATTGAGCTATAAAACCAATTACCAATACCTTAAAGACCGCAGCCAGCAATTTTCCAGCCAAGCTGATATATTGATCATCGACCTGCCTGATTTGTCACGACTGGAAAACTCGCCCCTTGCCTTTGACGAGGTATATCAAGAGGAAAAAAGCAGAATTCTAGGTGAAATAGATAGCTTTACCGCCTGGCTGAATTCCAGCCTGGATCCCTCCCAGGATCTGCTGCTGATAGCTGCCCCCTCCTGTTCCTTAATGGAAATAGACCAGAAAAACAATTTCGCGCCTGTTATAGCCAGCGGCTTTGGAGTACAACCAGGCTATTTAACCTCTCCCGCCACCCAGCGCCAATATATAGTGGCTAATACTGATATAGCTCCTACTATTCTAGACTTCTTTCAATTAAAGGATACTAATAATGCCATGATAGGTCGACCTATGCAGAGTATAGGTACTAATGGGGAACCGACATTGGAACAAGCCCAGCAATTAGCCAAATCCACCAGCACGACTACCAGGCTGAGAACCCCTCTTATAAAAGGCTATGTAGCTAGTTTAATCATTATATTGCTTCTAGCCTGCATCATCATACTCAAATTCAAAGCCTATCAGTACCTGCTTCAGCCAGTGATCATTGCCATGGTTTGCTTTCCCCTGGTTTTGCTATTCCTGGGTCTCCTGCGCCTGAGCTATGACTGGCTTTACGTACTAGTGGCTATTATGGCTACCATTATCCTGACCGGACTGGCTCTAGCCATAAGCCGCGGCAATGGTTTCCGAGCTTTTATAGCTTTGAGTTTCATTACTCTTCTAGCCATCAACCTGGATATACTAACCGGCACTACTCTGATTCAATGTTCAGTGCTGGGTTATGATCCCATGGCTGGAGCTCGTTACTATGGAATCGGCAACGAGTATATGGGGATACTGATTGGAGCTTCTATAGCAACAGGGGCAGCTTTATTTGAAAAATTCAATAGTAAATTGATATTATTCTTACTAGCCCTATTCTTTTTGTTCGAATGTTTTTTAATTGGAATGCCTTCATTGGGAGCCCAATCCGACGGAATGATAACAGCTCCACTAGCCTTCCTGGTCAGCCTATATCTTTTTAGTGACATCAAATTGAATCTCTGGGGCTGGTCCAGCATAGTGGGTATAATCTTGTTTACTGTATTGGGGGTAAGCTTTTATGATATGAATAGGCCGGCTGAACTGCAAACCCATATTGGCCGGGCGGCCCATCAAATAATGAGTGGTGGCTGGCAGGAAGCCTTAACCATAATAATTAGAAAATTACAGGTCAATGTGAAACTAATCAAATATACCATTTGGAGCCGAGTATTCCTCGTAATCCTACTGGTCCTGGCCACCTTTATTTACTTCCCGGTGGGAGCTATTAAAAATCTATTTGCTCGCAGACCGGTTATTCTAAAGGGTTTTGTGGGAATAGTAACTGCAGCCCTGGTAGCCTTAATTGTAAATGATTCCGGCATTGTGGCTGCTTCCACCACCAGTATTTATTTAGTCATGCCTTTTCTCCTGCTCATGATGGAGCAGGAAAGAAATAGGCTATAGCAAAAATCTTGATAATTCCCTTTAATCGTCTATACCATTAACGATATTGATTAAACCGTGCATAAACTCTTTCTGATTTCCCTCTCCCAGTAAATCAAACAACAAGGTATTAAGGTTGGATATTATGAAATGTATCTTTTCCGCCATTGCCAGGCCCGGCTCGGTAATAAATACCCTAATAGCCCTCCTATCATGGGCATCCAACTGTCTTTTGACCAATTGTTCCTTCTCTAGTTTATCTACCAGTACGGTCATG
Source organism: Syntrophomonadaceae bacterium (assembly GCA_012522955.1). Taxonomy (GTDB): domain Bacteria; phylum Bacillota; class Syntrophomonadia; order Syntrophomonadales; family Syntrophomonadaceae; genus JAAYJK01. Next base: position 75,126 of record JAAYJK010000026.1, read on the forward strand.
GAAGAACTATCAATTAAAGTACGACCTCCTATTTCCTTGAGAGTCAAGCCATTTTCCTCCTGCAGGCAAAAAAGTATAAATGACTGGGGTATACTGATCCCTATCTCATCTAATTGGCGGCTCAATAAGCGATCAATTTTTTTCATAGCTGCACGCATGTTAAAACAAATGTAGGCATTTAATCTATCCATTTTCAATACTCCTTTACCTTAAATAGACGTCCAATTTACCGTCCAAGTATTATTTAACTGTAAATATTCTTTAATCATAATATTATATAATAGTAGTATTTGCAACATTATTCACAACTGATGGTCATTTATTTGTATTGGCTGATAGCTTGCATTAAGCTATATATAATGGTATTTTAGTTAGGTCAATACTTTACAAGTGATGAAGAAGAATAGTAGAAGTTAAATTATGGTCACAGAGAGCCGGAGTGCTGTGAACCGGTACCATAATATCATCGAATGGACTTCTGAGCTGCCCCCTGATGCTGTGTGATCAGGAAGCCGGTTGCCCCCGTTAAAAGGACTAAAGCGGACATTATTGTCAATAAGGGTGGTACCGCGGAAAGCTAACAGCCTCCGTCCCTTGGTGGATAGGAGGTTTTATTCATTTCTTAAGCAGGAGGACGATATATAATGCAGCAAGGAAAAAAGAGAATTCTTACTGGAGACCGACCTACCGGAAACCTTCATCTGGGTCATTACGTAGGCAGCCTGGCCAATCGCGTAAGATTGCAAGAGGAATTTGACAGTTTTATTATAATTGCTGATGTTCAGGCCTTGACTACCCACTGGGAAAAGGATGAGAACCTGACCCGGGACGTATATGGGATTGCTTTGGATTATCTAGCGGCAGGACTTAATCCTGAACAATCCACTATTTTTGTTCAGAGTATGATACCGGAAATACATGAACTAACCATGTATTATTCCATGTTTACTTCCGTAAATGTTCTGCGCCATAATCCCACCGTTAAATCTGAGGCCGCGCAGCATGGATTTAAAGATATGACCTATGGATTCCTAGGCTATCCGGTTAGTCAAGCGGCAGACATCAGTATCTTTAAAGCTCACCTGGTACCAGTAGGGGAAGATCAAGTACCTCATATAGAACTAGCCCGCAAGATCGTTAGACGTTTTAACGATCTATATTATCCGGTATTGGTTGAACCCGAGGCATTGGTAGGAGATGTACCCCGCCTAGTAGGTTTGGACGGCAAGGCCAAAATGAGCAAAAGCCTTAATAATGCTATATTCTTATCTGATACTCCCGAGCAGGTTCAGCTTAAGATCAGAAATGCCGTTACCGACCCAGCCCGTATTCGAAAAACTGACCCCGGACACCCGGAAATATGCACCGTTTTCGAATACCATAAGGTATTTAACAGCGATGCAGCAACAGAAATCGAAGCAGATTGCCGCAGTGGAAGCATAGGCTGTGTAGCCTGCAAAACTCGCTTAGCTCAACAGCTCAATGCCATGCTGGAACCCATGCGGGAAAGAAGAGAAAAATATCTGCAAGCTCCCGGGCAGCTAAAAGAAATTTTAATGGAGGGTACCCGCAAAGCTCATTCAGTAGCCCAAGAAACCATGGTGGAAGTACGCCAAGCCATGAATATCAATTACTTTGATCATAAAATTCCCCTTTAATTTCGATATAACAATGTAACAAGGGGACACGTCCTTCTGTTACACTGCACCATAAGAAAGCGGCCGATCTTCTTAAGATCGACCGCTTTTTGCTTGTTATTTTGTTATTTTGGCACTGGTATTCTGCTTAGTTATTTAACTCCTCAATAGAGTCAATATCTACATAAGCGGGGACTACCAGACCTATTCTGGCCCCTTCATAACTGGGTCCCAGGTCTTCTACCTTATCGCCCACTTGATTCATGTATTCTCCATGGGTAACCGGCAGCCAAGCGGTGAAAAAGGCATCTCCCTCTCCAGCAGCCAGACCCTGGTACATAGCGGCTGCACCAACTGACATCATCTCTACCTCATAACCCATAATATTCTTAAGTACATCAGCCATTACATTGGTTTCTGCCCGGGCACAAGCCCATTCCACATACAGCAGGGTTACCTCTTCTTTGCTTGGATTGTCAACTAAGGTTCCAGCGTCATAACCCTCGGGCAGCCAGCTGTTAACCAAGTCCTGGTTGTCCTGCACCCATTGCCGGGCTGCCAACACATCATCACCTAATTCATCGGCCAGGCCCATGGCTGAACCAATATCCGCATCGCCCCAGCTGAAATTGTCACATACTTCATATACTTCCGGCAGGTCTTCTTTCAGTCCCTGTCTAACTATGGTATTGATGGTTTCAGCTTCTCCATAAACCCCCTTGGGATCATCCAGAAATTTTAGATCCCAGGTGGCAAATTTCCAATGGGGTGCCCAACCGGTAACGGCTACCCATTCATTATTATCGATAGCCTGCTTTAAGGTGGCAACCATGGTAGCATCGCTGCCTTCCATCAGTTCATAGTCCAGGTCATATTCTACCAATGCCTTTTCACTGGCAACCATAATCCCAGCCCCGGGGTCAATTCCAATTATCCTTCCCCCGAACTTATCCTTTACACTCTGTGCACCGTCTGAGGGTTCAGCAGTTTCTCCACCCCCACATCCTACTACGCTGACCATGGCAAATACCAATAAAGTCAAAATCAGAACCAGTTTTTTCTTCTTTAACAAACTAAATCGACTCCTTTCCCTATTTTTTCGTGCCTAGATTTTGGGTTATTCTATCCAGAATAATTGCAATAATAACAATTGCTACCCCGGCCTCGAAGCCTGTGCCCATATTAAGGGTTTGTATAGCTCTCCATACTATCCCGCCCAATCCCTTGGCCCCAATCATGGAAGCTATAACCACCATGGACAGGGACAACATTATACATTGGTTAATACCCGCCAGCATAGTCGATCTGGCTAATGGAAGTTCAATCTTAACCAGCATCTGCCAGAATGTAGAACCAAAGGATTTGCCCAATTCTATCAGTTCTTCAGGCACCTGTTTAAGCCCTAGATCAGTTAACCTGATAACCGGAGGCATGGCAAAAATTATAGTAGTTATTACCCCGGGTACTACTCCCAAACCAAAAAAGGGGATAGCTGGCAACAGATACACAAAAGCGGGCAAAGTCTGCATAAAATCGAGGATGGGCATGATAATACGATGAGCAGTGTTGTTCTTAGCCCCTAAAATGCCTAACGGTATACCAATTAGCATACAAAGCAAGACGGCTGATATTACCATCGCTATAGTCTCCATGGTCACCGACCACAGGCCCAGATTATATATAAAGAATAAACCCAACACAGAAAATACGGCCATTTTCTTCCCGGCCAAGCGCCAGGCCAGCAATACTATAATAATAAGTATCAATTCAGCCGGCGCGGCAATCAACAACCCCTGTAGTCCTTTTATAAATCCCTCTAGCCCCTCGGCAAAGGCTTGAGTGCTGGCGCCAAAATTACTCTGCAAATAAGCAATAAAGTTATCTGTCCACTCAGCCAACGGAATTTTGGGTATTCTATCCATTATTTATTCCCCCCCTTCCGCCAGCCAGACCGGCGATAACTGAACCCCGCACCAAAGTTCCCTGCAGTCGCTGATCTTCATCAATAACAGCTATGGGAACTTTAGTATATGCCATTACATCCAGCAGATCAGCTAGGGGAGTATTGGGATTGGTAGTAGGCATATCATCCTGTATGATATCCGCCAAATCCTTTATTCCTTTGGCAGCCAGCTCTGCAGCGTCCTCTGCACTTATATAACCCTTTAATTTACCGGTGCGATCAAGAACAAACAAGGTGGACAAACCGTGTTTCTCCATAAAATTAAGAGATGTCCTGGGACCATCTTTGGGATGAACCACATAGCGAGGTCTAACCATCACCGAAGCAGCAGTAAGGGCCAGAGATCGATTAACATTTTCCACGAAACGGGCTACATAATCACTGGCCGGGGAAAGAAGAATATCTTCCGGAGACCCGATCTGAACAATTTCCCCATCTTTCATCAATGCTATATGATCTCCAATTTTCAGAGCTTCATCCAGGTCATGAGTAATAAAAATTATAGTCTTCTGTAGCTTTTCTTGAATATCTATCAGCTCATCCTGCATATCCTGCCGTATCAAGGGATCCAGAGCGCTAAAGGGCTCATCCATCAATAAAATATCTGGTTCGGTGGCTAAAGCTCGAGCAATACCTACTCTCTGTTGCATTCCTCCGCTCAGGTTCTCGGGATAGGAGTCTTCCCATCCAGACAAACCTACCATTTCTATTACCTCCCGGGCTTTAGCCTGACGTTCCTCTATTTTAACCCCTTGAACCTCCAAGCCGTAAGCAACATTATCCAGGATATTGCGATGAGGCAAGAGGGCAAAGCGTTGAAAAACCATAGCCATTTTTCGTTTGCGCAATTCTTCCAGTTCTTTCGGGGCCATAGTAAGTACATCTACCCCATCAATAAGTATCTGACCTGCACTGGCCTTAATTAAACGGTTGATGCATCTCAGCAGAGTAGACTTTCCGCTGCCGGACAGACCCATAATCACAAATGTTTCACCATTTTCCACAGTGAAACTGGCATCCCGAACTCCTACTACCTGTTTGGTTTTGTCTTTAATCTCCTGGTTCGGAACGCCTTTTTTCAACATTGCTAAAGCTGCATCCGTATTGTGGCCATAAATTTTGGTAAGATTCTTAACTTCGATCATATTATCATTCCTTTATTGCAAAAGATGAGTATTATAAGCCCATATTCACTGTGCTATTAACTCGTGTAAATTCTCATATATAACTTGATATTGCTTCATTATTCCCTGAACCAGACTATGTGATACCATAAGCTAATAATTGACTGGCTAGGAAACAGACTGGAACGCCTACATTGCTTCTAATCCGCCGCTAATTGCTCAATATGAAAAATAGTGCCGCTAATTTAGCGACTAATGGAAGCATAGAAGATTTAAAAGGGTATGAATGCAGGCAATTGGTGATTAAGTGTAACTAGGAAGTTTCTGATAAATATCAGCATAACATCCATTACTCCCCCTCCTGGCCTACGAGGTTAGCTGACGGATTCGGGCTAAAGGGCCGCCCTATCCCGGACATGACCGGAAATTCACCCCAAAATTGGTTCCCCCGCTCCTTTGCATCTTGATGTAGAGAAAAGAGATTCGGCCTATGAGAATGGCTTATACCAGCAAGCATTATATTTTGTTATTTACCAATACTATTATATTTTATCATAGTTGAATAAGCAAAACTCGTTTTAGGAGGTATTGTATGCAAACGGGACTATTAAGCCCATATTTGCACGTTAAGTAAGCTTAGACCAAATTTCGCGGTCAGGGTAAAACTTGGCAGAAGGTCTATTAAGCAGGGCAGAATACCAAAACCCATAAGCATAAAATCACTGCATCTCGGAATATGGCCAAGGGGAACAATTTTAGCTACCCAGAGTGACACTATCAGCATGCTGCATCAGGCTTACTTCGCTCCAGTTGTTAATTGTTAATATAACAGTTAAAATCTAATTAGCAAATGACTTCATGGGGAGGAAGACTTAAGGTTAGGGCAGGGGGTAGGGCTATTTGGGCAATGGAAACATAACTTATCCCAGATAATATTTCGATGTATCGAGCAAAACCAGTTTATCGCCCTGGGGAGTTAATAAGACAAGAATTAGGAGTGATGGATTCTGCCAAACAACAAACAATTTAAACTCAATTTTTTAAGAATGGAACAGCATATCATGCTGCCCAATACCACCTCAATAATATTGGTTCAAAACCTTTACGAAGTCTTATTCCAGTATGTCATTGATCCAGAAAAAGAAGCCCAACTAAAGTATTTTATCAATAAGCTGGAAAGTCATATTAAAAGTAAACCCCGAGCCCCTTTTTCCATGCCCTTGGATGAATTGGATTTTTTGGGTGAAGGAATGCAGGAACTGAGGCTCTTGAACTGGCTGGAAAGCCCGGTAGCAGTGTTTGAAATTGAACTACCCGGAACCGTTAATAATTTAGAGGAAGAAATGGAAGGGATTTACGACCTGCTCCTGGATTTATTTACCTTTAATAAACAAGCCGGAAGCAATATTATCTATGTATACTCCAAGCGCCTGACCATTTACTAAACAAAATTAATTGACAGTGGGGAATTCCCACTGTCAATTAGTAGGCTAAGAGTGCTTCTCTTATTATCTTGGCGGCTAATATAGAGGTGATGTCGCCGTTATCATAAGGAGGCGAGACTTCCACCAAATCAAATCCTACTATATTAAGGTCCTTTAGTTGCTGCATTAACTGCAGGACTTGTCGGGAACTAAAACCGCCTGCTTCTGGAGTACCAGTTCCGGGAGCGTACGCCGGATCAATTACGTCAACATCCAGGGTAAAATATACTGGCCCACTCCCTATCAACCCCTTTACTTGATCCAGCACCTCCAGCAAAACATCGGCATACATCCTGGTATGGGTTTGAGCATAGCTCAACTCATCTCTTGTACAGGAGCGTATCCCCAGTTGAAAAACTCGCCGGGGTCCCAGTAAATCAGAGGCCTGTCTCATAACCGAGGCATGGGACATGGTTTCGCCCAAATAATGATCCCTTAAATCAGCATGAGCATCCAGCTGCAGTACTACCAGCTCTGGATAATGCCTGTAATAGGATTTGATTAAAGGCAGGCTAACCAGGTGTTCTCCGCCCATGGAAAACAGCTTTTTTCCCTGTTCCAGAAAGTAATCGCTAATTCGCTCAATGCGATCCAAACATTCTATAACATTACCAAAGGGCAGTACCATATCCCCGGCATCGAAAAAATTAAGGTTTTCCAGGGATCGATCCTGGTAAATGCTGTATTCCTCAATACCTTCGGATACTTCCCGAATGCGATAAGGTGCCAGACGGGTCCCCGGTCTAAAGCTGGTAGTAGCATCAAAGGGAATTCCCAACAGTACTTTTTCACATTCCTCTAATTTATTAGAGGCAGCCATAAAGACTGCCTTTGCTTCCAGATACTCAATGGCTTTGTTCATAACCCTTCTTATTCTCCATTCCCTATGATTTGCTTAACCAGCACTGGCAGCTGAAAAGCCGCTTCATGAAGTTTATTAGTATAGTATCTGCATCCCTGTTGATGGGTATGGCATGGTTGCTCGGGATCATGTTTTTTAGATCCTATAGTAAAGCTCCACAAACCGCTGGGATAGGTGGGTATATTGGCCAAGTAAAGTTTGGTCAAAGGAAATATATCCTTGATGCCATTAAAGGCCATCCGCACAACCTCGGGATGGTAATAGGGAGAATCGCTCTGAACCACCAACATACCGTCATCTCTTAATAATTTGTAAACATTGGCATAAAATGATTTCGAAAATAACTCAATAGCTGGTCCTACCGGATCAGTAGAATCAACAATCACAATATCATAGCAGTTTTCATTTTCCTGAACATATTTTATGCCGTCTTCTATTAGAACCTTACTCTTCACATGGTCTAAAGCACATGATATGGAAGGAAAGAAGTCACGTGCTGCCTGTACCACTCTTTCATCTATCTCTACCAGAGTACCCTGTTTCACGGCTGGATGACGTACTACTTCTCTTAATGTACCTCCATCCCCTCCTCCAATAATTAATACATTTTCCGGGTTAGGATGAGAATTGCATGCTACCAGGCTTATCATCTCGTGGTAAATGAACTCATCTTTTTCGGTAGTCATTACCATTCCATCCAACAGCAACATCCGCCCAAATTGCTCGGTTTCTATAACTGCCAGATCTTGAAAGGCTGTCTTCTCTGTTCTCAAGGTACTAGTACTCTTACAGCTAAATCCTATGGCTGGAGTCTGATATTCAGTAAACCACAATTCCAAACCGGCTTCCTCCCTTTGTTATATAAATATTGAGTTTAACAGGCTTTTTAATACCATAAAGGTACTGCTGCAAAGGCGCATCCAATTTTCTCGACTACATGCTCGGCCGATGCCAGCTTAATCTCTTCCAACTCCAAACCTCTTACTCTAAAGGCTTCCTTGACCATATCACTAACCTTTTTTTCTGCTTCTTCTTTGCTGCACTTGCCGGAAAATTCCATAATAACTCCAAAGCTATCTTTTTTGACACCTACTGATACGGCCGCTGCTATCCTGGTCCCAGGCTCTTCACAAACAATTGATCCATAAGCAATTGGAAGCAGAGATCCTTCAGGTATTACCAGCTCAGGATCATATACACAGCCCGGCGGTAAAATGCTGCTGACTCTTAATAAATTAGTATTTCCTACCCGGGCCTTTAATAAAGCTCGATCAAAAGCAGTCAACTCACTTTCGCCTTCCGAGGCAGCAGCAGTAACAAAATACTTTTTAGGTAACGGTAACATCGGCAATCCTCCCTGATTAATTATCCAAACAGATATATTATATACAAACCCTAGGTAATTTCAAATCAAAATATTAAGTTGGGTAAAGCTACCCAACTCTGAGCGATCCCTATTAGTTTAACACTAGTTCCCCTTAATATTTTGCAGGAATTCCATGAACTGTAAAACCGACTTGCGCCTTTTCTTCTGGTGCGGATAAATAATGTAAAAATAACGCTGGGCACCCTCATCCGCTATACTCAAGCTTACTATTTTGCGGTGGGGATCCAAGCGCTGAATAGCCCACTCCGATACCATGGATATTCCCATTCCAGCTTCCACCGTAGCCAGTACTGCTTCAGTACTGCCTACCTCCATATATATGTTGATATCATCCATTTTCAATCCACTGGCGGCAATTAATTCTTCTGCCACTTTTCTGGTGCCGGAGCCTTTTTGCCTGAATACCCATTTTTCAGAGGCCAGCTCCGATAGGTGTACCTTCTCCCTCAAAACCATTTCATGATGGTCGGGTAATGCAATAACCAGTTCATCTTCAACCCACTGAAACCCATCCACCTTGCGATTGTTATACCAGGCCCCGACTACCCCGATGTCCAATTCTCTTTCCGCCACTTTATTGAATATTCTCTCCGTATCGCCTATATCCATGCTGATCCTGATACTAGGATTATTATCTTTGAAATTCTTGACCAGCACAGGCAGTATATATTCTCCCGGTATAGTGCTTGCTCCCAAGGAAATATATCCCCTGCGGCTTTCCACTACATCTTCCATAATAATATCAGTTTTATCAATGGCTTTGATGATTTCCCGAGCACAGTGGTATAAGGCTTCGCCCGCTTCTGTGGTCTTTAGTCTGCGACCAGATCGCTCTAACAGCAAAACCCCATAGATATCTTCCAGCGCTTGAATCTGCTTGGTTATAGCAGGTTGAGACAAACCAAACTCATTGGCGGTACGTGACAAATTTTGGGTTTCAACCACCCGAACATAAGTTTTAAATAGGTTTAGATTCAATCCATACACCCACCTGTCCCATATATTGTGGCTCAAAAGGCCTCATGCTAACGCAGAAAACCATCAATAATTATGTCAACTGCTTCCTGCTCCATTAATCCCAGCGACATCAGTTTGATCAGTTGTTCACCAGCAATTTTACCGATGGCCGCCTCATGGGTTAATACCGCCTCAGAGTCCTCTGCCACTAACTCGGGAATAGAACTAATCCGGGCTTTATCCATAATAATGGAATCACATTCCACATGACCGTTACATTCTACCTGGCCTAATAGGGAAGCCCTGAACACTTGGACTGATGTATCCCGGGCTACTGAGCGGGATATAATTTGCCCACTTCCGCCCTTTCCCACTATATTTAACTTAACATCTGATTCCGCAACCTGATCACCCTCGGTCATAAGCCTTTCTACTATTTTCAGTGTGGCCTTGTCCTCAATATAAGCTATGGTTGATCGGTGGGTATCATCTACCCCTTTGATCTGGGTCATCTCCAATTCAGCTGAAGCTCCACTGTGTAAGGTTATTCTGGTAGTGGGGTTCATTATTCTTTTTCCCTGACCCGAGCCTTGGCCCATATGCTTCTCAACATATCTTAAACGAGCACCTGTACCTACAACAAACTCATGAACCCCATCGTGCTTGGAATCACTGTGGCTGGGATTATGAATCCCGCAACCAGCGATGATTGTAATATCGGAATTCTCTCCGATATTAAAAGTGTTGTAGACAGTTTCTTGAATACCTGCTTGGGTGATTAGCACCGGAACATGAATGGTTTCCTGGGTTCCTGGTTTCACTACCAGGGAAAATCCTCGTCCATCTTCCCGGGAAGTTATAGTCACCTGGGCCGAGGAATTGCGCACTATCGATTCTCCATCTACTCGTATATTAACTGCCCCATCCGGTATTTGGGTCAAATCAGTAATAGTATTTAACAGCTCCATGCTCAAATTATCAAATTTCATAAGTCAACAACTCTCCACACTGTTCTTTCATCTTGCATTCAACATCATCCTTGATCAAAGGCCATACTTCTTCCCGGGTACCCTGGGCCTGTACCATACCATTACCAACCACAATTATTTCATCACATATGCCCAAGATATTTTCGTTGTGAGTAATAATAATTGTTATGGCATTCGGGTTGTTTTTAAACTTGCTATACAGAATTCCAATAAGCTTCTGTATGGTCCATAAATCAACTCCGGCTTCGGGCTCATCAAAGATAGAAACTTCTGCCTCTCGGGCTAAAACTTGGGCTATTTCTACTCTTTTCACTTCTCCGCCACTTAATCCCGGTCCCACATCCCGGAATAGGTAGTCTTCCGGGCACAGGCCTACATCCCGCATAGTACCTCTTAATGCTAGCTGATCAATACCGGGCCGGGCAATTTTGATTAAATCTTCGATAGTTAGTCCTTTAAATCGCGGAGGTTGCTGAAAAGCATAGCTTATGCCTCGATGGGCGCGTTCACTAATATTGAGTTGGGTTATTTCCTCCCCGTTCAGGTATATTTCTCCGCTGGTGGGGCTAAATATGCCCATCACCAATTTGGCAATAGATGTTTTTCCTCCTCCGTTGGGGCCAGTTATAGCATAAACCTTACCCTTTTCAAATACCAGGTTAATGCCGCGAATAATTTCTTTAGCTGGTCCATTTTCGTCATATACAGTCATATACAAGTTTTTGAGTTCTAACATAATTGAGTCCTCCACTGCAAACAGATTATCGAATATATTTTATCATAACTGTAGATTATACGTCTAATAATTCGGTTACTGCAGCTGGCTTTGTTCATAAAGCTGAATTATTCCTTAATTAATGACAGTTGGTCAGCCTGGAATCAACTCTACCTCCACCATTGTAGCAATACCCTGCCCCAGGGCTAGACGACAATTGCCTACCTGCAACAACAAAGGACCTTTAAAAGGGTGACGGGAAAGGACTTCCACCCTGGCTCCCGGCACCAAACCTATTTCAAATAAGCGTCTTTCAGAGGCATGGCCTTTTTTAATGCCTACCACTACACCACTCTGTCCAGTTTTCATATCCTTTAAATACATAATTGTCCTCCTACCCCGGTAAGATTAAATTCAATGTTGCACCAACCACAAAGGAAGTAATAAATCCCAAGGCCAGTATTTTCACTAAGCCTTTAGCTCCTATCTCCCTGACTGTCATTACCATGACCGGTAAACATGGCAGGGAAAGGGATATCATGGAGATGGCTATGGTAGCTTCTCTGGGCGTTAAACTGGCATTTAAAAGAACCAGAGGGGCCAAGTAGCGCTGAAACATAGTTACCAATACTGCTACAAAAGCATCAGATGGTATACCAAAAATCGATCGGGTAAATCCTTCCATAGTATAAAACAGCTCAAAAAATCCCGATTCCATTAAGCCCCGGATAATTATATTCATTACCAGCAATAAGGGCAATACTTCGCTAAAGAACCCGGCAAATCTCATCCGCACCTTCTTCCATACGTTGCCCCAATCGGGAATCCGTAGAGGGGGAAGTTCATATACAAACACCTCTTCCCGGGGCATAGACCTGCTGAGTAAAAATCCTAGAATAACCAGTACTGCCAGCATAGTAGTCAACAAGACCAGCAATGAAGCATCAAAGGCTGTAATAACAGCTGCCATAACGCCTATGGTAGCAGCACAAGGAATAACAATACTAAGAATGGTAATCACTATGAATCGCTCGGCCATAGTCGGCATTAAACGAGTAGCCAATATGGCTGGAGTACGGCAGCCGAAGCCCAAAGAAAGAGGTATTACTGCCTGCCCCGAAACACCAAACAGTCTGCCCACTCTTTCCAATGCTACTGAATAGCGGGGCAGAATGCCAGTGTCCTCCAGCACCGACATTAAAAAACTAACCATTAACATAGCTGGCATAATAATGGTAAAAGGTATAATAAGTCCTTCTGGAATAGCTTTGGATAAAATATTATTGATCATACCATCGGGCAATAAACTGGCTAAGAAATTTTCGATAAAAATGTTCACAGGATTAAGGATAGCACTTATCGGGCCTTCGCTTAATTCGATAAATTTCAATAGCAGAAAAAAGCTTAAGAATACAAAAATCAACAGTATAATGGTACCCAATATCGGCTGATCTAAGACCTTTTCCGCTTTATCAATCCAATAGCGTTGAACCTTACTCTGCCGGTGAAGTACTAGTTGGGCGGTATAGCGAGCAATTTCAGCCCTTCTGAAATCATCCGAGCCCAGACAACTTTCGGATCCAATAGAGCAGCCTGTACAGCCAGTGCATTGTAAAGAACATTCCTGGCAATTTTCATATTCCAAATAGGGCTCTATGCTGCTGGGACGGTTTAATTGCAGGCTATCCAGCTGAAGCATCTGCATTAATTCCATTAAACCTTCGCCGGCAACCGCGGAAAAGAATAGTACCGGGGCTCCCAGAATTTTCTCCAGCCGCTCGCGCTGGATTTCCAATCCTATTCTTCTAGCCCGATCGATTTGATTGAGCAGCACTATCATAGGAATTCCCAGCTGTTTGAGCTCAAAACTCAACATCAGGTTGCGCTCAAGATTGCTAGCATCCAAAACATTTAAAATCAGCTCAGGTTTTTCCTGTTCCAGGATATCCTTTATTATTTGTTGATCCTGGCCTATAGAAAATATGGAATATATACCAGGAGTATCAATGATTCTTATTTTTCGGTTGGGAAGATTAATGGTGGCTTCACTGACTTCCAGAGAAGTGCCGGCATAATTGGATACGATGAAGTTGCTGCCGGTAAGGCGGTTCAAAACCAGGCTCTTGCCCACATTGGGATTTCCTATCATCACTACTGTCATATGCTGCCTCCTGCATAGTATATTTATATATGGTTAAATTCTTAGCTATCTTTATTGCAAAGAGGACAATAGCCATAAAATTTCAACTCGTGATCAATTATTCTATATCCCTGCTGGTCTAGTTTGCTCTCCAATTCATAAAGCAAATCACCTGAGACCTCTGATATTTGTCCGCAACTTAAACACACCACATGATGATGATGATGTTTATCATCTTCAGATAACTCATAGCGAAATTTATTGCTTTCGAACATAGACTTATAAAGAATATCCAGGCTGGCTAATTTCTCCAAAGTCCGGTATACAGTGGCGATACCAATATTAGGGATTCTTTTCCTGGCTTCCCACAAAACTTCCTCCGCCGATAAGTGCCGCCCCTTATTCTCCATCATTACATTCAAAACTGCTTTTCTTTGACCAGTAAGACGGTAATTGTTCCTGTACAACTTGGTATTAATAGCATCCACTAATATACGACCTTTCTGTAGATGATAATAATTATCATTATTGTATATTATAGAGTCCTTAATTACAATAACTAATTCATGCTATGGATTTTCCCTTACTTCCTGATATAAGAAAGCACTCCCCAGACATTGAAGCTGTGGGAGTGCGGGATAAGCTGGTATTTATTTGTTTGATTCTCGATAATCCTTTATTTCTGCTTTATTCTTTAAATCCTCTAGAAAATCATTAAAGGTTTGTATTTGCTTTTGCTGCAGCAGCTGTATTAAAATGTTGTTCTTTACCGATTCAAAATCCTTTGTAGAGGCTTCCTGCCTCTCTCCGGCTTTTATGATGTGATAACCAAATTCCGTTTTCACTGCTGCTTTGGTCATTTGTCCGGGTTCCAGTTTCAGAGCGGGAGTCAGAAACTCTGGAACCAATGAAGTACTCTGGTTGACTATACCCAAATCTCCACCCTGGCTGGCACTTGAACATTTTGAGAATTCCCGGGCCAGAGCAGAGAAGTCTTCTCCGGCTTTCAATTTTTCTAATATCTGACCTGCTTCGTCCTCACTGTCTACTAAGATATGAGAAATTTGAATACCGGATTCTTGTTGAAACATCTCAATGTTCTCATCATAATAGGCCTTTGCTTCCTCTGTCTTTACCGCCAGCTTAGCCGTAATCTCCTGCTGTAGTTTAGATACTAAGAGCTCCATTTTCATTTCATTTTTAAAACTCTCATCATCAAACCCAGTTTGTTTAAGAAATTCCTGGTAATTGGTTTCACTGCCCTGTAATTGATTAGCTCTATAGTCATTTATGGCTTCGAGCAGCTCATCTTCCTTAACTTCTATGCCTCTATCCTCAGCTTCTTTTATCAGCAGCTTCTGGTAAACCAGGTCATCAAAAGCCTTGGTTTGTAAATTTTCCAATACTTCAGCAGGCAATTCCTCTACTTCGGTACCGCTATAGGTTTGCTGAATCTTATAACTATTCTGCATAAGTGCATAGCGTTTATCATATTCGGCCTGAGTGATTTTTTGTCCATTCACCTCTCCCACATATTCTTCAGTACTGGAAGTATTACTGCAACCGAACATAAAGCAGGCCGATATTATAAACAGAACCAGTACAATAAAATTTCTTTTCATAAAAACCTCCTCCAAAAACCCTTTCATCATTGTGCAATTGACATTATAACATAGAAATGTAATATTAAGTAACTATAAGAGGGTCTCTATCCCTGGCACTGAACATATTAGCGGGTCTTATAGTAACTTGTGGCAAGGGTTTGCCTAAGCTTATCCAATATGTTCACACGAAAATGAATTATCCGCCGAAAAATTAGCAATCGTTGCGGGCGACCACAGGTCGCCCCTACAGACTCGCACCGTTAAGTATGGATTTCAGGCGGCCTATGTGTAGGGGCGGTCTTTGACCGCCCGCCGGGCATAGTCACAAATTTTCATGCTCGGTTGTGATCCCTAATCATGGTGGTTGATGAATCGATCTAGAAGGATAGGTGGTTACAGTACAACAGGGAGAACCTGGCAAGGTTCTCCCTGTTGTATTTATCGAGCTAGAGATTTATTAGCTATTACACAATACCCTGACTATACATAGCTTCCGCCACTTTGAGAAAACCTGCAATATTGGCTCCCACTACCAGGTTACCACTGTATCCATAATCATTGGCAGCTTGATAGGACTTCTTATGGATATCTACCATGATATCTTTTAGTTTAGTGTCTACCTCATCAAAGGTCCAGGAATAGCGCATACTGTTCTGGGACATTTCCAAGGCTGATACGGCAACGCCTCCAGCATTGGCTGCTTTACCGGGGCCAAACAATACTTCATGGTCCAGAAATACCTTCACTGCTTGAGGAGTGGAAGGCATATTAGCACCTTCACCTACCGCAATACAACCATTGGCCACCATTGTTTTGGCTGCTTGTTCATCAATCTCATTCTGGGTAGCGCAGGGTAATGCGATATCACAAGGTACATTCCAGATATCGTCGCATCCTTCATAATAAAGGGCTTGCTTGTGCAGGGCCAAGTATTCCTTACATCTCTTTCTGTGTACTTCTTTAAGCGACTTTATGGTATCCAGGTTAACGCCTTCTTCGTCCACAAAATAACCATTGGAGTCACTCATGGCTACCACCTGCCCTCCCAGCTGTTTCACTTTCTGGGCCGCATAAATAGCTACATTGCCTGAACCAGAAATTACTACCCGCTTACCTGCAAAAGACTCGCCTCGCGTCTTCAACATTTCTTCTACGAAATATACCAGGCCGAAGCCGGTAGCCTCAGTCCGGCCCAGACTTCCTCCCCAGGTCACACCTTTTCCGGTAAGTACCCCTTCAAAACGATTGACGATTCTTTTATATTGACCGAATAAATAACCAATTTCTCTTCCTCCAACTCCAATATCACCAGCCGGCACATCGGTGTCAGCACCAATATGACGGTATAATTCGGTCATAAAACTCTGGCAAAATCTCATAACCTCCTCATCCGATTTGCCCTTAGGATCAAAGTCGCTTCCGCCTTTACCTCCTCCTATAGGCAACCCAGTCAGTGAGTTTTTGAAGATTTGCTCAAAACCCAGAAATTTAATAACGCTTAAATTGACAGAAGGATGAAATCTCAAGCCACCCTTATAAGGTCCAATGGCACTGCTAAACTCCACTCGAAATCCCCGGTTAACCTGAACTTCTCCTCGGTCATCCACCCAGGGAACTCGAAAAATAATCTGCCTCTCTGGCTCTACGATTCGTTCGAAAATGCCAGCATCTATAAATTCGGGATGTCTTTCCATAACCGGCTCCAGAGAATCCAGCACTTCCTGGGCGGCCTGTAAAAATTCAGGTTGGTGAGGATTCCTCTTAATAAGTCTCTGCATTAAATCATTTGCATATGACATTTAATGTTCTCCCCCTTTGGAATTCATCTTTTAACCATCCCAATTATTAAGGATATACCATGTCATGTAAATACTTTGGCCGCAGATATATTGTATTCATGATTACATACAATATTATGCATGGAATGGGGCTGCTAATCCTGGTGGAATGGTTAAAAAATCAAGCCCCCATGGAGGGGGCGACAAGCAGGCATGAAAATTGGCTCAAGATGGCGGGTAAGGTCATGCTTTTATCAAACTAATCATTTAAATCTTCTTGCATACTTTTTTGTATTATTTCCTGTACATCATTAAACATCTGAATAAAGCGGGCTTCTGCCTCAAAGAAATTGGCTATTTCCCGGTGCTGGTTGAGTTTAGCAAAATCCAGGGTCAGATTCTGGATTAATTCCGCCGCCGGTTCCTCTCCTAATACCTGGGCTCGGTTAATCTCTATTTGCTTTTCCCGCAGTTGAAATACTTTTTCTTTATACTCAGGTTTTTTCTCTATCTGGCCCTTAGCTTCTATATACCTACCGAATATTTCACTATCCTTAATAGCACGAGCCAATTCATGGGCTTTATCATAGGGGTTGATTTTATCCGACATTCCATCCACTTCCTTTTATATATTTTAACCTTGACTCCTGGTAACACCCCAGTACAACTTTTGGATGCAAAAATATGCAGGAGCCGTTTGATACAGCATGGTAGCAACACTATCATTCCAATAAGCTTAGCGTGATTACTCCTTGAACCCAATCTGGATTATACTCTTCTTTAACCTTAGCGTATAACTCCCAGAAATACCAAATAGATAAACAAAGCATAAAACAAACCGCCTACTATCAACATCAAGGCAGTAATGTGTTTCTTGGCTCTCAGTTCCAAAAATATGAAGCTAGCTGAAGCAATAGCCAGCGCCGCAACTATTAAAGCACTATGAGTCAGTTGCCATGGAGTAAGAAATATTCCCAAGGCTGGTATAAGTGAACTTTGAAACACCATGGCTCCAGTTATATTCCCCAAGGCCAGAGTATCTTTGTTTCTTGAAACCCATATGATGCTGTTAAACTTCTCCGGCAGTTCTGTGGCAATAGGAGTGATAATAAGGGCCAGCACAAAAGCTGGTACAGCATACATCTCAGCCACATCGGTGACCGATCCTACAAACATATGGGCCCCCAGAATAATAAAACCCAGGGCAAAAAGAACCTGCAGCAATACCAGCATCAGGGCTGGTGATGGATTGCTTCTGGCAAAATAGAATTGAGGCAATTCGTGGTCAGAATGTATATCCCTTTCCTGAACCAGCATTATTACTACGTAGATGCAGTAAGACAGTACCATTATTATGCCTATCCCCACCTGCCAAGCTCTATAGGCAGGAGATATCAGACCAGCCAGCACCGCCACTGCATATACCAGTATAAAGAAGCCCAGATCCCTGGACATACTAGAATAATCGGCCACAACTTTAGTACCGAAGGTCCTTTTGCGCCTGAAGATTATTACTGCCATCCCGGTAACGCACATGGCCAGCGTAGCCAGCATCAAGGGCGCTCCCAGTATGGCTCCGATCCCAATTTCATGGCCTTGGGCAGCACCACTAAAAACTATGGCAATTATGGGTATAAGAGTTTCGGGCAGGGCGGTGCCAACTGCTGCCAAAACACTTCCCACAGCTCCTTCGGAAAGGTTTAGTTTCTTTCCCAACCATTCGACTCCATTAACAAAGACTTCGGCTCCAACTAGAATTATTCCTAGACTGATGACCAATATCGCGATGCTTTTCACTCGTCCATCTCCCAAATAATAATTTTCAAACTCCACTTTCACCCTGGCTTAAGGCAGAGTCAGTGCAAGGCTAGATTCTTGCCATTGGAGGATTTTACTACGAAATAATTCCTAGGGGGATAATTTCTTTTTAAAGCAGGAGCGGGAGCATTACCCGCTTTCCCCTGTTCAATGAAGCTATCTCCCGATAACCCGCAGCCCAGGCTGCCTGAGCTGCTTCCCTCACTCCCTCTCCCACCTCAGACGGATGATGAGCATCCGAAGCAAGGGTTACCGGAATCTTCATTGAGGCCATCAGTTTTAATATTTCCTGTCCGGGGTACAGCTCTCCCACCGGTTTCCTCAACCCGGCACTGTTAATCTCCACACACATATCCGATTTTTTAATTTTATTCAATACTTCATGACAGTAGTAGTTTAGACTATGGCCAACCGGTCTATGACCCCATTTTTTTATAAGGTCAAAATGAGCAACAACCGTAAAAAGACCAGAATCAACCATTTGGCTCAACACTTGGAAATAGCGCTGACAAACCTGGTCAATATCCAAATGATCAAAACCATCCCGGTGATCGGGGTGGTCAAAGGCCCATCCATCCAAATAATGGATGGAGCCGATAATATAATCATAGGGATACCCGGCCACCAGCTGCCGGATTTGGTTTTCCCGTTCTTCCCAATAATCAACTTCCAAGCCGATCTTGATCTTAATATCATCATATTCCCGGCGAAGGTTTTCCAGCAACCGATAATCGATCTCAGCTATATATTCGTCATGTTCAGTAAAACCTATCTCCCTCAGCTTGTGGCTACGGGCAGTTTCTATAAATTGCCTGATCCATTCACGGGAATACTGGTATTCCCCGTGGGCGATGGCATGAACATGGTAATCCAGCAGCATCATCTATCTCCCTGATAATCCTTTAAATGTAACATGACAATCCACCGTCAACCATAAAGATGTTCCCGGTCAGCCAGGCCGAATCCTCACCTGCAAAAAAGAGCATAATGCCTTTCATGTCCTGAGGATAGGCAACTCTTTTCATAGGGAAGCGCCGCGTTAACTGATCCATTTTGCCTGCTTTCTCCAGCCTCTCTATTTCTAACTCCATCATATCAGTTACTATATGGGAGGGACACAGACAGTTAACCCTGATATCCGGGCCTAATTCAGCTGCCAGAGCCTTGGTAAGCATCACCACTCCACCCTTCATGGCACAATAGGCACTTACTTTCTTGCCTCCCAGCACTCCCAGTATGGAGGAAATGTTAATTATACTGCCTCCTCCATTTTCTTTCATTAACGGAACCATATACTGAGAAACCAGGTATACACTGCGAAGATCCACCTGGTATAGCCGGTCCAGGTCTTCTACGCTGGTATCCAGAAAAGATTTGAACAGAGAAGATCCCGCATTATTAACTAATATATCCAGTCTCCCATATTTCTCCTGTACAAAGTCTTTTAATCTCTGTATATCTTCCACTTTGCTTACATCGGCGGAACAGGCGGCGGCTTTTCCGCCGGCCTGGATAATTTCAGCTACGGTTTCTTCCAGGGGTGGCAACCGTCTCCCGGCCACTATACTAATTCCGCCTTCTTCTGCGATGATCTGGGCGGCGGCTTTTCCGATTCCAGTTCCTCCCCCGGTTATTAAAGCTACTTTACCTTCAAATTTCATGCGCAACTCCCACTTTCTATATTTTTTTCCATTAACAGTCCTATTTCTTGCTGTGTAAAAATTCTGACATCCTGCTGATCATATCCTCACTGCCCACGAAGTTTCTAAAACCCCATACTTGAGTCCGTATGGCAGCTTCAGTATCCATTCCCGGTATCCGGTTGGTTTGATCTTTGTTGGCTTTAAGAGCCTGGCGATCAAATGCCGCGATCTTGCGAGCTAGAGTTTTAGCTTCATTCAGATAGCTCTCTACAGGATAAACATAATTTGCCAGTCCCATTTCACGAGCTTCTTCCGCACCATAAAGCCTGCCAGTCATGGTCAGCTCTTTAGCTCGACCCAGCCCTACTATTTTCCACAGAGGGTCATTCAAGGGAGTTAAAGCCCAGCGTATCTCAGCCTGGCCAACTTTAGCGGTCTGGGAGAAAATCCTGATATCTGCCATTACCATGAGATCGAATCCAGCTGCAATGGCCGGCCCGCTAACCGCAGCTATTACAGGCATGGGAAACCTTAAAACACTGAGGAAGGCCTTTTCAATCAGGTCTACCTTATTCATTTTATCCTGCCCCAGGTTCATTACCGTATTCATATCAAAACCGGCACAAAAAACCTCATCACATCCGGTCAGGACCACGGCATTAACTTCAGTATCCTGCTTTAGATCAGTAAATGCTTGGCTTATAGACTCCAATAAATCAAGATTCAAAGCATTCTTAAGTTCCGGCCGGTCGATAATCACCACGGCAATATTACCATCTTTTTCCACCTTTAGATTGTCGTATACCATTAAGTTACCTCCTTGGTTTGCGTCTTCTATAGTACTAAAAATAACTTTTCGCAGGGGAAGCAGGGAATCAGATAAGTTCCTCATTCCCTGGAAAGTCAATCTGACTCAAAAACAATTCTTGAAATCCATCTCCTTTGGCAATCTCTATATGGCGGATTTTTTCGGACATTAGTCCGGCTCTTTCCCAGAGTGAAGAAGACAATAATACCTGCATCGCTCCCAGTCCAGCCGCATTGCCAATGCTTTTTATGGCTGATACTGGTACCTGCGGCAATAACCCTATTCTCAAGGCACTGACCGGGTTGATATAATTGCCAAAAGATCCTGCCAGATATATGCAATCGATCTGTCCGTAGCCTACCCCGGCCTCATTTAAAAGACTATCAATGGCAGAACGAATAGCCGCCTTGGCCAGCTGTATCTGCCTGATATCTTCCTGGTTGATAGTAATTTTCAAGCCGTGGGCAGTTTGTTCCTCTCCCAACAATACTATCTGGTCCCCGTTCTGAGTACTATCTATGGGCAATGAGCCTGATTCCTGACCACTAATTATTCCATGCTTATTAATTAAACCTGTTTCCAGGAAATAGGCTAGCAAATCTATAACTGCGGAACCGCATAAGCCCCTGGGTAAATCATTTCCCAGCACGTTAAATTCCAGCCCACTGCCTTGACCCGGGAATACTCGGTCTATGGCACCTTCACCAGCCCTCATGCCGCAAGTGATACCCCCACCTTCAAAAGCAGGACCAGCGGCGGCAGAAGCAGCCCACATTTGTTCTTGGTGTTTTAATACTATCTCTCCATTAGTACCAATATCAACCAGCAGATAAGTATGATCCTGATCCATGGGAATGCTTAATAAAGCAGCCACCGTGTCCGCTCCCACAAACCCACCTATTTGGGGTAATATATAGCATTCCGCCTCCTGGGCTGCATGAAGACCCACGGTCCTGGCCGAACATGTAAGCTGGTCGCTGAACAAGCCTAGATAAGGAGCAGCAGCAAAACCAGCCGGATTTAAGCCTAAGAAGAAGTGCAGCATTACTGGATTACCCACAACACTAAAGGCATAAATATCCTCAAATCCAATCCCCACCTCCAAGGTCATTTCTTCCAAACACCCATTGATGCTGTTGATCAAAACTCGCCGCAGGGTTTGCAGGCCATCAGGATTATCCAGGGCATAGCTCAATCGAGCCACTATATCAGCTCCAAAGGTCTTTTGCAGGTTACTGCGGCTTATTACCGCTACTGTTTGCTTTTTCTGCAAGTCCAGCAAAGCTGCAAAAATAGTGGTTGTCCCAATATCCAGAGCGATTCCAAATGCCTGGCATGATTTGGAGCCAATATATTGCACCCTATTACCTGGATGTACCAATGCTCTTAGCTCCAAGGAAGGCCTGCCACTCCTATCCAACCTGGACAAAAAAGCCAGGTTATCCATATTCAAATCCAAATCATACGAGGGAAGAGCCATCCTCAAACGGCGATGCAGCGAAACCGGTTCTTCATTATCCATCCCCGGGATAAAAAACTGCTTTACCTGTATTAAGGCCGGCCCTTGGTCTGAGGAAGGTAAAGGTATGGTACTGCTAGCCGCATGTTCCTGCCCGGAATAATCAAGATACACCTTTAATGGAGCATGGACATTACAGTAACAAGCCAGGCGAAAACCCTGTTTTATTTCTTCTGGCAATAAGTATTCCCTCTCCTTATCAGAGATGGGATTAGTATCGCCTTCAACTCTTAGCTTGCATTTACCGCATAAACCATTGCCGCCACAGCTACCATCTATATCCATACCCGAATCGGCCAAGCTGTCCCATAATCTTTTCCCATCCAGCGTCCAGAACTCATGTTCAGTTCCATCTGCCTTAAGCAGCTTTATCTTCACCTGTTCATTCATGCCTTTATCACCTGCAGTTACCTGCAATTATACCTTCCGGATGGGAATAAATATTGAACCGCTCTCCCCGAGCAAAACCAATTAAGGTTATACCAGCCTGTACGGCCTTGCTTTGGGCTAGATTAGTTACCGTAGCTCTGGATACTACTAATTTAATCCCCATATAAATAATCTTTTCTATTATCTCACTGCTAATCCTACCACTGCTAAGAAATATCATGGAGCTGCAATCCAGCCGGTTTTTTAAACAATAACCATATAACTTGTCTACTGCATTATGTCGGCCCACATCCTCTCGACTAACCAGCAGTTTCTCGCCCTGGCTCAGGCTCATGATGTGAACCCCACCTGTCTGCTTGTGAATATCTGATGCATCCAGGTGTAACTTCATGAGTCTGGTGATGTCTTGAGCATCAACCTTGATACCTACCTCCCGTTCATGACCCTTCCGGGCTCCGGATTCCTGCCCTCTTATTAGGCTAACATATACTCGGTGGGCTTCCATATTAAAGCTCTTAATGTCCTCAATGGAATTAATTATACTATCAAAAGCCAGGGATCCAATTACCAACTCATCAACAGCAATGGGTGAACAGTAGATCTTTCTATATGGCTCCCCGTTAAGCCATATCTCTATGCCCTGTTCTACTACCATTAGATCCTTTAGTTCAACTATTCCCAGTTCAGATGAGTAGCGTTTTATTAAAGCATAGCTTACTGCCTTATCCACAGCCTTCCTCCTGTTTTCCAGTGTATTAAAATATTATCTGCCTGATGAATACCATTTAATCAAAAAAGGCGGCCAAAGCCGCCTCAGATTGATAGGCTAGAACTATTTAGTCTCTGCCATCAGGGCAAATGCAAAAACAAAAGCCCAGACAAGTGCTGCTAGCAGAGCTATGGTGGCAGTACCCCAACCATTTCCGGCCTGTATAGCAGCATTCCCCATGCTATACAGAACATTAAACCCGATCAAACCTATGGCTGTCAGGATAAATATAATCTTCTTAAAACCGCCCGAAAGCTCAAACTTTTTGGCCCAACCACAGAATTTCCAAAAAATAATAATCGATAATAAAACCCCCAGAAATAAGATTAACGGGTTGGTAAATATACCTCCATCACTGGCCGCAGCTGCTGATCCAAATGCTAACATCTTTTCACCCCCTCTTCCATAATTGCCTTGTTCATTATTATAAAACTCTTTCGAAAGCAAGAAATCCAAGTTCTATAAAAACATAAAAAAATAGAAACCATCTTTCCTGCTTTCAACTCTCTTTTTGTAAAATATTCTCTAATAATTTCTTTTTTCCTGCTGCTTTATTAATTATTTTTGAAAAACCCTTAAGCCGGGGCAACTTTACTTTCTTCACTAATTCTACTATAATAAGTAGGCAAAAGCTAATTAAAGTAAGTAAGTCAGATAGTCGCAGATATTTTAAGCATCGGAAAAAACTGTGAAGCAGTTCTACCGTTGGGTTATATCTGAGGAAAGTCGGAGCTCCATAGGGCAGGGTGCTGGATAACGTCCAGTGGGGGTGACCCCAAGGCAAGTGCCACAGAAACAAACCGCCCGGCTACCATAGCCAGGTAAGGGTGGAACGGCGAGGTAAGAGCTCACCAGCGTTCAGGCGACTGAACGGCTAGGTAAACCCCACCCGGAGCAAGACCAAATAGAGAAACATTGAAGTGGCCCGCTTCGTTTCCGGGTTAGGTCGCTAGAGGTATCAGGTAACTGGTATCCCAGATAGATGACTATCAAATACAGAACTCCGCTTATAGATTTGCTTGCTTTAGTTAAATATTTGCCATAACCCAGGCCTTGCAATATTGCAAGGCCTTCTGTTTACTGATATATTCCCCTATCTTATGGATCATTTCTCAGAATTATATCCTATCGTGCAATATTGCATTAATATCGTGCAATATTGCACGATATTCTCCTTAATGTCATCAGAAAAACTATTCATTTCATTCCATTATAACTCTTATTCCAATTTATTTTGGCTTGGCTAGGCTGCAAAATAAGGCATTAGTATAATTGACACAGCCTTTTATAATACAAAACATCTTTCCATGGCATATTATTTGCTAGCTTATTCATTCAACTGGCTGGGAAAGGAGGATCGTAAATGCCACAGCAGTTAAAACCTGTACACCTTAAAAAAATTAACCCCTTATTGAAAATCCCATAGAGAGAAGCCATATCAAGGCTCATTTCAATCTGGTAGAAGATCCCATTTTGTAGTGATTTATGCTCGGCAGGGCATCCTGTCGAGTCTTATGGAAGGAGTGTTTATTTAGGTGAAGGATATAGTACTGGTAAGCGCATGCCGGACTGCCATAGCACGTTTTATGGGCAGTCTAAAAGACATTCAGGCCAATGACCTGGCCATCACCGCTGGTAAGGCCGCTATCGAAAGAGCAGGGATTGATCCGGCTATAATTGATGAATTAACTCTAGGCCAGGTATTTCCTCATGGACAGGGTTCCCTGCCCTCCAGGCAAGTAGCTATGGCTTGTGGATTAAGGTTCGATAGCACAGCTTGTAATGTAAACCAGAACTGTGCTTCTGGGATGAGGGCGTTAGAGATTGCGGCCCGGAATATACAAATGGGTAATAATGATGTTGCTCTAGTAGTTGGAGTGGAAAGTATGACCAATGCCCCCTATTTGGCTCTGAAAGCCAGAATGGGATATCGCATGAATGCTGGCAAATTGGAAGATGCCATGATTTATGATGGCCTCTTTGATGGACTGGTACCCGGTCATATGGGTCTTACCGCTGAAAACGTAGCAGAAAAATACGGTATTACCCGGGAAGAGTGTGATGAACTGGCCCTGATGAGCCATCAGCGGGCAACCAGAGCAGTTAAGGAAGGCACCTTTAAGCGGGAAGTGATCCCCTATGAGATCAAGAGCAAAAAGGGAAGCAAATTCTATGAAAACGACGAACACATGATTCCGGATGCCAATCTGGAAGCCATGGCCAAATTGCCATCCGCTTTCAAGAAAGGCGGAGTTGTGACCGCTGCTAATGCCTCCGGTATCAATGACGCGGCTGCTGCAGCGGTAATAATGTCCAAAGAGAAAGCTGACGAACTGGGAGTTAAACCTTTGATGAAGCTCATCAATATCACCCATGGCGGAGTTGACCCTAAACTCATGGGTCTGGGACCGGCCCTGGCTATTCCCAAGTCTTTAAAGAACGCCGGATTAAAATTCGAAGATATTGAGTATTGGGAAATCAATGAGGCTTTTGCCGCTCAATTCCTGGGTGTAGGCAGAATGCTAAAAGAAGAATATGGTATAGAGTTGGATATGAACAAGTGTAATCTCAATGGCTCCGGAATCGCTCTGGGCCACCCGGTAGGATGTACCGCACTGCGTATCATAGTGTCCTTGTATTATGAACTGGAAAGACAGGGCAAGACTGTGGGAGGCGCATCTCTGTGCGTAGGCGGCGGCTCGGGTATGTGTTCATTATGGACCCGGGATATATAGATTGCTCAAAAGAATAACCAATAGCAGATGAAAAAGAGGGGGTAAAATTAATGGATTTTCGTTTATCCGATGAACAAGAAATGATGAAGAAAATGGCTCATGATTTTTCCGTTAACGAAATAGCTCCATTTGCTGGAGAATGGGACAACACCCACTATTATCCAGAAGAAGTTATCAAAAAAATGCAGGAATTGGGATTTATGACCCTGGCCTGTCCGGAAGAATACGGCGGAGTTGGCCTGGACCATGTGGCACAGAATATTGTGGCCGAGGAAATCTGCTGGGGTGATGCAGGTATTGGTACTACTATGGTGGCTAGTGCCTTGTTGTCCACTGACCCTATTCTGGTGGCAGCCAATGATGAACAGAAGAAATGGTGGTTTGGTCGGCAGAACGAAGGGGTTCTGGGGGCTTTCTGTCTGACTGAACCCAGCGCTGGTTCCGATGCCGGGGCTTTGGCTACCCGGTGCCAAAAGGTAGGCGACGAGTATATTATCAACGGGGTCAAACAGTTTATTACCAATGGCGGCATCTGTGGACAGTATTCCCTACTGGCCACCCTGGATAAGAGCATGGGTTACAAGGGTATGTGTGCCTTTATGATTGACCGGGATACACCCGGCATCAGCGTAGGTAAAGTTGAGGATAAACTGGGTATCCGCACTTCAAATACCACCGAAGTTATTTTTGAAGATGTGCGGGTTCCCGCCAAGAACCTTCTCGGCACTGAAGGCCAGGGATGGTACATAATCATGAAAACCCTGGACCTGTCGAGAGCCAGTATCGCCGCTATGGCTACTGGAGTGGCTCAAAGAGCAATGGATGAATCCCTTGAATACTCCAAGCTCAGGACTCAGTTTGGCAAGCCAATTTCCAGCTTCCAGGCCATTCAGTTCAAACTGGCTGACATGGCCATGCATATAGAAGCCTCACGCTTGCTTTATTTGGAAGCTTCTTCCCTGCAGGATATGGGAGTACCACGTTTCAGCAAAGCAGCCTCTCTAGCTAAAGCCTATGCCGGGGATACCGCTATGATGTGTGCCATCGAAGCAGTACAAGTATTCGGCGGATATGGATTTACCAAAGAATATCCGGTGGAAAAATTGATGAGAGACGCTAAGATATTCCAGATTTATGAAGGTACTGGTGAAGTACAGCGTATGGTTATCGCCGGAGACTTGCTTAGGGGTTAATTATATAATAAATAGTTTCATCTTATGCATAGGCCAGGGGGTTAGCCCTGGCCTATCTTCTTTTCTTTTATACAGAGTATTGATTATATCCTATAATGTTCACAAAAAAAAGAGATACGCTATGCGCATCTCTCTTTTATTGCCCTTATTTCTTTTTAGTTGCTTTCTTTTTGCCTTTGGCAGCGGGTTTCTTCTCAACCGCTACTGCTTCCTTAAGGGATTTGCCGGGCTTAAATGCTGGAACTTTGGTAGCAGGAACTTTAATTTCTTCCCCGGTTGCCGGGCTTATGACTTTTCTTTCCTTGCGATCACGAACTTCGAAGCTTCCAAAACCTATTATTTGGACTTTTTCTCCATTTGCGAGCGCTGTCTGAATAACTTCTACCGTGGCATCCAGTGCTTTAGCAGCATCCTTCTGAGTAATTTCCGCTTTTTCCGCCAAGGATTTGACAAGTTCCGATTTGTTCACGACATAGTCCTCCCTTTAATATTTTATTGACCTAATCTTACATTCCCCAAAAAAACGGCAATTCCTGCTAAAAAAAAATTTTTTTATAAATAATTTAAAATACCTTATCCTATCTTCTTATTTACATTCTGGCAAAAATACTTGGTTTTTATTCATTGCTTCCCAATTTTCCGGTCTTGCTTGGATTTTTATTTATATCATTTATAAATACAAGGCCTACAAGCTGGTAAATATCTGGGAAGAATACCCAGGCAGAAAGGTAATCTTCCACTCCTGTTTTCGGCATGATTCATCCAATAGATGACATAATAGAGAACTTACTATCTGTTCTGTTCCCTGGTGTCCGGCATCAATTATTGCTAGTCCCAAGGCCTCGGCATTTTTGGCCTCATGATACTTTATATCTCCACTTATTAGAACATCTATATTCTGCCTGGCAGCGGTATCTATAAAGCTAGCCCCAGCTCCACTTACCACCGCTACTTTCTGTACCTGCTCTTCCAACTTCCCCACTACTCTTAGGGTTTCCAAATTTAGTGCCTTTTTAACCAATCGGCCTAACTCTCCCAAATTCATGGCTTCCTTCAACCGGCCTTTTCTGCCCATGCTAAAGACTCTATATTCGTTCTTTAGCTCATAAATATCATAAGCTACTTCTTCATAAGGATGGGCCAGTTCCAGAGCACTTACCACCCCCTTGAGATCTCGTCGGTAAAGTATCATTTCCAGACGATACTCATCCACTTCCTCCAATTGTCCCTTTTTTCCTATAAAAGGTTGGGCGTCCTCCTCGGGCAGGAAGGTTCCCTGCCCCTGGGCACTAAAACTACATTCACTATATTTCCCAATATGGCCGGCGCCGGCCTGGCTCATGGCTGCTCGTACTGCTTTAAGATGGGAAAAGGGCACGAATACCACTGTTTTCAGCAGTTCCTCCCTTTTATAACTATCCAGGGGAGCAATCTCCTCCAGCCCCAATTTTTCTGCCAAGACCTGGCTCAATCCTCGCTCCCCGGCATCCAAATTGGTATGAGCGGAGTATACGCTTATATCTGATTTTATTAAACTCCGAATCAACCCTCCTTGAGCCAGGTCAAAATCAATGTTTTTTGGGGCTCTAAAAAACAGGGGATGGTGAGTTATTATCATGTCCACTTTTTCCTGCCGAGCCAGGTCCAGAATTTGATGATCCAGATCCAAGCTGATAAGTACCCGCTCCACCAGCTGATGGCGGGACCCTAGCTGTAGTCCAGGATTATCCCAGCTTTCTGCCAGCTCCAACGGAAAATAGCTTTCTATCATACTTATAATGTCCTTAACTTTAGCCAGCATCCATTATTACCTCCAATGCCTTTATTCTATGCTTATAATCCTCTTTTAATAACCTATTTTCAGGGCTATTGGACTGCAGAAGACTCTTATAAACAGCCTGGTATCTATCCATCCATTGCTGCAGGTAAGGTTTATAAAGTTCGTGGTCCCGGTTCTTAAGTATACGTGGGCCTATGTCCAATTCCAACCGAGATAGTTTATAGGGCCTGTTCTCCGGTTGGCTGCAGATAATAATAAAAATACGTTTATTTTCCCGTATCAGCAGCTCATCTAAAATAGGCCAACCCTGTTCAGCTAGAGCCTTGCGCAGCACAAAAGGACGGCTCATGGGCTGAAAAACAAAACGCCTGTAACTGGCAGCTTTCTCCCAATCGTGGGACAGTATTTGGCATATGGTATCTGCACCCATACCGGCCATGATCACTGTAGCAGCTTCGCTCCAGTCCAAGGCCTGCAACCCGTCACCTAACCTGGGCTGTATTGAATCCCGAGCCGGACTAAGCATAATAGCAGCTTGGGCTCTGGATAAAGGTCCCTGGCTTATCTCAGTGGCTATGGCCCATGATACTATGCCCTGTTCCACTAGGTAAATAGGTAGCCGGGCATGATCAGATCCAATGTCAGCAACCACCTGACCTGGAATAACCATCCTGGCTACGGCCAATAATCTTCCATTAATGCTAACAACACCTCCCATAAGCAGAAGCCCATTTTAATAAGCTTAAGCCTGCAACCGTCCATAACCATTATATCCCGTAAAAGCAATAATGATAAGTTCGATTCCCCTTCCTGGGCCCATATCATTCTGCCCTTCATGAGAAAATCCCGAGCTTTTTCAGCACCGGGATTTTTATTCATATTCGATTTCTATTCCATTTAAACTTGCGGTAGGGTCTTCAAGCTCTCCCGCAGTGCTTCCTCCGGAAATTCAACGTCTTCAGTTTTTCCTGATAGATAATTGTCATAGGCTGCCAGGTCCAGATGTCCGTGGCCGCTAAGATTGAAAACTATAGACTTAGCTTTTCCTTCTTCTTTGCCTTTAAGAGCCTCATTAATGGCTGCCCTAATGGCATGGGAAGATTCGGGAGCCGGAATTATTCCTTCGGTCTGAGCAAAGAGCTGAGCCGCTGAAAAACAATCATTTTGCATTACGGCTGTGGCTTCAATAAGTCCGTCATGATATAGCTGAGAAACTAAGGGGGATTCCCCGTGGTATCGCAGGCCACCGGCATGAATGCCCGAAGGAACAAAATTATGGCCCAGAGTATACATCTTCAACAAAGGGGTAAATCCAGCCACATCACCCAAATCATAAGCAAATACACCTTTGGTCATACTGGGACAGGCGGCTGGCTCCACTCCCAGCAACCGAACCTTCTTCCCCTTCAGTTTGTCGGGAATAAAAGGAAAAGCAATTCCAGCAAAATTGCTGCCGCCGCCGCAGCATCCGATTACTATGTCAGGATAGTCGTCTACCATTTCCATCTGCAGCTTTACTTCCTGCCCGATAATGCTTTGATGCAAGCAAACATGGTTGAGCACACTACCCAGGGAATACTTGGTATCTTCCCGGCCTACTGCATCTTCAACCGCTTCACTGATAGCCAGCCCCAGAGTACCCGGGGTATCTGGCGTTTCAGCCAGTGCTTTACGACCGCTTTCGGTAAGCGTGCTGGGACTGGAAACGCATGTGGCTCCATACATTTCCATAAAGATTCGGCGATAGGGCTTCTGATTGTAGCTTACTCTAACCATGTATACCATAGCTTCTATATCATACCTCTTACAGGCCAGGGATAATGCGGTTCCCCACTGCCCGGCTCCGGTTTCGGTAGTTATCCTCTTTATGCCCTGCATTTTGTTGAAGAATACCTGGGGAATGGCAGAATTCAGTTTATGGCTGCCTACCGGGCTAAATCCTTCGTACTTGTAATAAATCCTGCAGGGTGTATCCAGAGCTTTTTCCAAGCTATGTGCTCTAAACAGGGGGGAAGGTCTCCATTTTTTATATTCTTCTCGAATTTCTTTAGGTATTTCAATAAAGCGCTCAGTGGAAACTTCCTGAGCTATTAAGCCGTCGGCAAATATTGCTTGTAAATCTGCCGGGATTAATGGTTTTTTTGTCCCAGGATGCAAACCGGGGGCCAAGGGGGTGGGCATATCTGCCTGAACATTATACCAGAATTTAGGCATCTTATCCTCGGGCAGAATGATTTTGGTGAGCTCATCTCTACTCATCTCATCTATCTCCTCTCGTCTTATAAAATTTTTATAATTATAATTATTTTAGCATATAAAATTTTTTAACACAAGCATTTGACCATATCACATAAATGATATAATATTACAGTTAATTAAAAGGGGGGCTGGACCGATCCGGCTGAGAGTGGACAATAACGGTGTCCTTACCCTGGAACCTGATCTGGGTAATTCCAGCGTAGGAAGCATAGTGTGTTACCTTAACTGCTTATTACCCTTGGTTTTGAGCAGTTTTCTTATTTAAGGAGGAGTTCTTATGCCCCAGGTCAATCTTAGCCTGCAGGTACTGCCAGTGGTGCCGGAAGAAGAAATTTACGGAGTAGTGGATAGAGTAATAGAATTAATCAGGAAATCTGGAGTAAACTACCTGGTGGGTCCAATGGAGACTACCATGGAAGGAGAGCTGGAGGAACTGATGGCGGTAGTAATAGAAGCTCAAAGGGTATGTGTAGAATCTGGCTCCAAACGGGTGATTTCGATAGTTAAAATCGATTACAAGGTAGACGGGGTAAGTATAAATGAAAAAATCAATAAATATCAAGAATAAGCTTAATCCCATTCTAAGCCTGGTCCTCTTCCTAACCTTATGGGAGTTGGGAGTACGATTGTACGGAATGCCATCCTGGCTATTGCCCCCTCCTTCCCAGGTGCTGACTGCTATGCTGGATATAAAGCAGCTTCTTTGCTTTCATTCAGCAACTACCCTGTTGGAGGCCATTTACGGCTTTGGGCTGTCTATAAGCCTGGCTCTTTTTATGGGATTGCTAATGGATAACTCACCTTGGTTGAAAGAGTCCATCAATCCCATTTTAGTTGTTTCCCAGACCATACCCTTAATAGTGCTGGCTGCCCTTTTACCCCTGTGGTTGGGGTGGGGTTGGCTGCCCAAAGTATTAATTGTGACTCTGGTATGCTTTTTCCCTATCACCATTAATCTCTTACAGGGTTTGGAATCGGTAGATGAAGATCAGTTAAAGCTTTTTAAATCCATGGGAGCCAGCCCTTGGAAGACTTTTCAGATGGTAAAATTTCCTGCTGCTCTGCCTGGATTTTTCGCCGGCCTAAAAATATCAGCAACCTACAGCATTATGGCAGCGGTAATCTCTGAATGGGTGGGAGCCCAACGAGGCCTGGGATATTTTATGACCATTCAGCAGAAGAGCTTCGCCATCGACAAGGTTCTAGCCGCAGTCCTGCTTATCTGTATCTTAAGCCTGGTGCTAGTTAAGTTGGTGGAGTTAATCGAGTATCTGCTGATTCCCTGGAACCGAAGAAGCTTAGGGGAGACTCAGCATTAGCTCAACCAGCCGGCTTTAGGCGCCCGTAAGCAATGAGCCGAAAGGAAAGGAGATTGATAAAGGCCCAAACCATAATTACTACCGGTGTTAGCAATATTGCTTTGCGGGATGTTGCAACCTTAATTGTGAAGCGAAGCGGAACATCAGTAGTACTCGAAGGGTGCAACCTTAATTGTGAAGCGAAGCGGAACATCAGTAGTACTCGAA
>JAAYJK010000027.1 GCA_012522955.1 Syntrophomonadaceae bacterium
CTCCACTACGGAGCCGAAAAGAAAATATTCGCCTGCTGGTAGGCAGCCTTATTAAAGAATTTGAAGGCAGTGATAGTAAGGCCATAAAGCAAGTAAGCCAGGATACTCTAGCTATACTGCAGCGCTACAATTGGCCGGGTAATGTTAGAGAACTGCGCAATGTTATAGAGCATGGGGTAGTATTTGCAGAAGGCCGCAACATAACCCCAGAGTGTTTGCCTCAGCGGTTTTTCCAGATGAAAATGGCGGAAAAGCCCAATGACTTAAGAAATCAGGAGTTACACATCATTAATAAGGTTCTGGAAGAGCATAATGGCAATATTTCCAAAGCAGCTCGAGCCCTTGGCATAACCCGCAGTACTCTATACAGAAAAATTGAACAAATGAAAGTTTTATCCAGTAATTAACAGCCTTTAAATTTAGCTTTCCGCTTTTCCAAAAAGGCCGACACGCCTTCGTGGAAATCATGGGTACTCCAGCATTGGACCTGACCTCCTGCTTCCATGCTGGCAATAGCAGCAAAGTCATTATTGGCACAGGAGCGTAAAATCTGTTTGGCGTACTTTAAAGCCACGCTAGGTCCTTCAGCCAGCTTATCTGCCATAGCATACACGGTTGGGTAAAGGTCGGCGTGGCTTACCACCTGATTGAATATGCCCAATTCCAGGCATTCTGCTGCATTTAACATTTTGCCGTTATACAATATTTCTGCGGTACGGTGATGGCCTAATTTTTTAAACAGAAAATAAGAAGTCCCCCCATCAGGCAGGAGTCCGATATTAATGAAATTAGCTGCAAACTTGGCTTTCTCGGAAGCGATTATAATATCTGCCGCCAGGCTTCTGCCAGTAGCAACTCCTGCAATAACCCCATTGGCTGCTACAATAACAGGTACTGGCAAATCATAAAACCGCTTGTTTTGAATGTAGGCTCGTTCGAAAATTCTACGGGCTTCACTAACCTTATCCAGGGATTTAAGCATTCGAATATCCCCTCCGCCGGATAGGGCTTCTCCCTTGCCAGTCCATACTATTACCTTGATATCATCTCTTTTTTCTATTTCCTCCAGGGCCACATTAAAAGCATCAGCTGTTTCTTCATTTAGGGCGTTAAATACTTCAGGTCGATTTATGGTAATAGTAGCAACTCCATTTTCCTTAATATTCAACAAAATTGGTCCATCCAGTATAAGTTTTCCTATGTCCATCGTACATATCTCCTTTAATTATTTCATAAAATGGGCTTCTGAAGGGCTTTGCCAGCCCTTCAGAATACCTTTAAAGCTATTTAGCTCTCTGCCAAACTGCAGCTGCCCCCATGCCCATTCCTATACACATGGATTCCACAATATATTCTACCTCAGAATAATCAGGATCAGCAAACAGAGCAGTTATGTCACTAGCAATTCTAGCCCCGGTGCAAGCCAGGGGATGGCCTACGGATATACCAGAACCCCATACATTAACCCGATCCATAGGGAGTTTTAGAGCGTCATGGCAGCAGTAATAGGCCTGGGAGGCAAAGGCTTCATTTACTTCCCATAATCCGATTTGATCCTTAGTTAAGCCGGCTCTTTGTAAAGCCACGGGAATGGCTACAGCGGGGCCGATGCCCATTATGGTAGGATCTACCCCTACTACCGCAGAACTAATCAGCTTCATTCGGGGTTTTACTCCCAAAGCCTTGCAGCCTTCTGCGGTAGCTAATACTAAACCGGCGGCCGCATCATTAATCTGACTGGAATTGCCAGCCGTGACCGTAGCCTTATCATCTTTCATAAAGACTGCAGGCATTTTAGCCAGTCCCTCGACGGTGGTGTCTCTACGCAAACCCTGATCCTGCCAGACTACCATTTCTACGTCATCGGTAATACCATCTTCTATTCTTTTCTGGGCGAGTCCTTCCGGTGCAGTGTATAAGGCTTCCGGGGTAATATCGGTAGCTCGGAAGCTTTTAGCCGGCACCTTGCACTTTATTGGAACTATTACGTCTTTGCTCTTACCCAGACCCCCGTTGGCATCCTGGGCCGCGGCGCACTTCATATGGCTTTCATAGGCAAATTGATCCTGAATTTCCCGACTGATATTAAATTTGCGGGCTACCTGTTCAGCTGTCCAGCCCATGGCCGGGGACATAGGATCATAATACTTGGATCTTTCCGGGTTAGGGTCAGCACCGGCGCCCATAGGAATATGACTCATATGCTGGGCTCCACCTGCAAATGCCACTTCACCCGACCATCCTGCGCCCATGGTAGCAGTAGCTGTAACCAGGGCGGTGAGACTGGAAGCACAAAATCTATCCACTGTCATTCCTGGAACATCATAGGTTCCACCCGATAGCAGCCATGCATTACGGCCTATGTTGCCCCCTTGCTCACCAAAAGCATTAGCGGTAGCTGCCCAGTAGACATCTCCCACTATTTTTTGTTTTTCCTTATCCTCGCCCATTCCTATTCTTCTGCGCAAATCCTTAATTACAATAGCCGACAGGTCATCAGCCCTTACATTGGTAAACCAGGATTGTTTTCCAGCTCTGGCAACCGCAGTGCGGGCTGCCTCAACTACAAATACTTCTTTCATTATTCTTTTCCTCCTAATTTTATTAGTGCCGGATTATGGCCAGATTCTTGCTGGACTAATGAAAATACTTGCCCTTGCTTCAATGGCCATAAATGCTTAATACTTGTATTCAGCCAGCCACTAAAATTTAGAAACCTTTTATGCCAATACAAGCTGAAACTATTAAATGCAAATACTATACCAAGCCTTACAGTCATGAATACCTGGTGAGTCATCTGAACCGTTGTATTGTTTTTACTCAATCAATGTATTTTATTTAAACACGATTTGGGGTTAGAAAAATGCGGGGATAGTCTGACTGTTTTATGTTGGAACAGAGAATTTCTTCATTTGGCATTGCTTATTCGGGCTGATAATTCCTATTTGAGTGTTTTGATTTCTGCTTGGGGGAACTGGCATTGTTTTTGCACCCTGGGTCAAGAGTCTCAACTAAATAGCTAGTAAAACAAAAAGGGGGGAGCAAAGCAACAGCGATATTTCGCTTATCAATAAAAGATAGCAAGGTTGAATCAAACGCTCGAAAAATTAAGGAGGATTAATCATGTCAGCGAATTTTGCCTATACCAACACCAGAGACCTGGAGTTTATCTTACAGGAGTGGCTTCCTACCGAACAGATTTTCAACTACCCCAGCTTTGCGGATTATTACTCTAAAGATGATATTAAGTCAGTTTTAAGTCCCATACTAAAAATGTGTAAAGAAGTTATAGACCCCACCAATGACGACGGAGATAAAAACCCGGTAAAATTTGAAAATGGAAAAGTAACTCTTCCTCAATCCTTTGGGCCCCTTTTCCATATGCTGCAGGAACAAGGCTGGGGCACTTCTAATATTGACCGTTCTGAGGATGCAGTATTTCTGCCCCAGATTCTATTTTCTTGCGTGTGGGAGATGATCGCGGCGGCCAACCCCGCCTTTTCCCCCTATATTGCTTTAACCAGTGGGGCTGCCAATTTGGTCCAAAGCTTTGCTCCAGATGATATAAAAGAGCGCTTTCTTCCCAAAATGATGGATGGCACCTGGGCCGGAACCATGTGCTTAACCGAACCAACTGCCGGCTCGGATGTAGGAGATATTATGTCCCGGGCCTATCCTACCGATGATCCGCGCATATTTAAGATCAAGGGTAATAAAATATTCATTACCGGGGGAGACAATGATTTTACGGAAAACAACATCCCCTTGC
>JAAYJK010000028.1 GCA_012522955.1 Syntrophomonadaceae bacterium
AAGTTTATTTAACCCTGGCCTTATTCTACTTTGTTCTGACTTTTTCCGTAGTACTGCTGGCGAAACAGATAGAACGAAGGGAAAAGCGATGGAACATATAAAATAACTGGGTGGGCACCCAAACAAGACTGTAGTTTATGCTGTTTATAATGGAAGCTGAAAACAAAGGGTTTTATCTTGATTCGTGGAGGCCCGTTTACTGATGTATCAACCGCATAATTCTTCATCGCCAACTCTGACGTTGACGGCTATGCTTTCGGTTCCGCGGGGAAACCATGCCGACTGAAAATGCCATTATAACAATTGCCAAGGAATGGGAGACCATCAAGGCAACTAGAAAATAAAGGGTGTAAACACTGGCGTCCCCTTGACGTCTTATGATATAATTAAGAAAGTTAAGAAAAGGGTTTTTTCCCTATACTTAAATTGGTCTTCTCGAACCGCCAGGGGAGCGTACACAAGGTTGTTTGACTGGTAGTAAAGGTTCCTGAGATAAGTAGTCGGGCGTACTGTAGTTGTCCGGTTGCAAACTAATAACAGGCTCCAACCACAGGAGCCCTGTGTTAGCGGATATTTGATTCCTCTGCTTTTTATGAGCAGAGGAATTTCTTGTTTTATAGGCGAAAATTGTCAGTGGGATTTAACTTGAAAGATGTCATTGACCGCTGGGAAGGCGAATACGCGTTCCTGGATATTGTAAGGAAAGAAGAAAATATTAAAATGACCCGGATCTCGATGCCAGGGAAGGTAATGATAAGTTGGTGGTGTCAGGCAGTGCAGTGTCATATGTGCATTCTGTCGATCTTAGCAGGATTTCTCGTTTTCCTGTAGAAAACCATAATTATAACAAAATACTTTTTCATTTTTTCGAGCCCCCATACCTAAGGCTAAGCTAAGGTCTTGGGGCCGACAGGGTGCAACTGGAAACGGGTGTGCCTCCCGGTGTGGAAAGAAAAATGCTAGATAAATGCCATCTTGTATGCCGGGCTAAACTAGGAGTTTAGCCTTTTATACTTATGTGGCTTTATGAGGTCAGTTGTGCTTTCCACAACTGGCCTTTTTTATAGCCCAAGCCATGGGGCCGGGGTAAAGGAACCCATTAGGGAGTAAAGAGGGGAAGGATAATAAAGTGCATATACTGATCTCCATAGATGATACTGATGAAATGAAAAGGGACATGATAGAAGTAAGAGGTACTGGAGAACTGGCCGCCATGATTGCAGCCCGCATTGAGGAACGAGGCTGGGGACGATGCGAACCGGTTACTCGTCATCAATTGCTGGTTCATCCGGATATACCCTATACTTCACATAATAGCGCCATGTGTTTTGCGGCGCAAATACCTGGGCATCGTCTGCCGGATATAACTGAACTGGCTGAGGAATTTCTTGCGGTTGAAAGTGCGCCAGGTTCTGATCCAGGCCTATGCATAGCAGTACCAGAAAGGATATTGATGCCAGGCTGGCTGATATCATTTGGGTTCATGGCTAAAAACCTGGTGCTGAAAAAGGATGAGGCCTATGAACTGGCGGATGCCCTAGGTATCCATCTTTCCGAACATGGGGGGACCGGGGATGGGGTAATCGGAGCCATGGCCGGGGCCGGGCTGCGGTTTAGCGGCAACGATGGCAGGTTCCGCGGTAAACTTAAGTTTAAAACAGCTAATAATACTATTACAGTAAAGCAAGTCTGTACCAGTACCATTGTGGAGCAGGTAAAGAGTATTAAAGACGGAAGAGTTCTGGATTTGGAGGAAAGGGTTTTTTTGGGCGAGGGCCCTAAAGCAGTTTTGATGAACGGCTTGGCGGTAATGTTGGTAGAATCTTGCTCAGCCGAGGCCAAGGAACCATGCCAGTGGCAGACTTGCTCCAAGAGCCGGGTTAAAGCTTATTAGAGGTGATTTTTATGTGGATAATAAATGAACAGGGCGAGCAGGTATTTGCCGGTGGACGGGCAGCCTGGTCGGCTGCCGCTCAGCAGGCCAATCTTTGTCCGGCTTTTCAAGCTGACGATGAGGACGAATGGGTAGCTGATCAGTCAGTTTCCTGTTACAATTGTGCGTTTCGAAGATGGACCCGGGACTCTTTTGTATGTTGTCAACCCCGCTTCTTGGGCCAATCTACAGCCTAAGCTCAAGAATTGGGACTTTTTCTTCGTTAAATAATAAACGGGTGCAAGTTCCCTATATTATTGGTGGCTTGCCTGGGAATATTGTCCATCCCCTTGGATATGGCTTGATATGAAAGCCGTGGTTATGCAAATTCTTGCTTTTTAGCTGGCTCAGAAGGTCTTGAAACCCCTGCCTTTACTCCAGAGACTGGAGTTTGATAATGCTGCTTAGCTATATTATCAGGTACGGTAACCCACAAAAAGCACATATCAAATTCCTCCCATATTAGATTTATAACTATTAGAGCTTAAAGCTATTATTAGCAGATTTTTAATTTATTATTCCCTTGCTGTTCTTTGAGGCCAATTAATTTTGAGCTTCAACCTGTCTATACGGATCTACATGTACAGTTACCCGGGTGTATTTAAACTCTTCCCACATGGCTTTTTTCAGAGATCCTATAACAGCATGGGTCTCCTCCACGGTTAAAAGTGGATCTACGCAAATATGAAAATCAATGTGTTTCATATGGCCTGATTTCCTGGTTTTTAGCTTGTGGAAATCTTTGATTGGATATCCATGTGCTTTTATTATCTCTACTATTTTTTCTTCTTCAGCATCGGTCAATTTGGTGTCCAAAAGGTATTCAAAGGCACTTTTGCATAGTACCCCGGCTTCCTTTATTATGAGCAAGGCTACCAATATGGCAACAATTGGATCCAATATGAACAGTCCCGTTGCCTTAATAAGCAGCAGGCCTACAGCTACTCCAAATGAGGTATATACATCGGTTTTCAAATGCAGAGCATCAGCTTCAAGGGCCATTGAATCTTCTTCTTTGGCCACCTTATATAATTTACTAGAGACCAGTAAATTTATCAGGCCGGATACTATCATAACCGTAATGGCCACTGATGCTAGCTCTATTTCATTGGGAGCATGAATTTTTCCTATAGCTTCCTTTATTATCAGTCCAGCAGCCACAAAAATTAGTAACCCTTCAGCTATACCGGAGATGTTCTCTATCTTACCATGACCATATGGGTGCTCTCGGTCAGCAGGTTTAGCAGACTGTCGAACAGAGAAAAAAGCAATAAATGAGGCCATCAGGTCCATTGCGGAATGTATGGCTTCGGATATAATACTTACTGAGCCGCTTAAAACCCCAGCGATTACCTTCATAATAATAAGAGTGGTATTGGATAGGATTGATAAAAATGCATATTTTGCTTTTCGATCCCAGGACTTCATAAACAGAACCTCCTTAATAAATGATACTAAAAAACATCTGTAGAACAATTTACTGTCCCACAGATGTTACATCTGCTGCTGTATTCAGCCCGGCCACCTGAACCTACCTGTTCATGCCTGTTCAGTTAATACTAATAATTACTTTTTATCATTTTATAAGGTCCAAAGGCTGGTGTCAAGCCAAGTTTTATCTGAATGCGCTGATGCCGCTGTTTTCCTGAGCTTTTACCAAAAAACTGCCGTCAGGCCCTACGGGCCTGAAAAGATAGTTGACAGAAATAATAACGAACGTTATTATGAGCTTAACGCAATGAAAATAACATTTCGATTAAGTGGCTTTATAGCTGGACAAATGCTGCTTAATTATTAATATATCAAAGGGGTGAGCTGTTGATGAAGATCCTTCATACCTCGGATTGGCATTTGGGACGGAGCCTTTTTAATCGCAAGCGATATGAGGAATTCCATGCTTTTCTTTCCTGGCTGGGTGATATTATTGAAGAGGAGGAAATCCAAGTCCTGTTGGTAGCGGGAGATGTTTTTGACAACAATGCGCCCAGCCACCGGGCTCAGGAATTATATTACCGATTTTTATGCCGAATAGCTCAATCAAGCTGCCGCCATGTTATTCTTACCGCTGGCAATCACGATTCTCCCTCCTTTTTAAATGCACCCCGAGAAGTGTTGAGGTTTTTAAACGTTTATGTCATTGGCAGTATAGGGGAGGATTTTACCGATGAGGTCCTTTTGCTTCGGAATCCCCAGGGAGAACCGGAATTAATTGTCTGCGCCGTTCCTTATCTTAGGGATCGGGATATACGCAGGGTTGAAAGTGGAGAAGGTTGGGAGGACAAAGAACGCAAACTGCTGGAAGGTATCCGGGAGCACTATCATCAGGTTTGTGGACAAGCTGAAAAAATTAGGGAAAGTATAGGCCGGCCGCTGCCCATTGTAGCCATGGGGCATCTTTTTGCCGCGGGGGGGAGCACCGTAGAAGGTGATGGGGTCAGAGATTTGTATGTGGGTTCTTTGGCCCACGTAGGAGTGGAGATATTTCCATCCTCCATTGATTATCTGGCTTTAGGCCATTTGCATAGCCCGCAGTCGGTGGGAGAAAAGGAGTACTACCGTTATTCAGGGTCACCCCTGGCCATGGGATTTGGGGAAGCTGGCCGGGAAAAATCAGTATGCAAGCTGCAGTGGTCAGAGCAGGGGCCTGAAGTTACCCAAATTACGGTACCGGTTTTTCAAGTATTACGGAGGATTGAAGGAGATTGGACATCGATCCAAGAGGGAATCGAAAGTCTGATAAGGGAAGAGTTAAAGGTTTGGGTGGAGATTATCTATAATGGAGAAGAAATTTTGACTGATTTGCGGGAAAGGATTGAAGAAGCGGTACAGGGAAGCTCCATCGATGTTTTGCGGATAAAAAACAATCGTATACTGGATGGAGAGCTGTTAGGTATCAATGAAGAAGAGATGCTAGGGGAGTTGGATATAGACGAAGTGTTTTCCCGTTGCCTGGATGTTAATGAAATACTCGAAAATCAGCGTCCGGAATTATGGAACACCTATCGTGAAGTGATTGCTTCCCTGCAGGAAGAAGACCTGATGGCTGAGTAAGGGGGACGAATTATGAAAATACATAAATTGCGCTTGGGGAATTTGAACTCTCTGGTAGGAGAATGGGAGATCGATTTTAATGACAAGGTTTTTCGGGCCCATAGCATTTTCGCCATTACCGGACCCACCGGTGCCGGCAAAACCACCATTCTGGATGGGATTTGTCTGGCCTTGTATGGCATGACTCCACGCCTGAGTAAAATAAATCAGTCCAATAATGAAATCATGTCCCGCCAGTCCGGTTATTGCTTTGCCGAGCTGCTTTTCGAAACCCATAAGGGAACATTTCTTGCCCATTGGAGCCAGCACCGGGCCAGAAATAAAGCGGGGGGAAATCTGCAGGGGTATAAGCATGAGATTTCCGATGCGGTAAGCGGCATGGTTTTGGAAAACAAAGCCTCTCAGATCCCTGAGCTGGTGAAGGAAATAAGCGGCATGGACTTTGAACAGTTTACTCGTTCCATCCTATTAGCCCAGGGGAGTTTTGCTGCTTTTTTACAGGCTTCACCCGATGAGCGGGCGCCAATTCTGGAGCAGATAACGGGGACTGGGATCTACACCCAGATTTCCCGTAAAGTTCATGAACGTACCCGAGAAGAGAAAAAGAAGTTGGAACAATTGGAAATTCAG
The DNA here is from genome assembly GCA_012522955.1 of Syntrophomonadaceae bacterium. GTDB lineage: Bacteria > Bacillota > Syntrophomonadia > Syntrophomonadales > Syntrophomonadaceae > JAAYJK01. The sequence goes on from JAAYJK010000028.1 coordinate 5,615, forward strand.
GGAGCCGGCATTCAGGTATGGAGTAAGGAAGAGGAAACCTGCTTGGTTCAGCAATTAAAGCTGCAGATAGAGCAAAAAGAAGCTGAAGATAAGCGGCAAGCTATTCTGGACCAAGGAATAAAATGCTTGGCTGGTATATCCGGTTTGGAAAGAGAACTAGCTATTTTAGACTCGGCCTGGGAAGATTTCCAACAGCGCCAGGAGTCTTTTAAGATCCATCGGCAGAGGTTGGAGTTAGCGCACAAGGCTCTCCTTTTGGACGGTCCTTATGCTGCTTTATCTGGTCTACGGGAACAGCAAGAGAGGGAAGTCTGCCGCTGGGAGGAACTAGGCCAGCAGATTCCGGAGCAGAACCGGATTCTGGAGAATGCCCGCAAAGAGGTAGAAGAATTAACCACCGGATTAGCACAGCTGAAAGATCAGCAGCGAAAGCAACTGGAAATAATCAAAAAAGTTCGGGAACTGGACCTGCATCTTAGGCAGGGAGAAGAATCCATTAAAGAATCTAAAGCTGATATGGAAAGATTTAGGCATAAAATTGATAAATTGCAGGCAGAGAAGGAAAATGCCCGGAAGCAAAGGGAGCAGCACCAACAAAACCTGGAAGAATGCCAGAACTATTTGGAAAAACACCAGGCTGACCAGTCTCTGATCAGTGACTTGACCGGAATAGATAAAAACTTGCTTCGGCTTCTGGACCACGGGGCCCGATTGGCCCATGCCAAAAGCGAGCTTAATGAAGCGGAAAAGCTACAGCTTAGGGCCAGTAAAGAGTATCAGGATCAGGAAAAAAGATATGAGGACATCAAAAAACAGCTGAAATTCCGAGAAGAGGAATGGGAAACTCTAAAGGGAGAAATAAAATACTTATGCGGTGATCTTGATTATCCAGCCTGGTTGATGGAACTGCAAGCCAGAAAGGAACGCCAGAACAGTTTAGAAAAGATAGAGTTGCTAATTCAACAAAGGAATGATTCCTTGGAAAAACAGACTTCCCTGGAACAAGCCAGGACCGATTTGCAGGAAAAACAGAATCGGCTGGCAAAGGAAATCTCTCACTGGACCGGGCAGAGCCATCACTATAATCTGGATGTGGAAAGACTGCAGACCCAAATACAGCTGCTCAGTCGAATCCGGGATTTGGAAGCAGAGCGTCAACACCTGCAAGATGGGCAACCCTGTCCCTTGTGCGGTTCAACCCATCATCCCTATGCCCAGGGGCAAATACCGCTTATGGAAAAAAGTGAAAAAGAACTGCTACAGGCCCGGAAAGCATTGAAGCAGGCCCAGCAGGAATTGAGTGTTCGAGAGCTGGAACAAGGCCGGGTGGAAACAGAACAGAAACATATAAGCCAGGCTCTCAAGGAAGAAAAGTTCAACTACAGGGAATTGGATCAAAAATATAGGAAAAATATAAACCAGCTAGGACTGGAAATGTCTGAGGCAGATGAAGCCCATTTGATCAAGACCCTGCTTGAAGAAGTGGAAACCAGTATTGCCCAGCTTAAGGTGACCATAGGCCAGATGGAGGAAAAGCATCAAGAGGAAAGGGAGCTGAAGATATCCCTGGAAAATATGAAAGAATCATTCTTTCAAGCAGAGAGACTCTGTCAGCAAAGGCGAACTGAACATACTTTGGCTAAGCACCAGGAAGAGGAGCTAGGCAAGAAAGCAGAAGGTATTCAGGAAGAGCTGGAAGCTATAAAACAGGAAATAATGCTGGAATTGGCACCATTTGGTATTGATTGGCTGGTAATGCCAGAAGTGGACGTAATTCGGGAGCAACTAAAACGGCGTCAGGAAGCCTGGATTCACCAGAAAGACAGGAAAGAGCAGGCGGAGCAGAAGATTCGCCTGTTGGATCAAGCCATCCAGCAGCAAGAAAGGCAGCTGAAAACCAGCAATGAGGAACACGTCGGCCTGGGACGGAAGCTGGAACAAAGTGAAGAAGTACAGAGGCGTTTAAAGCAGAGCCGTTGGGATCTATATGGTGAAGGGAATCCGGATGATGAAGAAGGCCGGATCCAGGATCAGCTTACAGGAGTTGAAAATGAGCTGTACAGAGTAAAGGGAGACTTCATTTCCATCCATAGCCACTTAAAACAAATGCGTGAACAGTTGGAGGCATTACAAACCAGCACTATTGAACGAAAGCCTTTATTAGAGGAGAAAGAAGAGGAATTCCGGCAGAGTCTGGCATTATTCGGTTTTGTCAATGAAGATGGGTACCTGCAAGCCCGTTTGCCGGAAGGGGAACAGCGACAGCTGGGCCAGCAGGCCGATGCACTGAGCCGGGAAGAAACTGAACTGCAGACCCGATACCATGATAAGAAGAAAGCATTGGAGGCGGAAAAAGAAAAGAAACTGAGACAAGCCAGTCTTGAAGAACTGGAACAGGAGCTGATCGGGTGTAAAAAAGGCCTGGAAGAATTGAATAAGAGTATTATAGAAGGCCAGCTGAATCTGGAAAATAACCGGATCAACCAGGCTCAGATAAAGAAGCTTAAAGAAGAAGTGGAAAAGCAGAAACAGGGATACCATAGGTGGGAAATGCTTAATCAATTGATTGGTTCTCATGATGGCAAGCGCTACCGCAACTTTGCCCAGGGGGTAACCTTCGACATGATGATAGCTTACGCCAACCGGCAATTGCGCAAGATGAGCGATCGCTACTTGTTGATACGGGATTCCAATCAATCCCTGGCTTTAAACGTAATCGACAACTATCAGGCGGGAGAGATTCGCTCCACCAGGAATCTTTCTGGAGGAGAGAGCTTCCTGGTCAGTTTGGCCCTGGCTTTGGGCCTTTCCCAGATGGCCAGCCATAATGTGCGGGTTGATTCCTTGTTCCTGGATGAAGGCTTTGGGGCTCTGGACGATGAAGCCCTGGATACGGCATTAAATACCCTGGCTAGTCTGGAACAAGATGGCAAATTGATCGGCGTCATCTCCCATGTCCCGGCTCTGAAGGAGCGAATCAGCACCCAGATCCAGGTTATCCCCCAATCAGGAGGACGCAGTATTCTGCTGGGACCGGGGTGCCGATTAGTAGGGTGATTGATGGCTGTTTAATTTCAAATGGCTCTGGGAAAAGTAATATATTGCGAATTTGGATGCATAAATATCTGTCGCCAGATTTCCCATGGCTCATCTACTTGCCTCACGACGAAAGAGCTATTAGTTATATTCAGATCGCAGTGCAGGAAGAATCTAAGCTGTTTTGATTTCACTAGGAAAAAAGTGTTGCAAAAGTGTCACTAAAAAAGATCCTGAATTACAGTCCGAACAGTTTTGATACAAAAATGTGACAAAATACGATAAATTATTACAATCACGTAATATGTTGAATGCCCTCGCAAAGGGGGCATTTTCTGATGTTTGGCACTTTTTAAAAATTTTTTAGCTGGTTGGCATGCAATTTGCAATAATATGTTAACAAATACAAGAAACAAAAGGATGTTTTCGGCAGAGCAAGTGAATGATGTAACAAGCACAAGCTAATTCCAGAATATGAAAGGGGATGAAATTTATGGCTAAAGTATTAGAAAAAGTGTCGGATTATAATTATGCAAGTGTTGACGATGGTTCCAAAATCATTTCCTGTCCTCGTTATATGAATGATGTTTATACCCTGGGTATCGATCTGCAGTATTACATCGGTGATATATATTTACAAATGGGAGAAATGAGTCTGGGGCAGGCAAAATCTCAGTACAAGAAGATGGCAGTTAGCGAATTGGAAATAAAGGAGAAGATTCAGGAAATCAATAATGTGCGTTTAAATGAATTGCTGAGTCATTTCTACAATAACGGAGGACAAATCTTAGAAGCCCCTTTGACTACTGAGCAGGCTAAAGAGATACAACCTTTTTTTAATCGGATCCTGGATACCTATTTCAAACGACTGGAGAGCTTATTGGTATTGGCTGCTGAGGGTAGTATTACTCCAGATCGGCTGGATAGAATGATAAACTTCGATACGGTTGAATTGTACGGCAATATAGGCAAGTTATTTAAAGTTGATGAAATAGTAAAGGGTTTTAAAGTATTAATCAAGATCAGGGAAAACGTTCGGAAATAGATGAAAAGATAAATTATTAGAAAGGTGGTACAAATTATGTTAACTAAGAAAAGTGTTTTGATCCGCTACGCCATATGTTTAGCCTGTTTCCTGCTATCCGGGACTGGAACCGTTACCGGTTGGACCGCTACCCTACTTGGGGTATTTGGAACCATAGAACTGGCTTGCGCTTTACTTAGGTATTCACCCCTAGTTGAAATCCTAAGCATGGCCGGCCTAAGAATTCCGGAAATAGTTATGGCTAAAGATATGAGTTATATTTACTCACATAGCAAAGCCCATTAGGCTGAGGCTTAAAAAAGTGATCCAACAACTAACATAAACTCTTCACACTCTCTTGGTACCCCGGCAAAAATGTTTTGCCGGGGTACTGAGTTTTTAGCACCCTTTGCGTATCATTATTTTGGAGTCAAGATTATTATGATTCCTTATCAGGCCAGACCATATTTACAGCAAAGGTATAAACAATGGCTCGATTCAATATTGATAAATTTCCCCTTGGCCCCCAAACCTAAATAACATCCTAGAAGATAAAGCCAAGTATTTAGAAAGATAGGATAATGATATATACTGAATAAAATACTTGGATTAGAAGGAGAATAGAATGATTAGTATAAGCAAATTGCTTTTCGATGATGAATACTTTGGAGATAGTTTGCGCTACCACCATGCTTCCAAGGGGGCAACCCATGGCACCACCAGCGCTTCAGGGCCAGTGGTGGTTTGGAATTCCACCCGGACCTGCAATTTGCGGTGTATTCATTGTTATATGGATTCCGAGGCCCAAAAATATTCAGGGGAACTGAGTACTAAAGAGGCCAAAGAAATGATTGATGATCTGGCCGATTTCAAGGTGCCGGTGCTATTGTTTTCGGGTGGAGAACCATTGATACGTCCGGATATTCTTGAATTGGCCGAATATGCTGGATCCAAAGGCATTCGTCCCACCTTGTCCACCAATGGAACCTTGATAACCCGGGAGGTAGCTCAGAGCATAAAAGATATCGGAGTAGGTTATGTGGGCATCTCCCTGGATGGTTTGCGGGAAGTAAACGACAAATTTCGCGGAAAGGTGGGAGCATTCCAGGCCGCCATGGAAGGAATCCAGAATTGCGTGGCTGTAGGGCAACGGGTGGGGTTACGCTTTACCATAAACAGTCATAACCTGGCTGAGTTGGATAATATATTTGATTTCATTGAGGAGGAGAGAATCAATCGGGTCTGTTTTTATCACCTGGTATATTCGGGCCGTGGAAATCAGATGGTGAAAGAGGATGTCAGCCCGGAAGAGTCGAGAAAAGCTATGGACACCATCATTCGCCGTACCAACGACTTCGAACAACGGGGGCTGAAAAAAGAGATACTCACCGTGGACAACCATTGTGACGGGGTATATATGTATTTGCAAGCTCTGCAGGAAGATGCCGGCAAGGCTCAATCTATAAAAGATCTGCTCAGTATGAATGGAGGGAACCGATCCGGAATAGCCTTTGGACAGATTGATCCTTCAGGTTATGTTCACCCGGACCAATTTACCCAGCATATAACTTTTGGTAACATACGTAAACGTAAGTTCGGCGATATATGGACTGATACATCTCACCCCATCCTGGCCGGTCTGAAAGACCGCAAACCGCTATTAAAAGGTCGGTGTTCCAAATGCCAATACCTTCATCTTTGCAATGGTAACTTCAGGACCCGGGCGGAAGCTGTGACTGGAGATTTCTGGGAGTCTGATCCGGCTTGTTACCTGAGCGACGAAGAGATTGGTATCAAATAGCACTTGTTTTATTATAAATTGTATAAAATTTATTCCCAGATAATAAGACCATATCATTTCCAATGCCCCTAAAAAGGGGCATTTTTTGTGTTTAAATAAATAGCAATTAACTAATCAGCTTGGAAAAAGAGACAAAGAGGAAACCAATCAAGAGCCCAGATTTACCGAAATCACTTAAGCTTGTGAAATGCTGTTTCAACGTTAAAGGAAGTGAATCGGCACTAACATAAATTCTTTGCACTCACTGGGTACCCCGGTAAAAGTTATCGGGGTGCTAAGTTTTTCTGGTTTTTATTATCCGTTTTATATCGGTCAGCATTGTATAGAAATTATTTCTGGTTTTTCCTTAGCATAATTGAAATTGAATACTTTGAATCGATCATTCCAATTAAAGCAATCCAGCAACTGGCATGTATATTGCAAAAAAGATTGTAGTATAGAACATTGTTGTTGAAAAGGGAAGCACCAGTTACAGGCAGCAGTATTCAAATATCAATCCGAAAGGTGGTGATATTCCAATATTTGAGACTTGTTATATATAGAGGGGATTTTTAATTAAATCTTAGAAGGAGGAGTTAAAATGAACAGGAGAGTAAGTGTGCAAGAAGCTTACAAAAGGAAACTGATATCAGTTGAAGGGTTCGCCCAGTTAGTAAAGTCAGGTGATAATATTGCAACCGGACTAGCTCTAGGAGGCGTTAGTCCAGACCTTCATAATGCTCTTTTAGCAAGAGCTGATGAGCTGGAGAACGTAAGCTGGGGAGATGCTGTCCAAGTACGCCCCAGCAAACTATATGATGTGGAAACCATGTCCAAGTTGCAGGGACGTATAAACAGTAAGTCATTCTTTGTGTTGGCCACCGCCAGAAAGATCAGCCAGAGCAAAATCTTGGATTTTATTCCGGTTATGGGCAGTGATTGTGCAGAAATTATCTATAATTGGGCAGATGTCTTTGCAGTAATGGTAAGTCCCCCGGATAAAAATGGATATGTTTCTTTCGGACTCAGTAACTTTTTTTCCTCCGATGTTATAGGCTTAGGGCGTAAGTATGGGAAGATACGAACAATTGTTGGTGAGGTAAATGAACAGATGCCAGTTATCAACGGTGGCAATTTTGTCCATATATCTGAATTCGACTACTTTGTGGAAAATTCAAGCCCGATACCGGTATTTGGCCGAGGAGAACCATCGGCAATTGAAAAGACTATTGGACAATATGTACTTGAATTGATAGAGGATGGAGATACTATTCAGATGGGAATTGGAATGATACCTGAAGCTGTAATAGCTGGCCTGGATGGGAAGCATGATTTGGGAGTGCATACTGAGATGGTGCCCATGGGGCTGGGGGAACTAGTGGAAAAGGGCATTGTAACAAATAAGAAAAAGGTAATTCATAAAGGGGTGACCTTAGCCACCTTCTGTATTGGAAATTCGGAACTGTATGATTATGTAGCGAATAATCGCAATGTTGAGTTTCATCCGGCAAGTTATACCAACCACCCGATTACTATAGCCAGAAACCCAAATTTGGTTGCGATAAATATGGGACTTCTAATAGATTTGACTGGACAAATAGTTGCAGAAGGATATGGACATCGTCAAATAAGCGGGACTGGAGGACAACTGGATTTTGCCATAGGGGCTCACTGGTCTCCGGGAGGTAAGGGTATAACTCTCATCACTTCGGCCAGAAAACTAGCTGATGGAACCATGGTTTCCTCTATTGTTCCCGACCTTCCAGCCGGTTCTCCGATAACCGTTCCTCGTCATTTCGCCAACTATGTAGTAACCGAATACGGAATCGCAACTCTTAAAGGCAAATCCCGACGTGAAAGGGCTAAAGCTCTAATTGCTATTGCCCATCCTGATTTGAGGGCTGAGTTAAGCCGACAGGCTGAGAAAGCTTTTTATGCAGATTAGCCCCTGGAGCAAATCCCCCCTTTCAATATAGATAGGTGAAGAGGCAGGATGAATCCATTTTCCTGCCTCTTCACTTATTCTGGTCTATGGAATGCCCAAAAGGATATTTCCGCCGGCATAAGAATGGTACAGGGACGACAAAGAGCAATTCACATTTGAGCCCAAAGGGTCAAATGTGAATTGTTTTTTATCCCGGAAATCTACACTAAGACTCAATCCAGTTTAGGATATGGCTGAAACAAAAAAAAATTTTGAACCAGGCAATAAGGAGACGATTTGCTTGCGGACCCACCATTTCTAGTTATTGTCAGATGATCGCAGCAAGAGCATTCCTTGTTTAGAAAGGTACCCGGGCTTATGGAGTATGCCAGGAATACCTCCAAGTTCATTCAGTTATAGGCCAATGTTCCGAGTGAACTTGGCATAGAATTTGCGTTAATTAGAGTACAAGGGCCTAATGCCGGAAGAGAGGTTGTTTCCATTTCAGGAATTCCTGTTTCAAGGCTAAACCAATAGTTATCTATAAAGGAGGAAGCTCGAATGTCTAATAATGCTAATGATGTAGTGATTGTAGGGCATGCTCGCACTCCCTTTGATAAATTTGGAGGAGTATGCCGGAGCATTCCCAGTGCCAGGCTGGCGGAATGGACCATCCGCGAGTTGTTGAAAAGAACCGGATTGGAGCCGGATATCATTGATGACGTGAACCTGGGAATGTGCCTATTGCTGGAGGCAGGTACGCAAACGGATATTATTGCCCGTCAAGCCTTGTTAAGGGCAGGTTTAAGACCGGAGACTCTTTCCAACAACTTCGATCGTGCCTGCTGTTCATCAACTACTGCTCTGCAACAGTCGTGGAAGAACTTAGTTTTGGGCGAAGCTGAAGTCAGTATTGCTCTGGGCGTGGAAAACATGAGCAATGTACCTCTATATTTACCGCCAAAAGCCCGCTGGGAAGGGTCCAGGCTGGGGAACATGAAATTAACCGACTTGCTGTTTGATTTAGGAATACCGGGATTTGGAGTGTTGTCAGTTGATGCTGGCGAAGTTGCTTTGGAATATGGCATCAGCAGAGAGATGCAGGATGAATGGGCTGCCCGCAGCCATAAGTTGTATTGTGACGCAGCAGATAAGGGATACCTGGCCGAGGAAATATTTGCCCTGGAAATACCCGCAGGGAAGAAAAACCCCCCGATAATCTTCAATAAAGATGCCAGTCCCCGTCCTGATGTGTCGGTAGCAACCATGGCTAAACTGCCTACTATTTACGGCAGTCCCACCGTTACTCCCGGCAATGCACCAGGGTTGAGCACCGGAGCGGCTGGACTTATAGTGACCAGTAGAAAGAAAGCTGCCGAGCTGGGGCTTGAGCCTATGGCCACTGTTTTAAAGGTAGTAAGTCATGCTATTGATCCGCGACTAATTGCAGTAGTACCGGCACCAACTATACAAAAAGGTTTGAAGACCGTGGGTTTGACCTTGGATGATATGAAGACTATCGAAATCAATGAAGCTTTTGCCGCTATGCCCTTGGTATCTACCAAAATCCTGGGTGAGGGAGACGAAGTCATGAT
>JAAYJK010000029.1 GCA_012522955.1 Syntrophomonadaceae bacterium
ACAATACCAGGGTTATCGCTGCTGTTAAAGTGGTCTTGCCATGGTCTACATGTCCTATGGTGCCAATGTTAAGATGAGGTTTTGTCCTTTCATACTTCTGCTTTGCCATTTTCTCTCTCACCTTTCCTTTCAATTAATTCTTGGTTAATTCTTTGGTATTTATTTCTTGGAACTAAATATTCCACATCACTGAGTTAGTATATTAAAGCGATAGTCCGAATCTTTTGGCTACTATCTCTTTGCTTTTTGATACCGGTACTTCCGCATAGTTCCTAATCTGCATCGAGAAACTAGCCCGACCCTGACTGGCTGATCTTAAACTGGTAGCATAGCCGAAGGTCTCTGCCAGCGGTACCAGAGCTTTAATAATTTTGCTGCCTTTGTGGTCTTCAAAGCCTAATACTCGCCCCCGGCGAGAATTAAGGTCGGATATTACTTCGCCCACATATTCCTCGGGGCAGACTATTTCAACATCCATGATCGGTTCCAACAAGACTACTTCTGCTGCTTTAAGTGCTTCTCTAACGGCCATCCCGGTGGCAATTTTGAATGATTGTTCAGTGGAATCAACTTCATGAAAACTTCCCCCCAAGAGAGTAATCTCTATATCATCCACCGGATAACCGGCTAATATTCCACCCTGCATGGCTTCTAAACTTCCTGCCTCCACCGCGCTGGCAAATTCGGGGGATATATCTTCAGCTTTGGATTGATTAACGAAGCTTTTGCCTGTCCCCTCTTCCATGGGTCGTAACTGAATAATTACATGGGCGTATTGTCCACGACCTCCGGCCTGCTTTTCGAATACGGCTTGAGCCTGATGTTTCTTCTTGATAGTTTCTTTATAAGATACCTGGGGATTACCTACATTGGCGTTTACTTTAAACTCTTTTAAAAGACGATCAATAATAATTTCCAAGTGTAGTTCACCCATGCCAGATATTATGGTCTGACCGGTATCTTCATTTATTCTGGTCCTGAAGGTGGGGTCTTCTTCCCCCAATTTTCTTAAACTCTCGCCAATTTTATCCTGATCATTTTTGGTTTTGGGCTCAATGGCAACATCTACCACCGGATCAGGAAACCTAATGGATTCCAGTAGAATAGGGCTATTCTCGTCACACAAGGTGTCACCGGTAACAGTATCCTTAAAGCCCACTCCGGCTACAATATCGCCTGCATAGGCTTGGTTAATCTCCTCCCGGTGATTGGCATGCATTTTCAAAATCTTGGTAATACGCTCTTTTTTCTTTTTACCACTGTTCAGGACACTGGATCCCAACTTAATTTGGCCCGAATAGACTCTAAAGTAGGTAAGCTTGCCCACATACGGATCAACTACTACTTTAAAGGCCAAGGCACACAAGGCTTCCTGGGCATCGGCTTGTCTTTGCACCTGTACACCGCTGTGAGGATCTATACCAGTAACTGCCGGAACGTCCTGGGGTGATGGCAGATATCTCACTGTAGCTTCCAGCAGCATTTGAACCCCTTTATTCTTAAAAGATGAGCCGCATAATACCGGCACTATCTTATTGGAAATGGTTAATTTTCTTAAGGCTTGATTTAATTCATCGGCGGAAATATCCTGACCCTCCAGATACTTCTCCAGTATATAATCGTCATTTTCTGCAATCATCTCCAGAAGTATACTCCGATGCTTCTGGGCTTCTTCCATTTCCTCTGCTGTCAAATCCCGGATAATATAACCAGCACCTAATCCTTCTTCATAAATATATGCCTTAAGACTAATCAGATCTATTACGCCGGAAAAGGAATCTTCTGCCCCTACTGGCAAATTAATGGGATAAGCCTCGCTGCCCAGTGTTTGACGAATCATACTGACTACCCGCAGATAATCAGCTCCTATTCTGTCCATTTTATTCACATAAGCAATACGAGGTACCTTATATCTATCTGCCTGTCTCCAAACCGTTTCTGATTGGGGTTGCACTCCAGCTACACCGCAAAATATGCCAATTGCTCCATCAAGAACTCGTAACGACCGCTCCACCTCCACTGTAAAGTCCACATGCCCTGGCGTGTCGATAATGTTTATTACAAAATCCTTCCAGGTGCAGGTGGTAGCAGCGGATGTAATGGTTATCCCTCTTTCCTGCTCCTGAGTCATCCAATCCATGGTGGCAGTTCCTTTGTCTACCTCTCCCATTTTATGGACTTTTCCGGAGTAAAAGAGCATCCGTTCGGTAGTAGTGGTCTTGCCCGCATCAATGTGAGCCATTATACCTATATTTCTTATTGTAGCTAGATCAACCTTGTCAGACATTTATTCCACCGCCCAGTCTTTCTACCAGCGATAGTGAGCAAAAGCCTTGTTGGCTTCAGCCATCTTATGAGTATCTTCTTTTTTCTTAATCGATCCCCCGGTACTATTGTAGGCGTCCATGATTTCCCCTGCTAATCTTTCGGCCATAGTCTTTTCCCCCCGCTTACGGGAATAATTAACCAGCCATCTGATAGCCAGGGTCTGCCGGCGCTCGGCTCTAACTTCAACTGGAACCTGATAGTTGGCTCCCCCAACCCTTCTGGCTCTTACTTCCAAAATGGGAGTTATATTTTTCATGGCTACTTCGAAAACTTCCATGGGATCCTTGTTTAGCTTCTTTTCAACTATTTCCAGCGCACCATAACATATCTTTTCGGCTACGCTCTTTTTGCCATCCCACATAATCTGATTAATAACTTTGGTAAACAGCTTGCTGTTATATATGGGATCAGGCAAGACATCTCGTTTCGGAACTGGTCCTTTTCTAGGCATGAAGTACCTCCCTCCTATTTCTTCTTGGGTCGTTTGGTTCCATATTTTGATCTACCTTGATTTCTATTCTGTACGCCTGCTGCATCCAGAGTACCGCGAATAATATGATATCTTACCCCTGGTAAGTCTTTTACTCTACCGCCTCTAATCAATACCACCGAGTGTTCCTGTAGGTTATGTCCTATCCCTGGAATATAAGCAGTTACTTCTATTCCGTTGGTTAACCTAACCCTGGCAATCTTACGTAGAGCTGAATTGGGCTTCTTAGGAGTAGTAGTATAAACACGGGTACAAACCCCTCTTTTTTGCGGACAGCTCTTCAACGCGGGCGCTGTCGATTTCTTAATTTCCTTTTTCCTACCTTTTCTCACCAATTGGTTTATGGTTGGCATGCTTGCACCTCCTTCCCAGGGTGTTATTATATAACTATTGCTACTGCTGCCGACCCTACATCGATCCCACAAGCATCTCCCAGCTTTTTCATGCTTTCAGCTGGCTGGCAATCAACTCCGTGCTCCATACACATTGCTTTAATGGGTTCAATAATGTGCGGTTCGGCATCAACAGCAAGATATACTCTTTTAGCTAAGCCTTTGCTTATAGCCTTTTTGACCTGCTTAGCCCCTATCACTTTAGAACCTTCTCTAAGTTCTTCAAGAGACAAGGTGATTACCCTCCTTCGTTCAAAAAGCTGGGCCTAATAAGATATCAGCGCGATTTTTTGCGCACTTAGACATTTTATCATCCCACACGCCCACAGTCAACTAATGTAAGGCATCCGTTTGATTAAAATTTATTCTTTACTCAGCATAGGCTTCCACAGCCTTCTCCTCCTCTGATGATGCCTCTGGATTTTCATCTATTTCCACATTTCTATAGGCTGGATACCCAGTACCTGCTGGTATCAGTTTGCCTATAATTACATTTTCTTTTAATCCAATCAGGTTATCTATCTTTCCTTTTATGGCTGCTTCAGTCAAAACTTTCGTAGTCTCCTGGAAGGATGCAGCTGACAAAAAGGAGTCGGTATTCAGAGAGGCCTTGGTTATTCCCAACAACATGGGGGAACATGTGGCCGGAAGTCCGCCCAGGGTCATAATTCTAGCATTCTCGTCTTCGAAAGCAGATATGTCGATAAAAGATCCCGGCAGCAATGAGGTATCCCCTGATTCCTCAATCTTAACCTTTTTAAGCATCTGCCTAATCATTATTTCAATATGTTTATCGCTTATATCTACTCCCTGAGATCGATACACCTTCTGTACTTCTTGTAGAATATATCTTTGCACATCTTGAAGTCCCTTGGTTTTTAAAATATCGTGGGGATTTAACGGACCCTCGGAAAGGGCGTCCCCTATTTCCACCATGTCACCTTCGGCCACTTTTAAGCGGGAACCATAATGAACTATATAGGCACCGTTAACTTCTTCGTTTTCTCCCAAAACTTCGATCTCCCTGCGACCTTTGTTTTCGCCAAATCTAACTGTACCGGTAGCTTCGGCAACTACTGCCTGACCTTTTGGTTTTCTTACTTCAAATAGCTCTTCTACCCGCGGTAGGCCGCGAGTTATATCTTCTCCGGCTACTCCACCGGTGTGGAATGTTCTCATGGTTAACTGAGTACCAGGTTCTCCTATGGACTGGGCAGCCAGGGTTCCTACTGCTTCACCGATTTCCACGTCATATCCGGTAGCCAGGTTGCGGCCATAACATTGCCGGCAAACCCCATGCTTGGTTTTACAGGTTAAAACGCTGCGTATTTTAACCTTTTTAATGCCAGCTTGTTCTATTTCATAACCTACTTCGTCATCAATCATCTGATTTTCTTCTACCATGACTTGGCCGCTTTCCGGGTGAACTATGGTATCCACTGAAACTCGACCGATAATACGCTGATGGAGTGGTTCAATCAATTGAGAGCCTTCAGTAATTTTTTCTACCCAGATCCCTTCTACTGACTCACAATCTTCTTCTCTCACGATAACATCCTGAGAAACATCAACCAGTCTCCGGGTTAAATAGCCCGAATCAGCTGTACGCAGAGCGGTATCAGCTAATCCTTTTCTGGCTCCGTGGGTGGATATGAAGTATTCCAGAACCGTTAAGCCCTCACGGAAGTTAGCTTTTATGGGCAAGTCAATAATTTTTCCTTGAGGATCAGCCATTAGTCCGCGCATACCTGCCAACTGACGGATCTGCTGGAAATTACCCCTGGCCCCAGAGGTAGCCATCATATAAACTGGATTATCCTCCGTCAATGAAGCCTTTAGGGCATCCGTTACATCGTCAGTAGCCTGGTTCCAAATATCCACCACCTGGGCATGACGTTCGTCTTCAGTTATTAAACCGATTTGGAAGTCGGCTTCAATTCCATCTACAACCATATCGGCTTCTTTCAGTATCTGCGCTTTTTCTATAGGTGGTTCGAAATCGGTAACTCCCACGCTGATGCCGGCCTTGGTACTGAACTTATAGCCTATACGCTTCATTCCGTCCAACATTTCAGCGGTGACGGCATTGCCTTCCATTCGGTAACAATCGTATACGATATTGCCCAGTTTCTTTTTATCTATTACTCCATTGTAATAACCAAGACTATATGGAATTACTTCATTGAATATAGTTCGGCCCACCGAGCTTTCTATTATTTTTTCTACTAGTTCTCCATCTTCTTGGATTTTAAGCTTGACCCGAATTTTTTCATGGAGGGTAATGTGTCCCAGTTCATAAGCCATCCGAGCTTCATTGGCACTGCTGAAAAATTTGGGGTGCTCTATGTTCCGGTCTTTGGCTCCCATATAGGTTAAATAGTACATGCCTATAACCATATCTTGAGTGGGAGTACAGACCGGCTTCCCATCCTTGGGATTTAGAATATTGTTGGAGGCCAGCATGAGCAAACGAGCCTCGGTCTGAGCTTCAGCCGAAAGGGGTACATGTACTGCCATTTGGTCGCCATCAAAGTCTGCATTATAGGCGGTACAAACCAGGGGATGAAGCTGCAAGGCGCGCCCTTCTACTAAAACCGGCTCAAAGGCCTGTATTCCCAATCGGTGCAAAGTAGGGGCTCGGTTCAATAAGACCGGGTGTTCTTTAATAACATCATCCAGTATATCCCATACCTCTTCCCGACCTCTTTCTACCATTTTTTTGGCACTCTTAATATTAGAAGATATCCCTCTATCTACAAGTTTCTTCATAACAAAAGGCTTAAATAACTCTAGAGCCATTTCCTTAGGTAGTCCGCACTGGTGCATCTTCAGATTGGGACCCACCACTATAACTGAACGGCCGGAATAGTCAACTCTTTTCCCCAACAGGTTCTGCCGGAAGCGGCCCTGTTTACCTTTTAACATATCGCTCAGTGATTTAAGGGGACGATTGCCAGGGCCGGTAACTGGACGACCTCTTCTGCCATTGTCCACCAGAGCATCAACGGCCTCTTGCAGCATTCTCTTTTCATTTCTTACTATAATATCCGGAGCACCTAGATCCAGCAGTCGTTTAAGACGGTTATTGCGATTGATTACCCGACGATAGAGATCATTTAAGTCCGAGGTAGCAAATCGTCCTCCATCCAACTGTACCATAGGTCTAAGTTCTGGTGGAATTACCGGCAAAACATCCATAATCATCCACTGTGGATTATTACGAGATAATCTAAAGGCTTCTACAACTTCCAGCCTTTTTATCGCCCGGCTTTTTCTCTGTCCGGTAGTGCTTGCTATTTCTTCTTTCAAGTCGGCCGACATACCTTCTAAATCCAAATCCGATAGCAGCACCTTAACCGCCTCGGCTCCGATTCCAGCATCAAAGGCATCTCCATAGCGATCACGGTTTTCCCGATATTCCCTTTCGTTCAAGAGCTGTTTCTTTAGCAGGGGAGTATCCCCTGGATCTATAACAATATAGTTGACAAAATAAATGACTTTTTCCAACACCTTGGGCGACATGTCCAGTAATAAGCCCATGCGGCTGGGGATTCCTTTCAAGTACCAGATATGGGAAACTGGAGCCGCCAGTTCTATGTGCCCCATTCTTTCCCGTCTCACCTTGGAAGTAGTAACTTCTACTCCACAGCGGTCACATACTATGCCCCGATGACGCACTCTTTTATATTTGCCGCAATGACATTCCCAATCTTTGACCGGTCCAAAGATTTTTTCACAGAATAATCCTTCCTTCTCCGGTCTTAAAGTGCGGTAATTTATGGTTTCGGGTTTCTTTACTTCTCCACTACTCCACGAACGTATCTGCTCTGGGGAAGCCAGGGATATTTTTATTCGATCAAAATTATTAACATCTAACAACTTATTCTCTCCCTTCTAGAAGATGGTAAATTACCCACTAATGGCAGCATAGCTTAAAATGCATCCTTATCATTATCTGCGGATTCATCTACTTCCAGGTCTATTATATTGGGCTCCTGATCGGGATTCTCAATTTCTTCTTCCATACCATCCGCTTCTATATCTTCATTATTAATATTCGAACTCCGTATTATGGCCGGGTCATTCAATTCTATACCCAGTTCCTTGGCCTTTTCCTTTTCATTCATTTCGTAATCGGCATCTTTTATTTGAATTTCCTTATCATCTTCCGCTAAAATCCTTACATCCAGGGATAAACTCTGCAATTCTTTAATCAATACCTTGAATCCTTCCGGTACCCCGGGTTCAGGAATATTCTCGCCTTTTACTATGGATTCATAGGTCTTTAATCTTCCTACTACATCATCGGATTTAACGGTTAATATTTCTTGCAGGGTATAAGCAGCTCCGTATGCTTCCAGGGCCCATACTTCCATTTCTCCAAAGCGCTGCCCGCCAAATTGAGCTTTTCCTCCCAAGGGTTGCTGAGTAACCAGGGAGTATGGCCCAATGGATCTGGCATGGATCTTATCATCTACCAGGTGAGCCAGTTTAAGCATGTATACGTAGCCTACAGTAATTTGGTGATCAAAGCACTCTCCCGTCCTGCCGTCGTAAAGAGTCATTTTCCCACTTGGGGATGCTCCGGCCTGGCGCAGAGCATCAAAAATATCCTCTTCTGATGCGCCATCGAAAACCGGAGTGGCGATTTTAATTCCCAACTGCTTGGCAGCCCATCCCATATGGCATTCTAGAATCTGACCGATATTCATTCGGGATGGTACTCCCAGTGGGTTTAATACTATTTCCACCGGAGTTCCGTCTTCCAAAAAGGGCATATCCTCTTCGGGCAAGATACGAGATATAACACCTTTGTTGCCATGCCGTCCCGCCATCTTGTCACCTTCAGAAATCTTTCTCTTCTGAGCTATATATACTCTTACCAGTTGATTTACCCCCGGGGGCAATTCATCACCTTTATCTCGAGAAAAACGCTTGACTGCTACTACTTTTCCCGCTTCTCCATGGGGTACCCGCAGAGAAGAGTCTCTAACTTCCCGAGCTTTTTCTCCGAATATGGCCCTGAGCAGTCTCTCTTCCGGAGTAAGCTCAGTTTCCCCTTTAGGAGTAACTTTACCTACCAATATATCATCGGGCCGAACCTCAGCCCCAATTCTAATAACTCCCTGCTCGTCCAGATTCTTTAACATATCCTCTGAAACATTAGGAATATCCCGGGTAATTTCTTCCGGGCCCAGTTTAGTATCCCTAGCTTCACACTCATATTCTTCTATATGAATGGAGGTAAATACATCATCTTTAACCAGCTTCTCAGAGATGAGAATGGCATCTTCATAGTTATAACCTTCCCAGGGCATGAAAGCCACCAGCACATTACGTCCCAGAGCCAATTCTCCGAAATCAGTGCTGGGACCATCAGCTATAATGGTGCCGGCTTCTACTTGTTCTCCCACTTGCACAATGGGCTTCTGGTTATAACAGGTACCTTGATTGGAGCGTACAAATTTATGTAGCGGATACACCTCTTTTTGGTCCTGCTCATTCTGTAACACTATTTTGTTGGCACTTACATTGGTAACTATACCCGAATTTTTAGCAAGCACTGTAGCTCCGGAATCTTTAGCTGCCTTGTATTCCAAGCCGGTACCCACAATAGGAGCTTCGGTTTTTACCAAGGGTACCGCCTGCCTTTGCATATTGGCCCCCATTAAGGCCCGGTTAGCATCATCGTTTTCTAGAAAAGGTATCAAAGAAGTTGCTACACTGAAGACCTGTTTGGGGGATACGTCCATGTAATCGGCCCTGCTGACCGGTATTTCCATTATTTCTTCGGCATACCTGGCTTCCACCCTCTCTTCTTTAAAATAGCCATTTTCATCCAAGGGGGCGTTGGCCTGAGCCACATAATACTCTTCTTCTTCATCAGCGGACAAATAATGAATTTCATCAATAACCCGCCCCAATTCCTTATCTACTTTTCGATAAGGAGTCTCAATGAAGCCAAAGTCGTTTACCTTACCAAAGGTAGCCAGAGATCCTATCAAACCTATATTAGGTCCTTCCGGAGTTTCTATAGGGCATATTCTGCCATAGTGGGAATGGTGCACGTCCCGGACCTGAAAACCCGCTCTTTCCCGGGTTAATCCCCCTGGTCCCAGAGCACTTAGCCTTCTCTTATGAGTTAACTCGGCCAAAGGATTGGTTTGATCCATAAATTGAGAAAGCTGCGAACTGCCAAAAAATTCTTTAACAGCTGCGGTTATAGGCCTGATATTTATCAATACCTGGGGAGTCAAGGTTTCCACATCATGTATACTCATTCGCTCCCGAACTACCCGCTCCATTCTAACCAATCCAGTCCTGAACTGGTTTTGCAACAACTCTCCAATTGACCTCAATCTTCTGTTTCCCAGATGATCTATAACGTCGGTTTTGCCTTCCCCATTGATTAACTTTAATAGATAACCGATGGTAGAAGTTATATCCTGCAAGGTAAGATATCTTACCTCTTCCGCAATATCCAGTTTTAATTTCTTGTTGACTTTATAGCGCCCAACGGTAGCCATATCGTAACGGCGCGGATCAAAAAACAAGTTCTTTAATAATTGCTCGGCTGCATCTTCAGTAGCCATTTCCCCTGGCCTTAACCTTCTATAGAATTCAATCAATGCATCCTTTTTATTGCTGGTAGTATCCTTGTCCAGGGTGCGAGCAATGGTTTCGTGATTGTCATAAAGATTTAGTATATCTTCATTAGTCTCATAACCAATGGATCTAAGCAAGACACTTACCGGTATTTTTCTGGTCTTGTCAATTCTGGTGTATATTACACCAGCGCTGTCCATTTCCAGTTCAAACCAAGCTCCCCGATTAGGTATAATGGTAGCACCAAAGAGCTTGTTGCCAGCTACGTCAAAACGCTCACTAAAATAAACTCCAGGGGATTTAACCAACTGGCTTACAACTACTCTTTCTGCACCGTTAATTATAAAGGTGCCTTTGTCAGTCATCAGGGGCAGGTCGCCCATATATACTTCAGATTCTTTTATTTCACCATTTTCTTTATCAGTTAATCTAACCTTTAGTTTGAGTGGAGCTTGGAAACTAACATCCCTCTCCTTACACTCGTTAACCTCATATTTGGGATCACCCAGACTATAATCAATAAAGTCAAGATCAAGATTTCCTGTAAAATCAGAAATAGGGAAGACTTCCTGGAGGGCTTCACGCAGACCGGTTTTCAAAAACCATTGGTATGAACTGAGTTGAATCTCAATAAGGTTTGGCAGTTCGATGGGTTCTTCGATTCTCGAATAACCTAACCTTTTACTCTTTCCGTATTCTTCAAATTTTGGCAACTAATGCTCACCCCTTACAAATTTTCCCAAAAGAGTGAAAAGCAAGGCTCCTTGGGTAAACCTCGCTTTCAAAGTCCTAGCTCTAAACTCAGCCATAAATACAACATTTAACGATGCCTAAATGGCAAGTACTAATGTTATCATATTAGCTTTTGTACGTCAAGGCAGTGTGCTAATATTTCTCCTCTTTTTTTTCACTTTCTCTTTTTTCTAATAATTTTTCAATATCGTCCAATGAATATTCTTCCGCAATCAATTTATTAACACGCCGAATATAGGTCATATACCATATAGTTATGCCGAAAAATCCAAACAGCAGAATGATTAAACTAATAACCAGTCCATTAAATTGTAATACCTGCAAAAACGTGGTCCCTTCCAGGGCATCTCCAGCTTGCTCGGAAACCAGATGCCAGGTAGCAGTAGGATCCTGATCCAGATTGTCAATCTTAGTGGCCGAACTCTCCTGAATTATACCCCCCGCCTGAATAATAATATCTCCATCTGCTCTTGATACCAGTTCCTCAAACAACCCCACCCCATTTCCGACCTGGTAATTTAAGGTGGTCGAAGAAACTACTAAATAATTCTTTTTCTCAACTACCAATGGAAGCCCATTGCTTGCAGCACTATACTCATACCAGTCTTTATGAGTTCGTTCCAGACTGAGGCTCCCTTCCCCAACATCTTTGCTATTCCATCCCTCCAAGCTCGTTTCCAATTCCATCCCCTGTAAAATGATGCTTTCATGAATGTTGCCTTGCTCATCCGTACTCAAATGCCATTGATACTGCCCGGCCCAAGCCACAGGAGTAAAGACCAAAACAGATAAACAGATCAGAGCTAGCAGCAGTACATTCCTGTTTACCTTCACCCCATATCCCCCCTCGATAATATTTTCACTATTTAAAGCTTATACCAGACATTACTGTAATTCAACACTAATTCACATCTGTATAGGAAGACGGCTTCTTTTGTTGCATTTTTTCAATCTTAAAAGGCTGCCTACAGTAATTAATCTGGAAGTTTGCCTTATGGGGTAGGAGGCTATCAACCTCCATTAGGGACTTTTATTCATTAGACTGCGCCCAATCCTGGCGCATCGAAAAGGGCTCAATTATCATTTGATAGTTGAGCCCTTTTAATGACCTTATCTATTTTTTGATGGCTAAGAAAGAATGCTTTGTTACATTATTTAACGTCTACGCTGCCGCCGGCTTCTTCGATTTTTGCTTTAATGGCTTCAGCTTCTTCTTTGTTTATCTTTTCTTTAACCGGGTTGGGGGCTTCGTCAACCAGGGCTTTGGCTTCTTTAAGTCCTAGGCCGGTGATTTCCCTTACTACCTTGATAACATTGATCTTCTTTTCTCCGGAAGAAGTCAGTATAACATCGAATTCAGTTTGTTCTTCTTCTGCTTCAGCTGCAGCTGCTGGAGCAGCGGCAACGGCCATTGGAGCGGCAGCGCTTACGCCAAACTCTTCTTCCAATGCTTTAACCAGCTCAGATAATTCAAGAACTGTTAGTCCTTTTACAATATCAATAACTTCCTGTACTTTACTCATTAATATTACCTCCTAATTAATTGTTATTTTGATTAACCAGCCGCTTTTTGTTCTCTAATGCCATCCAGGGCTCTTACCAGACCGGTTAGATTAGCATTAAGCACATATACCAGACTGGTAATAGGTGCCTGCATAGTACCTACTACCTGTGCCAGCAGTACTTTCCGAGGCGGCAAATCAGCCAGGTTCTTTATTTTCTCGGCTGATACTACCTGACCCTCTACTATACCAACTTTAACTTCCAACTTTTTATACTGCTTGATAAATTCATATATGGTCTTGGCCGGTCCTACCGGGTCATCCTGGCTGAAGATCACGGCGTTGGGACCTTCCATTTTTTCAATCACTTCTGCATAACCGGTATTTTGCAGAGCAAATTCGGTTAATGTGTTTTTAACGACCCGATACTCAACCCCTGGAACTCTCAGTTTTTCTCTGAGGACAGTCATCTCTTCTACATTAATTCCCCGATAATCGGTAAATACTACCAGAGTTGCATTCTGCAGCTTTTGTTCCAGTTCTTTGACTATTTTTTGTTTTTCTTCTATTTTGGGCATTCTCAAGTTCACCCCCTTTATTTGCTTACTGTACTATTTACTACAAATTAAAAACCTCTGCAGACGTGCAGAGGTTGGAATATTAACGATTCAATAATCATTATATATCATAACCTCGGCAGGCGAACTGGGTTCATTAAGGCATTAGCCACCGGCTGTCTACAGTTTTCATTTGCAGTTTTTATTATCCGGTACCAGGCCTGCTTACTTGTTAGCCGCCATTAATACCAGAGGATTTACTTTTACGCCTGGCCCCATGGTGGAACATAAGCTTACCGACCTCATATACTGACCTTTGGCGGCGGCAGGCCTGGCTTTTATCAGAGCTTCAGCCAGAACATTTAGATTATCCTGCAGCTTTTCCACCTCAAAGGATATTCTGCCGATAGGGGCATGTATTATGGAAGTTTTATCTACTCGGTATTCAATTCGGCCCGCTTTTAACTCATTAACGGTTCTTTCTACATCAAAGGTAACCGTACCTGCCTTGGGGTTAGGCATTAAGCCTCTGGGTCCTAATATTTTCCCCAATCTACCTACCACCGACATCATATCCGGGGTAGCTACGGCTACATCAAAATCAAACCAACCACCTTGAATCTTTTCGGCCAGCTCTTCAGCGCCGACATAATCTGCTCCGGCGGCCTCGGCTTCCTTATGCTTTTCGCCTTTGGCAAACACCAGAACTTTTCTGGTTTTACCAGTTCCATGGGGCAGACTTACCGTTCCTCTCACCTGCTGATCAGCATGACGGGGATCTACTCCCAGTTTAATATGGACTTCAACAGTTTCATCAAATTTGGCTGCTGACAGCTCTTTTACCAATTTGAGAGCTTCAGCTGGATCATACAAGGTATCTTTATCAAATTTCTTAGACTGTTCCTGATAATTCTTTCCACGTTTCATTTTATTACCTCCTGGTGGTCAAACGGATTGATATCCTCCCACATTTTAAACTCTTTAGTCCACTACCTCTAAGCCCATGCTACGGGCTGTTCCTTCAATCATTTTGATGGCAGCATCTACATCGGCTGCATTCAAGTCTTCTTTTTTCATTTCTGCAATTTCCAGCAATTTAGCCCGGGGCACTTTTCCCACCTTCTTCAGGTTTGGTTGGCCCGAACCCTTCTCCACATTAGCTGCCTTTTTCAAAAGGTCAGAGGCGGGTGGGGATTTGAGTACAAACGAAAATGACCGATCTTCATAAACCGTAATCTCTACTGGCACAATATATCCGGTTTGATTGGCGGTTTTAGCGTTATATTCCTTGCAAAAGCCCATAATATTTACTCCATATTGGCCTAATGCAGGGCCAACCGGGGGTGCAGGTGTAGCCTTGCCCGCGGCTATCTGCAATGATACTTTACCCATTACTCTTTTGGCCACTATTTCACCTCCTTAAGTGGTTTTGTCTATTTGTTCATAATCCAGTTCAACCGGGGTTTCCCTACCAAACATAGTAATATTGACCCTTACTTTACCTCGGTCAGGCAGCAATTCCCTGACTATTCCAGTAAAATTGGCAAAGGGCCCGGTTTTAACCTTAATGCTTTCGCCGATATCAATATCGATAAATTTGGGTTTGCTTTCAGCTAATCCCATTTGTTTCAGTATCTTCTGTATCTCTTCTTCCCGTAAGGGAATGGGCTTGCCTCCGCTGCCAACAAATCCAGTTACTCCGGGAGTATGGCGCACAACATACCATGAGTCTTCACCCATAATCATATTAACTATTACATAACCTGGAAATACTCTTTTGGTGGTAATCTTCTTTTTACCGCCTTTAAACTCTACTTCCTGTTCTTCCGGAATAATGACTTCAAAGATTTTATCCTGCATATTCATGGACTCTACCCTTTTGGTCAGGTCAACTTTTATTTTATTTTCATATCCCGAGTAAGTATGTACAACATACCATTCACCCTGCCTAGGTGCTTCGTCTTTATTCTCGTCCTGTAAAGGATTCTGATTCAGTTGTTCCTCTATGGTAATTGCATCCACCTCCTTTGAATCAAGCAAAGGCATTAAATAGTTTTTCCAATAAGAAACCCAGCCCGGTGTCAAACAGCCAAATAATGAACCCTACTATTACCACTGATACGAGGACCACTCCGGTATAGGCAATCAACTGGGTTCTCCCCGGCCAGTGTACCTTCTTGAGTTCATTATACACACTGAGCAGATATGACTTTGCTTTCCCATACAGGCTAGCTACGCCCCCGTCCTTCACGGTGCTATTGCTAGTTTTATTAGCCAAGATATTCACATCCCTGTTTACTTAATCTCTCTGTGTACAGTATGTGCATTACAGAACTTGCAATACTTTCTCAACTCTAGTTTTTCGCTTTGTTTCTTCTTATCTTTGGTAGTCATATAATTACGCTGTTTGCATTCAGTACATGCAAGAGTAATCCCTACTCGCATTTGTCAGCACCTCCATCCTGTACGCAAAAATCCTACAATACTCTATCATAAGGAAAGAGTATGTGTCAACAATCTCTCCTAAAGCTAAGGGAATAAAGTACAGCAGGAAGTATAATACCCCTGCTGCAAATAATCAGTAGCTTAGTTTGGTTAAAAGCTTTATTCGATAGAAGTAACTACACCGGCGCCAACGGTTCTGCCGCCTTCTCTGATAGCAAATCTCAGTCCCTCTTCTATGGCTATCGGGGTTATCAATTCTATTTTCATCTGTATATTATCTCCCGGCATTACCATCTCTA
>JAAYJK010000030.1 GCA_012522955.1 Syntrophomonadaceae bacterium
GAGAGGTCACACCCGTTCCCATCCCGAACACGGCAGTTAAGCTCTCCTGCGCCGATGGTACTGCATTAATTTGTGGGAGAGTAGGTCGTTGCCAGGATTTAATTTATTTCTGGTCAGATAAGTTAACCAGGAGCCTCTGGCCCCTGGTTAACTTATGCTCTTTACTGTGTTATATTAGCGGTATAGAGGGGGCTTAGTTGTGCATAGAAGAACTCCTATTTATACAGCTTTATGTAAATATGGACAAGGGATAGGGTTGAGGTTACATATGCCCGGACATGGGGGTGGAAAAGGACTAGGGGACATGGCGTTACAACAGATGGCGCAGCTGGATGTAACAGAAGTTCCTGGACTGGGAGATTTACATGTCCTGGAAGGTATTATGGAAGAGGCTAGGATGCTGCTGGCTGACGCCTATGGGGCCAAGCAGAGCTTATTTATGGTAAATGGTGCCAGTTCGGGCATACATACCATGTTTATGTCTTTGCGACCTGGCAGCCGAGTCCTGGTACCGAGAAACGCTCACCGCTCTTTCTATGCAGGAACGGTTTTATCCGGGGTTGAACCCGTGTATATACCTGGGCAGATAAGTTCAGAATACGGTTTATGTATGTCAGTAAATAGCCATGATATTATGGATTTGCTTAAAACCCATCCCGATATAGAAACCCTTTTCCTTACTAGTCCCAATTATCTGGGAGTAAGCTGTGATCTAAAAGAAATATGCTCCCAAGTCCGGAAAATAAACAGGAAGATAGCTGTGTTTGTAGATGAAGCCCATGGAGGACATTTTCCTTTTCATCCAGATTATCCCATTACAGCTCTGGAGGCAGGGGCTGATGCTGTAGTAAACGGGCTGCATAAGACACTACCGGTTTTAAACCAGGGGGCTTGTTTACATGGACAGGATGAAGAATATTTTCATAGGCAGATGGTTCCTGCTTGGTCCATGCTTACTACCAGTAGTCCTTCCTATCCCATACTGGCTTCCATGGATTTAGCCCGCAGTTTTATGATGCTTGAGGGAGAGTATCAACTGGAAAAAGCTCTGGAATTATCACGCTTATATAAGGGAAAAATCAATACCATTAAAGGGTTATTAGTGCTAACTGAAGAAGACCTAATTAATTGGCCTGGGGCTACCGAACTGGATCCACTAAAACTATGGATAGATCTTAGTGGAGTTTCTCTTAACGGCATGCAGATGGCTTCCATCTTAAGGGAGGAACATGCTGTACAAGTCGAAATGTTCGGCGCCAATCATATACTGGCCATGATGTCTATGTTTCATCAGCTTGAAGACTGGGAATTATTTTATCGAGCCTTAGGGGAAATTGCACGGCAATATCCAGGTGGCAGGGCGCAACAGCAGCCTATTCTGCCGGCACCTGAGCCCCAAGTGGTTTTAATTCCAAGGAAAGCCTACTTTTCCAAGAGTATAGAAGTGAAATTGGCCGATTGTCTTGGTAAGGTAGCGGCAGAAATGGTTGCGCCCTATCCCCCAGGTATTCCCTGCCTGCTTCCAGGGGAGTTAATCAGCCATGATATTTATGAGTATTTGCTATACTTAATAAAGCAGCCAATATCATTACATGGGCCTGGCGATAACAGTTTAAGTAAAATAAGAATCATAGAACCATAAAGAGATACACTAGGATGGAGTGAGTTTTTCTGATGGATGATAAAGGTCTTTTCATCAGCCTGGAAGGGATTGACGGCTGCGGCAAGAGCAGCATAATTGCTTATTTGAACAGCAAATTGGACCCAGACCAGTTGGTAAACATCAGGGAACCGGGGGGAACCGTGCTTTCAGAAATTATTAGAGATATGTTGCTCAACGATGAGTGTAATTATAATATGGAAGTGGAAACCGAGGCCTTGCTTTATGCAGCGGCCCGTAGTCAGGTGGTAACCCAGGTTATAAAACCAGCCCTGCTCCAGGGCAAGATGGTTTTGGCGGACAGATTTATCGATTCAACCATTGCTTATCAGGGCTATGGCAGAGGGTTGGATATTCCTTATCTGCAGGCCATGAATCGTTTTTGCACCGGAGGGTTGAAGCCCCACCTCACTATTTTACTGGATTTGGAGCCGGAATTGAGCTATAGCTCCAGAAAGTCTCAGGCTCCGGATAGAATAGAAAGAGAAGGAATGGATTTTCAAAAAAGGGTCCGCTGGGGATACCTGCAGTTGGCGGCAGCGGAACCCAATCGCATAACAATAATCAATGCGGCCCAGGATTTTGATAGGGTAAGCCAATTAGTGCTAGTTCGTGTTCAACAGGCAATTGATGAACAAAAGGAATAGGCCCTTGATATTATCAATGATTCCTTTAAAGTATTAGTAGACAGCACTGAAGTACACAGGGGTAGATTAATACTCTATTTTATTAGTAAAATGGAGTAAGTTGATCTATTAATGTTGAACACAAGCAGCATTTTACGGTCTCAAAATATGAAAAACAAGGGGGGGCTTGTTCCAATAAGACAACAAGCCGGTATGATATGGATTATTTTGCCAGCCTAATAGGCCACGAAAAAGCAGTTGAATTTTTGCAGAAAATGATTAGCATCAGGGAGTTCAATCATGCCTATCTATTCTGGGGAACCGCAGGAATAGGAAAAATGCAGACGGCTCGTTCCTTTGCCCATGCTTTAATTAGCCAGGAAGATGATCAAGCTCATATTTATTTAAAACAAGGCCTTCACCCTGATTTGAATATTATAGAGATAATTGAAGGCAAGACCAGGATATCCAGGGAACAAATCGTAAAAGACCTGGAACCCTGGTTAGCTAAAAAACCGTACCGGGGCCAGCATAGAATAGTAGTGATCAGAGATGCCCACCTGATGACACCAGAGGCTTCCAATGCCTTGCTTAAGACTCTGGAAGAACCTCCTGCCCACAGCCTTATTATTCTAGTAGCTGATGATAATAATATTCTAGAGACCATAGTTTCCCGCTGTACGGTAATAAGTTTTAGCCCGCCCTCAACCGGACAGGTGAAAGATTTGCTGGTTAAACATGGATATGATGAGGGATCCGCATCCATCATTGCCAGTCTAGCCCAGGGCAATATTGCCAATGCCCTTAGACTAGGGGAAGCTCAGAGATTCAAACTGATTTGGAGCCAAGCGGTTAATGTGTTACAGGAAATGTACCGCGGGGGTATGGCCCAAGTAATAGAGACTGCGCAGAGTATGGATGATGATGCAGAATTGCTGATTACCACTATCGAAACCATACTAAGAGATTTATTAATATATGAAAAAACCAAAGAGGAGGAATTATTGCATTTTCCAGCCAGCCTGGAGCTGAGGGAAATGGCTGGGAATATCGATTATAATCGTTTGGGCCAGGCTATAATTGATATTGGGCTTAAGAAAAAGTTTTATAATAGTAATTTGAATACCCTGGGACTGAATATTAATATATGTTGTAGCATTCGGGATGCTATAACTAGCGCATAAAAACAAGGGAGGTTATGATATTGCCATGGGTCGTGGGGATAAGATTTAAACCAGCTGGTAAAATATACTATTTCGATAGTGAAAACCAGGATTTTGATATAGGAAGTCAGGCAATTGTAGAAACCATAAGAGGGATAGAATGTGGAACCGTTGCCATTGGTAATCGGGAAGTCCCGGAGGAAAAACTGGTATTGCCATTAAAAAAAGTTATTCGTAAAGCTAGCCCGGCTGATTTGGAGACTTATAACAATAACAAGAAAAAAGAAAAGGAAGCGTTGGAAATATGTCGCGAAAAGGTATTGGAGCATAAACTGCCCATGCGATTAATTGATGCTGAGTACACTTTCGATATGGGGAAAATCATTTTCTACTTTACTGCCGAGGGGAGAGTTGACTTTCGAGAACTAGTAAAAGACTTGGCTAGTATCTTCAAAACCCGTATTGAACTCAGACAAATTGGAGTTAGGGATGAAGCTAAAATGTTGGGTGGAATTGGCTCCTGTGGGCAGGAATTATGTTGTCATTGCTTTTTAGGGGAATTCGAGCCGGTTTCCATTAAAATGGCCAAAGAGCAACATTTATCTCTAAATCCTACCAAAATATCTGGAATATGTGGCCGCTTGATGTGCTGTTTGAAATACGAATCGGAATTATATGAGAATCGGGGGAATGAGGAGGCTGGGAATGGAAAAGACCGTCCGAGAAATGGCAGGGATTCTAAGGGAACTAATTCTTGAGCTAGGAGACTTAAAGGAAAAGGTAGCTGCACTGGAAAAGGCGGTTATGAAGGAAGAAGCTTTGACCGCTCCCGTGGAAATTCACTATCCTATCCTTTTGGAAGGGGAGTCTTATGCCAATATAGGCCGAATTTATAATGAAGGCTATCATGTTTGTCCTGAAGCGTACGGGCAACCCCGGTCGGGAGAGTGTCTTTTTTGCATTGCATTTCTGGAAAAGGAGTAGCACAGCTGTCCATGGTAGAACCCATTTACGAATCCGAGAGCATAGATAATTTAATATTGGGGAATATGAAAATAATCCAGCCCCGGCAAGGATACAGATTTTCTATTGATTCTATTTTATTAGCTTTTTTTGCAGATGCTCGGCAAGCCATGCAGGCAGTGGACCTGGGCACTGGCAGCGGGGTGATTCCACTACTGCTCGCTTATCAAAAGCAAGATTTGAAGATAATCGGAATTGAGATTATGCCAGAAGCAGCGGATAGAGCTAGACGCAGCGCGACTTTTAATGGATTGGCTAATAGAATCGCCATAATTCACGGTGACATAAAAAACATCAAAAGCCTGTTGCCCCCCGGCCTAGCGGACTTGGTGGTAGCTAATCCACCTTTCTGGAAAAAGGGAGAGGGGAGACTTAGTCAGAACTTGGAACAAGCTGTAGCCCGCCATGAGTTGAAAGTTGAGCTTTCACAGATAGTTTCTGCTGCTGCCTATTTATTAACCTCCCAGGGCAGACTATGCATGATTCACCGAGCTGATCGGGCAGATGAAATAATGTCCTGTTTTGCTGAACATGAATTGAGGCAGATTAAAATCCGTTGGGTTCATTCCTTTCCTGAGCGCCCCCCTCATCTGCTGCTGATTGAAGGGCAAAAAAACCCATCCCCAAAAGTAACCCAGCTGGCACCACTGATAATTTATCGAAACAAAGGGGAGTATTCCCAAGAGATTAAGAGGATATATGAAGAGAACCCTGGTTGTTTAAATGGATAATAGAAAAACTGTGAGGTGACCATTAATTTGGGCATTCTTTATATTTGTGCCACCCCCATCGGCAATCTGGAAGATGTCAGCATCAGATTGCTGAAAACCCTACGCTCAGTTGATTTGATTGCCTGCGAGGATACTAGGCAAACAATAAAACTCCTTAATAGATACAAAATCAAGAAGAAATTGATTAGCTATCATGAACATAGCGATCATAAACGGGAAGATTATATTGTGGAACTATTGCTAAGCGGCAAAAAAGTGGCTTTGGTTTCTGATGCTGGTATGCCGGGTATATCTGATCCAGGGGAGAAACTACTACAAAAAGCTTTAGCCCAGCAATTGGAGATAGAGATAATTCCTGGGCCTTCGGCAGTCATATCAGCTTTAGCCATATCCGGATTAGATATGGGTACTTTTGTTTTTGAAGGTTTTTTGCCCCGACAAGCTAGTAAACGAATGGATGTACTGAAGAAAAACGGGGAAGAAAGAAGAACCGTAATATACTATGAAGCTCCTCATCGCTTGCTGAAAACTCTCTACGATCTGCAGACCCTCTTGGACTCCAAAAGGAAAGTAGTAGTGGTGAGAGAGTTGACAAAAAAGCATCAGGAGATTATCCGGGGAAATATAGATGAAATCATAGAAAGGTTTGAAGAGCGAGAGCCGCGAGGGGAGATATGCCTGTTGATCGGTGGCAAGATACCAGAACCCTTACCTTTGGAGGTAGATAAACTAATTGAAGAAATAGAAGAATTAATTGGACAGGGAATAGATAAAAAAGAGGCCTTCAAGATGAAAGCCAGGCAATACAATATTAAGAAGTCACTTGTATATAAGTATTATAACATTCCCTATTGATTCCGATTATACAGGGAAGTTGATTTTCTGTTTAACCTATCAAATTAGGAGTGTTAACCGACCTGTTTGACAAGTTCGGTTAGACAGCTTCTACACAGGTTTTTGCCCTTATAATTGATTACTTCTTCTGCATTACCGCAAAAAATACATGCCGGTTCATATTTTTTAAGGATAATTTTTTCGTTGTCAACATAGATTTCCAGGGCATCTTTTTCTTCTATCCCCATGGTCCTTCTTAATTCAATAGGAATAACTATACGGCCCAATTCGTCAACTTTTCTAACTACACCGGTAGATTTCATCATATGACTACCTCCCTCCTTGCAATAACGTTTATCTTGTCCCAGCACAAAGTATACCAACATTGGCATATTTAGTCAAGGATTATTCTACATAATTGGACAAAATATGGGGATTAAAAGGATATTATTGTGGTTTTGGCCGCTTATATCTAAAATGCCTTGTTATCCTTGTCGTGTCCTGCGGAAGAATGGCGTTTGCTGTCGGAGGGCTTTGCATTTATATGAATAAACTGAATAAAATATGGTAAAATATAAAGTACTGCTGTCATAGGACTTAAAACAGCAGCTAAATTTGGCTTTAAAGGCCGTTAAACGGTATTTCTAATAGGGCTGTTCTAATGGAAGAGAAAGCAGGAGGGACGCTTTTATGAGCAAAAGAAGCTATTATATTACTACTCCTATTTATTATCCTAGTGATAATTTGCATATAGGTCATGCCTATACCACAGTAGCTGCAGACTGTATAGCTCGATTCAAAAGAATGCAAGGTTTTGACGTTTTCTATCTCACTGGGACTGACGAACATGGGCAGAAGATCGAAAAAGTAGCTTTGGAAAAGGAAATGAGCCCACAAGCTTATGTTGATGGTATTGTAGTAGGCATAAAGGCTTTATGGGAAGCCCTGCTGATTTCTAATAACGATTTTATTCGCACCACCGAATCCCGTCATGAAGAGGTAGTGAAAAATCTGTTTCAGAAAGTATATGAGCAGGGTGATATATATATATCAGAATACGAGGGATGGTACTGTACACCTTGTGAAACCTTTTTTACGGAAAGACAGCTGGATGAGGGCAAGTGTCCCGATTGCGGCAGAAGTGTGGAAAAGCTGAAAGAAGAAAGCTACTTTTTTAATATGGCCAAATATGCTCCTAGACTCCTGGAACATATCGACCAACATCCGGATTTTATTCAACCCGAATCTCGCCGCAATGAAGTAATAAATTTTGTGAAAAGCGGACTGGATGATTTGTGTGTTTCCAGAACTACTTTTAATTGGGGGGTAGGGGTGCCATTTAATGATAAACATGTGGTCTATGTGTGGTTTGATGCCTTAATCAACTATTTAAGTGCCATTGGATATCTGGATGACAAAGAGAAATTTAATCAATACTGGCCGGCCAATGTGCATTTGATGGCCAAGGATATTTTAAGATTTCATGCCATTATCTGGCCTATTATGTTAATGGCTATAGATTTACCTCTGCCTGAGAAAGTGTTTGCTCATGGATGGATCATGCTGGAAGGGGGCAAAATGTCCAAATCCAAAGGAAATGTCATCGATCCCATGGTATTGGTGAACAAGTATGGTGTAGATGCGGTGCGTTATTATCTGGTTAAAGAATTAAGTTTTGGACAGGATGGTATGTACTCGGAGGAGATGCTGATTAATCGAATTAATTCTGACCTGGCCAATGACTTGGGTAATTTAATCAGCCGTACGGTAGCCATGATTAGCAGGTATTTTGATTCCCGTATTCCTGAGCCGGGTAAAGAGGATAATGCCGATCAGGAATTGCGTACTACTGCCTTGAGAGCCTATGAAGAAGCCACGGAAAAGCTAGAAAAACTGGACTTTGCCTCTTACATACAGTCGGTTTTACGGCTTATATCCCGAGCCAACAAATACATAGATGAAACTCAGCCCTGGTTATTGGCCAAGGATGAGTCTAAGCAAGAGCGGTTGGGAACGGTATTGTATAATCTGCTGGAAAGCATACGCATAGCCTTAATCATCTTGTCTCCTGCCATGCCTGCCTTAGCGCTCAGAGCTAATCAACAATTGAATATTTTTGCCGACCCTGATTCTCTTAAGTGGGAAGAAGCCCGTGCCTGGGGTCTTACCCAGGCCGGTAAGCTGGTTAGCCGGGGACCAGCCTTATTCCCCAGGATAGACCTAAAAGTTCTGGATGAAGAGACTCCAGAAGCCCAAGAAACAGTTGAAGGGCACAGGGAAGAGGAAAGCAATTTAATAGACATAGAGGATTTTGCCAAAGTTGACTTAAGAGTGGCCACCGTAATTGCCTGCGAAAAGATGAAAAAGGCGGACAAGCTGTTGATACTGACCCTACAAGTCGGGGAAGAACAGCGGACGGTAGTATCTGGAATAGCCAAGGCTTATGAACCAGAGCAGTTGGTGGGGAAAAGGGTAGTACTAGTGGCTAACCTAAAGCCCGTGAAATTAAGAGGAGTATTATCCCAGGGCATGATTTTGGCCGCCTCTGATCCCCAGGACAATGATATCGAAGTTTTAACCCTGGATCGAATAGAGTCTGGCCATCGGGTAAAATAACTAATTGGGTCAGGAAATGGAGGAGGTTTATTATATACCTTTACCCCATTTCCTTTTCGAGCCTGAGGTTTTTAGACCATTAGGAGGAATAATCTTGTTGATAGACTCACATGCCCATTTACAGGATAGAGAATTTAAAAATGATTTGGATCAGGTTCTGGCTCGAGCTACCGGGGCCGGAGTAGAAAAGATAGTATGTATTGGATTTGATTATTTGGCTTCACGGCAAGCGGTGGAGCTGGCACAGCGACATAAAAATATATTCGCTACCGTTGGGATTCATCCCCATGATGCCAAGACTCTGGATGAGCAGACCCTGGAAAGTTTGTACAATTTGGCTCTAAAACCCGGGGTTGTGGCCATAGGAGAAATAGGATTGGATTATTACCGCAACCTTTCTCCCTTGGAGCAGCAGAAAAAAGCCTTTGTAGAACAGATAAAAATGGCTCAGGAGTTAGGAAAACCGGTGGTAATCCATGATCGAGATGCTCATCAGGATGTACTGGAAATAATTAAAAAGGAAAGGGCTGGCGTCAATGGAGGGATAATGCATTGTTATTCAGGACATACTCCCCTAGCCCTGGAACTGATTAAAGAAGGTTTTTACATATCTTTTGCCGGGCCGCTGACCTTTAAAAATGCCAAGAAATCTCATGAAGTAGCGCAGAAAATTCCTCTAGACCGAATTTTAGTTGAAACCGATTGTCCTTATTTAAGCCCAGAACCTTATCGGGGAAAACGCAACGAGCCAGCTCGGGTAAAACTGGTAGCCCAAAAATTGGCAGAACTAAGAGGACTGAGTTTGGAAGAGATAGCAAGAATAACCAGCACTAACGCCCGAAACGTTTTGGGGATGGATGCCTAGGAAGCCACTAATGTCAATAATTTGGCTAATCAGTCATATTTTTGAACAAATTTATTGAAAGAAACTGCGTTATTTCTGCAGACCTACTACTTGTGATAGGAATAAAATATTTTTAAAAGGATAATAATTAGTAGAAAACTTATGCGACAGCTAATAATATACTTTAAATTTAGCAAGATTGCCTATCCTATTCCAACTAGGGCATCTTAAATTTTAAAGTACTGTCAGCCTTCACAAGTAACATGGCCGGTAGAAAGCGAGGAGAATTTATATGATTACATTGCAGGATAAGATAGGCATTAAGCTTAAATATGTCTGTATGGCAGGAATAGCTTTATTGTTGACGATTAGTTTATTTTATGCCTTACTAAAACCCGTTACCCTTGTTGTTGATGGAGATAGGATAGAAACTAGGGTGTTATGTACCAATACGGTTGACCAAGTGCTGAAAAAGCAGGAGATCATCCTGGGGCCTTATGATAAAGTAGAGCCTTCGCTGGACTCCATAGTAAAAAGAGATGAAAGCATAGAAATCATTCGGGCTCATAAGCTTACTGTTATATATGCCGGACAAGAAAAGGAAATTATCACTACTCCAGTGTCAATTAACGAAGCCATTGCCTTAGCCGGTTTCAAACTGGGGTCTGAAGATATTATTAAAACTCTGGCAGTGGAGGAAACCGTAGCTGATCAGGTAATAGAAGTTATTCAGGTAACCGAAAAACAAGTGCAAGAAGAAGAGAAGATTCCTTATGAGACTGAAAGAATAGCCGATGATACCCTGGAAAAGGGGTTGAACCGAACGCTGAAAAATGGTCAGGCAGGAGTTGCCGTTAACACTGTAAAGATTACTTACCACAATGGAGAAGAAGTTAACCGAAAAATTGTGGACAGTGAAACCAAAGTGGCTCCTATAAAAGCAGTGATAGCTTTGGGAACTATAACCTCTGTTTCTCGAGGAGGATTAAATTTAAACTTCAATCGAGCAGCTTATATGACAGCTTCAGCTTATACCTATACCGGGAGCAACACCTGCACCGGCAGGCCGCCTGCGGTAGGTTTGGTGGCAGTTGATCCCAGCGTTATTCCCTTAGGTTCCAGAATATACGTTGAAGGTTATGGTTATGCTACTGCAGCTGATACCGGCGGGGCTATAAAAGGAAACCGCATTGATCTCTTTATGGAAAATAAATCTCAATGTCTGTCCTGGGGAAAACGAACAGTAAAGGTATATTTCTTGAACTAGCAGCTAATATGATTTAGCTCTGGCAGGGTGTTGATGAAGTTGGCGCCCTGCCAGAGCTTTTTTTATTTATATTTGCCATTCATTCCCTCGTTTTGAATTAGGATAAATAACAAAAATTAAAGCAAAGGAGGTGATGTTGAAATGTACAGAAAGGCTGGGTTTTTCCTGCTAATATTCTTATTGAGCGTACTATTATTGGGATGTCAGGCAGCAGAGAAAAAACCGCTGAAAACGCCATCCCAGGATAAGAATAGTATTAGTGCCAGCGATCGTCGTGTATTGGCTGACCGTTTATCCAGGTTGGCTACCCAGGTGGAAGGAGTGCAAAAGGCTACAGTTGTAATATCCGAAGTTACTTTGGCCGATAATGCAGCAAATTCTAGTAAAATGGGAACGGTCGGCAATGTAAATCCAGATAGATCTGATGTTGATATTAGCGGAATGATAGTTATGTTGGGAATAAGTATCAACAATCAGCTTGATGAAGAACAAACTAAAGCTGCGGTGCAAAAGAAATTAAAGGCCTCTGATAAACGTATTTCTCAGGTATTGGTAACATCAGATCCTGAGTTGGTCAAAAAAATAAACGAGGTAGCGGCCGGAATTATCAAAGGAGAACCTATAGCCAAACACCAAATGACCTTAAAAGAGTTGGGGCGAGAATTTGGCTCCAATAAGCCAGCTTACTAACGGCGATGAATCATATTATTATAAGGGGGGTATAAGATGAGAAAATCAGCAATTTTAGCAGTAATAATGCTAGCTTTTAGTATTATGATAATGGGGTGTCAGTCTTCTGCGGATAAAAAGCCCTTAACACCAAATCAGCAGCAGACTGATAATATGCAATATGAGAATAACGGTAATATGGCGGACAGGTTTGAGAAATTAGCGGAACAGGTATCCGGAGTAAAGAATGCCACTGTGGCCATTTCTACTGCTAATCAGAACAACGCTGAATTGGGTGTAATTAATCCTAATCCTGATACTACGCCCAGAACTAATATAGAAAATACTAATGATAGGACCGGGGTTAATCAGCAAATGGGCAATGACAGACCCTTTGTCAATGAAGAAATCCCGGGTACGGCAAATAGACCCGGTACTAGTATCAGTAATAATATCGTAGTTATGGTAGGATTGGTTTTGGACAGCCAAAATACAGATGCCAAAAACATTGAAGAAAAAGTGGAAAGAAAAATTAAAAATGCAGATAATCGGGTTAGTCAGGTTCTGTTTACTACTGATGGCGGAATGATTGAACAAATCAATAATATAAATGATGCCATTCGAAGAGGGACTCCGGTAGACACTATCCAGAGAAATTTAGACCGGCTTACTCGTAGTTTAAGTACTAATCCTTAGGCCCCAACTCACTAATAAGGACACGGTTTTTACCTGGATTGGTATAATCGTGTCCTTGTTTTTGTTTTTTAGTATAATGGTATTTGTATATTAACACCCAAGCACAGAAGGGGCTTTCAAAATTTGCTTAAAGGAGTTAAGGGAGTCCCTTTGGCTCCTGCAACACTAAATCGGGATAAACCATTTTCGTGTGAAACACCATGATCAAACACAAGCGAGTATGAAAATTTGTGGCTATGCCCGGGCGGGCTGGCATAGACTGCCCCTACATATGTCCGAGATCCATATTAACGCTGAGAGTCTATAGGGGCGACCTGTGGTCGCCCGCAACGATTACCAGTTTTCGGCGGATAATTCATTTTAGTGTGAACTCTATACTAAGCTTAAGCTTGCCGCTGATAGTTTCTTGATATTAAAGAAAGAGGTAAAACATTTGAATCTTGCTTCTAAAACAGAAATAAAAAAGATACTCCATCGGTATGAAAAGCATCCCCAGAAAAAGTGGGGGCAAAATTTTTTGGTTGACAGCAATATTTTACATAAAATTATCGAATTTGCTGAATTAAGCCCGGAGGATTATGTAATAGAAATAGGTCCCGGGATAGGAGTTCTAACCCAGGAAATAGCGGCTCGCAGCCGGGGAGTTTTGGCTATAGAAATAGACTCAGGTATGCAGCAGGTCTTGGTTGAAACCCTGGCCGAGTATAATAATTGTCATTTAGTCATTTCTGATGTACTAAAGGTTGATTTGGAGCAGGAATTGAGCCGATCCTTTGCTTTGGAAAAGCCAACCCTATATAAGGTTTGTGCCAATATACCCTATAACATTACCACTCCTATCATTTTCCAGCTGCTAGAAAAAGGATCCCATCTGGAATATGCTTTACTTATGGTGCAAAAGGAGCTAGCCCAAAGAATCAAAGCCAAGCCTGGTTCCAAAGATTATGGACTGCTAACCCTTATGTTGCAGTATTATGCCCGGGTGGAATATATGATGGATATTTCCCGTACCTGCTTTTATCCGGCACCTGAGGTTGATTCAGCCTTGATAAAAATCCAACCCCATTCATCAACACGGCAGCTTAAAAATGAAGCTGGCTTTAAGTCTCTAGTAAGGAGGGCCTTTCAGATGCGCAGAAAAACTATCTTGAACATATGCTGGGCCGAGTTCAGGGCAGATAAGGATTTTATCCGAAGCTATCTAGAGAAGCTGGGACTGGATAGTAATAGCCGGCCCGAATCTCTGACTCTGGAAGAGTTTATTTGTATTTCGGAAAACTGGCCCGAAAGCCGAGAAATATAAAAAGATGGAGTCTACAGCATATTTATTGGTTGACAATGGGAGCATTTTTTAATATACTATTATATTTAAACTTGACAAGTCTACATTTTTATTATAAAATTAACAGGATAAAAGAAAGAAGGTGGTAAAATGAGTTCTCCAAGAGCCATATCAGATATAAAAAGAGATTTAGAATCATTTGTAGGTAGCAAGATAAGGCTGAAAGCTAATCGGGGCAGGAACCGAATTATAGAAAAAGAGGGGGTACTCGAATCCATATACCCCAATATTTTTGTTATCAAAATAGATGAGAGAAAAGTTGAGCGTCGGGTTTCATACAGTTATGCAGATGTATTAACGGAGACAGTAGAGCTGTTTGTTTATGATCAGCAGAACTTAGAAATACGCATACCTTCAGCCAGCATATAACATACTCAAAACAAGTGATAGTTTTAAACCGCATGATACCATCATGCGGTTAATTGTTTTTTAGCAGCCAATGGATTAGTAGGGGATTGCCCAGTCCCCTGACTAGTAACATCCCTTAGAGATTTTGAATAAAGTAATTTAGCAAAAACCGGTTTAAAAGGAGCTGAGAAAGATTAAAATACTCTTTGTAAACGCGGCTCCCATAATAACCCGTGGCATAGGACCAGCTTTTTCCGATTTGGGACACCAGGTCAAGTATATCAATATAGACTTGGATGAGTCCCTTAGTCTTGCTATAGATACATTTAAGCCTGACCTGGTTTTTAATGATGGCGGTATCGATCGCATGGAGAAACTTTTTCCTTTGCTGAGCGATAGGAAAATTCCTCATGTATACTGGGCCATCGAAGATCCCAGCTCCTATCACCTGTCCATACCCTATGCTTTAAAATCATCGCTGGTATTAACTCCCTGTAAAGAGTCCCTTCAAGAATATGCCAGATGGGGTATAACGGCGCAGGAGATGATGTTTGCCTGTCACCCTCGCTTCCATTGTTCGGCTCCAGCTGTCTCCAGCTACGCCCATGAATTGGTTTTCATAGGTAATTATTATGATTATCATGATCATCGCCGGGAAGGCCTAAACAACATTTTAAAACCCGCTTGGGAACATTTTAAGCTGAAGGTTTATGGCAACCAGTGGTGGTTAGGTCCGGAGGTGGAGTTGAAGCTGGCCCCGGAACAGTATGGAGGTTATTTACCGAACCAGTTAATTCCGGTAGTATGTGCTTCGTCAGCAATTATACTGGGAGTTCATTCTATTGCTAATTCAGAAACTATGATGAGCATGAGGACTTTTGAAATTCTGGGTAGTGCAGGATTCTATTTAACTCAATGGACTATGTCCATTGAGCAGCTGTTTAAAAACCATTATCATCTGGTTTGGTCACGGAGCCCAGAAGAAACCCGGGACTTAATCAAATATTATTTAAGCCATCCCGAATTGAGAAAAAAGATAGCTCAACAAGGGCAGCATGAGGTATATACCAGGCATACCTATCATATCCGGGTCAAGGCCATCCAAGACAGACTAGCACAAATTACGAGTATGAATCCGCTTCCTCTCCGGGTAATAGCTAGCAGCCCAAGCAGCAATACCAGTATAAAAGTCCAGAAGGCCTTAAGCATCCATAGCTAGCACGATTTGGAGCATCACCCATAACTAGTAAGTTCCATGCACCTCCGAGCCGGCCACTGCATAGCATATAATAAATTGCGCAGTTTGATAAATCGACTGGGGGCTCAGACGGACCATTTCCCATCCCATTGTCCGTACTGGATTTGCTGTTTCCAGTAAAGGGGGACAGCAACAGCTTGTTGCTGGTCTATTATTCAGCTTAACACCCCAGCAGTAAATGACCGTCAGGGGGTAACAATTTGGCTCATATCAATTGCATTCTATATCCACCCACCCTTGAATACCATTACCTGGTTCAGCGACCGCAGCACCTTATGCGTAGTTTTTCTGAACTGGGGATACCAGCCTTTTTTCTAAATAACAGTAGCACCTACTCCAAAGATAAACCAGGTATCAGAAAACTAAATGACTTCTTTTACCTGTTGAATCAGGTAGATCCTGTTCCTTATCTGGGCAGTTGCAAGCCCATAGTATACTATACTGCTGCGGCCCATGTAGATATGGTGAAAAAATACAACCCGGAACTAGTGATATTTGACAGTGTGGATGAACCTAGTGAAGAATTTGAAGCGTGGAGGCCCAATTATTATCGGGCCGTTAGCAGTGCGGATTTGGTACTTACGGCATCGGATAAATTATATCAGATGGCCTCGGAGCTAAATTCCCGAGTTTATCTGCTGCCCAATGCCTGCGACTATGATTATTTCTCCAGTAGCAGCAGCAGGGATTATGAGGAAGCAGATAGTGATATAGACAGTATCCAAAAACCCATAATAGGCTATATAGGAGTAGTAGCCAGTTGGTGCGATTTGGAACTTATTACAGCCGTGGCCGATAGGTTTCCTCAATGCAACCTGGTTATTATCGGCCCCCTATACAACATCTCCCAGGTGCCTAAGCGGCCCAATATTCACTGGCTGGGATTCAAACCCTATGAGAAATTAGCCGCTTATGCCAGAAGTTTTGATGTGGGAATTATTCCTTTCAAAAACACCAGCATGACCGAATCAGTTAACCCCATTAAAATGTGGGAATACATGGCGGTGGGATTGCCGGTGGTAGCTACTGCTTTGCCGGAAGCCAGAAAACATGGAGACTTGGTTTTATATTCGGAAAACCAGGAACAGTTTTTGAACAATATAAAACGGGCCTTATATCAGGATACTCCTGAAAAAAAACAGCAGCGACAGCAGGTGGCTAAGGAGAATTCCTGGATGCAAAGAGCCCAAACCGTGCTGGAAATAATTAAACAGGAAATGCAGCGCCGAGAACTGAAACCAGACCCTAACCCGGTATTCATTGAAGATGAGGCCATATCCAACAGCAATTGGCGGGGACTGAATAGCCCAAGCAATACATTTAGCTACCACTACTCTCTGTCCGGCAGCCGAGTTAAGGTAGCCAAGCGGGTAAGTATAGCTATCCCCAATAGACGGTTAGTATTTGGTGATAAAAGCCGGCATGGACATGGTCTGTGGAGTATATCTGCTACGAATAGAAGGGGATATAGCCGCCCCAGCCGCCGAGGTGATAGCAACTATAAATCATCCCGGCTGAATTGGGTAGATATCTGGGCTCCAGGGCAGTACAAAAAGCTAATGGTTAAAAAATCGGTTAAATTATAGGAAGGGATTGAGATGGAACGGAAAGTAATGATCGGCTGTCCTGTTCGTAACCGGGCTTGGATCTTGCCGGCCTATTTACAGAGCTTGGAGGCCCTTGATTATCCTCGGGAAAGCATAAGCTACTGTTTTATTATTAATGATTGTGATGATAGCACTCCAGTTATCCTAAGGGATTTTGCTCAAAAGTACCCGGGTCAGGTGGTTTTAGTGGATAATAATGCCGGAACCAGAGCTTATCAAAGAGGGCAGTACAGCTTCAAGCGGCTGGCTGATTTGCGCAACCTCTTGTTAATGGAGTTTATGCGGTCTGATTGTGATTATCTGTTTTCAGTGGATAGCGATATTTTAGTAACTCCTCACAGCTTAACGGCTTTGATGCAAAACGACTGTAGTATTGTTTCCTGTCTGGTCTGTAATGGTGAAGTTATTGGAGATAGGTCTTGCTATAATGTCCTTTACCAAAGTGATAGGGGGCATTATTTGCATATCAGGAATTTTCCCCGGGATAGATTATTTAGAGTTGATTGCACCGGAGCGGCTTATTTAATAAAACGTCGGGTAATAAGCCAGCTGGGTATTCGTTATTCTGCACTAGCTGGAGCAGAAGATATTGGATTTTGTGAAGCAGCCAGGCAAAAAGGGGTTCATATATACTGTGATGGACGTTTGGAATGTACTCATGTCATGAAGCCAGTATAGTTTATGATAGAAAGCAAGTATAAATTCTATGAATAAAAACAGTAGAGTAATCACATTATGTGCCCCCCCTTCATAGTATATCCTAGGAATTTGAACTCACAAATTTCTACCAAATAAAAATAAATATTAGATAAAAGGAGGGGAGAGCAGCATGGCTGAACTTAAATGCGAATTTCCGGAAGGTTGTATGTTAGACTTATGGGCTAAAGTAATTAAAGCTAAGTATGTTGAGAGACAAGTAAAAGTCTTGGATACCATGTTTTGCGTACCTGATGAACAAGTTGGAGGTAAAATATCTACCGTAGACGATATTAAAGTAAAAGTTATTCAAGCTTATGAAGAATTGGGCCTGAACAAAGTCAGAATCTTTATTGAATTCGAAGTGATACTGCTGGTCATAGTTTGCAATGAATATCAGCTGATAACGGTAACAGATAAGTATGATCAAGCCATTGAGCTGGATGAATTTGATCCGCCTTTAAGCGTGGAGGAATTCAGGGAAGAAATTGAGGATTCCGAGATTGTGTTAAGGAATTGGACCTTCGACTTTGATATCAAAGGAAATTGTGAAGACCATCATAATCCATGCCATTTAACTACTCCAGTATGTGGGACCTGTATCGGACTAAGAGTTTATGTAGACATTATCGACAAATTAGGCAAGATGCACGACGTAATAGTATATGGAGAGCTGGAACCAGAAGGTTTTCAGGTCAAGTAGGCCAGAGCTACCCCAATGCCCGGTATCAGCCAACCGGGCATTGGTCTATTGAAGGAGTTGAGACAAAGTACCGCATGACCAGCAAAATAAGAATAGATCGTCAACAGAAGAATGCCATGAGGGCTCAGTTGGAAGAGGTTTTAGCTATTCATCGCAGCCTGGATAAAAAGATAGATGGCTATCGAAAAGAAAGCACTCATAGTGAATACAGCCGCTTTTGGAATGAGTTGAAGCATGAGAATAATGAGAATATCAAAAATATTTCTAGATTTATGGTCTTGAAATGTAATCGCTGAATTTAGCAACTGGAGAGCAGGCTGCTCATAATGAACAGGCGGAGTTTCTAAAGGATATAAAAAGCATATCCAAAAGATCCGCCTGTTTTTAGGTCAATGGAGGGGAAATAAATGAAAAGCCTGGGTTTAGCTTTAGGGGGCGGAGGCTTGCGGGGTTTAGCCCATATTGGTGTACTGCAGGTCTTGGAAGATAATCATATTAAGGTAAGTATGATTTCGGGCACTAGCATAGGAAGCATTATTGGGGGTTTATATGCCTGTGGCATATCAGCTTATGAGCTGGAGACCATCGCCTTGAGATTAAAACCCTCGGATTACCTGGAC
This sequence comes from Syntrophomonadaceae bacterium, assembly GCA_012522955.1. GTDB lineage: Bacteria > Bacillota > Syntrophomonadia > Syntrophomonadales > Syntrophomonadaceae > JAAYJK01. Next base: position 18,704 of record JAAYJK010000030.1, read on the forward strand.
TATAATATCAGCGGATTTATAAAATATATGCTTTCTCTTTTTCTGCCAGGAGTAAAAGCTCAGCTAAACGGCATTATTAAAGGGTGCAAATTAGAAAGGCTGGTATATCAGCTAAGTGATGGCAAGAGTATGGGACAGATTAAGCTGCCTTTGAGTATAATTGCCTGTGATATTAATACTGGCTTGGAGGTGGTTTTTACCAACAGCAAGCAGCTATGTGGCAATCAGAGAACGGTAATTATATACAATGCTCTGCTCAGTGAAGCGGCACGCTGCAGCAGCTCTATTCCCGCCACCTTTGTACCCCGTAACTTTCATGGAAGACAGATGGTGGATGGGGGCGTAAAAAACATGGTTCCGGTTTGGATTCATAAAATAATGGGGGCGGAATATATTCTGGCCGTTAATTTGGGACAAAAGGAGTATGATCACCCGGTGGCTGGCTTACCTCAAATTATATCCAGAACTATCAATATTTTAAGCTTTGAAACCTCGGATAGCGAAGAAAAAATATTTGCTGATATGCTGCTTTTTCCTGGAGTAGAAGAAGTACTCCTAGATGACATCAGCCAGGCTCGAGCTATCATTAAACAAGGAAGATTGGCTATGCAAAAGCGCCTCCCGGAGCTGAAACAAGGATTAAAATAGAACAATTAAGTAACCGAGGCTTATAAAACTACATATAATATCCATTAGGAAGCACTATCAGCCGAATTAGCAGTATATACGGCAGGGAGGGGTTTTAAATGGCTACGGATAAGTTTGAGCATGCAACTTTTTACCTTACCAAGAATCAGGTAAATGAAATAAAACGTTTAGCCCTGGATAACCAGATATCCAGAAGTGCTCTGGTCAGAATGATAATCAGGGAGTATCTGGCCAGGCAGGAGGGCAAACAGGGAAAATAAGGATCGCTCTGTTGAGAAGGAGGGAAACGGAGACAAGGAGCCTGCCCCCGTGTCCTCCTTCTCACTCTAATAGATGTTTTAAGATTTTTGCCGGATTATTAAGAAACTGTCGGCTCAGAATATAATGATCGGTTTCCTGGTAAGGAGTTAGACTTATAGCCTCATCACTCAAAACAAATATGTCGGCCTCTGGATAAGCCATCAGAATAGGAGAGTGGGTTGCTATAATAAATTGGGAATTCTGTTTGACCAACTCATTTATTTGAGCCAAGCAGGCCATTTGACGCCAAGGAGACAAAGCTGCTTCAGGCTCGTCTAAAATGTATAGCCCATTGCCACCGAAGCGATTCAGCATCAATGACATAAAGCTTTCCCCATGAGATTGGTGATGTAAAGAGCGACCACCATAACTTCCCAACAAAGGTGCAATTTCATCTAATCTATCGATTTCACTGGCCACATTATAAAAGCTTTCTGCTCGCAAAAAAAATCCGTCCTTAGGTCTTTTTACCCCTTTTACCACCGTTAGATAACGATATAATTCGGAATGAGTTGAGGCAGAGGAGAAATTAAAATTTCTGCTTCCGCCTTCTGGATTGAATCCATAAGCAATAGCCATAGCTTCCAGTAAAGTGGATTTTCCGGTTCCGTTTTCACCCACTAAAAACGTAACCCTTTTATTAAAATCTAAAGTGCTCAAATTTTTTACCACTGGTAAGTGGAAAATATAATTGTCGTCTTGAGCTTTTTCAGCACTCATTTTAATTCCGGTAATAAACAGGGGATTAAACAAGACATCAGCTCCCATAAAGATAAATTATTGTATTGTATTTTAGCATATATTGTTGGGTATAAATTATGGAGTCGGGGAAAAAATGAAAACCAGACCTTGCTTATTGGATTGGCCAGCCATTGAGAGGAAACACTTTTAGCTTATAGCCAAGGTTTAGATAAATGGCTGAAGGGAATACTTAAAGCAGGGAAGGGGGAAATGATTTGAAGAATATTATCGTATCAATTTTGGTCCTATTGCTGGTTCTTTTGGGAGGTAGCTACTATTATGCCGAGAATAAACCTTTGCAGGATAGTGTGTTCAGGCTCCATGTTATAGCCAATAGCGATAGTATAGAGGACCAGGCTTTAAAGATAGCGGTTAAAAATGAAATAGTAAAGCTATTGAAGGATGAATTTTCGGCTCAGCAGGATCTTGAGCAGGCTAGAAAATTAGCTCAGAAAAATATCCCGCTGATACAAGAGAAGGCCCGGGAGGTAATTACCCAGCAAGGGTATGATTATCCGGTAGAAGTAAAAGTAGGAGAATACCCTTTTCCTACCAAGAGCTATGGCAATTTGGTTTTCCCAGCCGGTGAATATCAGGCCTTGAGAATATGTATCGGTCAGGGACAGGGCAAGAATTGGTGGTGTGTACTCTTTCCTCCTTTGTGTATGGTATCGGATTCAGATCAAGGCTTAAGCTTTGACCGCCAGGAAGAAGCCCAGGTAAGCATAAAATGTCTAGAATTATTGCCTAAAGGAGTAAAAGTAAAGCTCTCCAGCCAATAACGAAAACCACATAAGTTCAATAGAAGGAATAGACCTGTTGCTATTCCTTTTTTTATTGCCAGCTTACCCTGGGCAGGAGGTAAAAACCAGGGAAGGGGATTAGCAGCAGCTAAAACCCAGTCTAAAAAGGCGGGCCTCGGAGAAAATTGAGAACAGGTGGTTTTTAAGCTGGAATAAATATATAATTTTAAAAAACAGGAGAAGCAGAATGAAGACTTTAGTCATAGAAGCTCCGGCCAAGATTAACCTGCTGCTGGACGTTAAAGGAAAACGAAGTGATGGTTATCATGAACTGGAAAGTGTTATGCATCAGATCAGCCTGGTAGATCGTATTCATATGAAAAGGGATTACAGGATTACAGTAAAGAGCAACAGTTCTGAAATACCTACCGACTCTGGCAATTTAGCCTACCAGGCAGCCCAATTAATATTACAGACCCATGGTGAGGGTGAAGGTGCAGAAATTTTTATTGAAAAAAATATTCCGGTAGGAGCAGGTTTGGCTGGAGGCAGCGCTGATGCAGCCGCAGTATTAAAAGGTCTCAATATTCTATATAATTATAATATAGCCCAGGAGGAACTGGCCCGGCTCGCTGCTCAAATTGGCTCAGATGTTCCCTTTTGTTTGCAGGGACACCCGCAGCTAGTCATCAATGACCCAGATGTGACAGTTAGTGATCAGCAGCAATCAGTGATTGGAGCCAGCTGTTTGGCCCGAGGGCGAGGGGAGCTATTAAGCCCCTTGCCCCACCTGATAATTCCATATATGGTGCTAGTTAAGCCTGATTTTTACTTATCTACGGCAGAAATATATAAAAAATTCAAGCTGGGATCGATAAAGAGTCCCCCTGATCTCGAAGCTTTTATTAAGGCCTGGAAGCTATATGATATTATAGGAATAGCTCAAAGCTGTGAAAATGTATTAGAGACTGTGAGCACCGTACTTAACCCGGAAATTATTCAAATCAAAGAGAGCCTGGAGGCCATGGGGGCCTTAAAAGCCGTTATGTCAGGCAGTGGTCCGGCTGTATTCGGCATTTTTGATTGTTTCCAGGCAGCCAGCAAAGCCCAAGGATTAATAAAAAAGAATTATAGCGAAACCTATTTGGTTTCATCTTATGGTGGAGGTGATTGTTTTAATGGAATCTAGGCGATTGATGCCAGTTAATCTGGACTCCTACAAACCCTTGCGGGAGTTGGTATTGGACGCCATCAGGGAAGCTATTATCAATGGAGACCTTAAACCTCGGGAAAGACTGATGGAAATCCAAATGGCAGAAGAACTGGGGGTTTCCCGAACACCTATCCGGGAAGCCTTGCGCAAACTTGAATTAGAGGGTTTTATTGTCATGATACCCAGAAAAGGAGCCTATGTAGCCGATATCTCCTTTAAAGATATAGCTGATGTCTATGAGATACGGGCAGCCCTAGAAGGACTGGCAGCAGCTTTAGCAGCGGAAAGGATTACCGATGAAGAGTTGGATGAAATGGAAAGATATCTGGTAGGAAAAGCGGAGGCCATTGCCAATAATGACATGGATAAATTGGTGGATGTAGATACTCGCTTTCATGAACTAATATATCAAGCTAGCCGTAATGAGAGATTATCTAATATTATAAGCAATCTGCGCGAGCAGATTCAGCGCTGCCGTACCACCTCCTTGTCGGTACCAGGCAGAATGCAGCAATCCATGCAGGAGCATCGCGCGATTGTGGAAGCTATTCAAGCTCGAGATTCCCAATTAGCTCGGCAAATGGCTCAGGACCATATAGAAAATGCTGAGAACATCATGATGGAATCACTAAAAAAAGAAGGCTTGCCCAGATAAGGAGACGATGAATGGTTTACGATGCTGTTATACTGGCTGGGGGGAGAATTTGTGAGGAGCTTAGAGACGCTGCAACTTATGATAACGAAGCTTTTATTATAATTGCCGGCCAGCCCATGATCTTATATGTTTATAAGGCTTTGCGGCAATCTGAACATATCCGAAGGATAGTTATAAGTGGCCCCAGGGAGGAACTGCTGAAAATTACTCCAGAGGATGAACTGCTTTTATTGGTCTCCAGCGGGGAAAATGCCGTTGAAAGTCTATCTAATGCAGTACATTTATTGCAGGAGGATGGGATTAGTGAGAGCATATTAATTATGCCCACTGATATACCCTTTATAAGCAGGGAAGCTATCGAAGATTTTATTAAGCAAGCGGAAAGCATGAACGGGGATTTATTTTATGCCCTGACCAGGAAAGAGATAAACGAGAGGAAGTTCCCCGGAGTTTTGCGCACCTACGTACAATTAAAGGAGGGTGTGTTTACCGGGGGCAACCTATTTTTGATGCGCAGCGGGATGATAGAGCCAGCATTGGATATGGCGATACAATTGACCATGAGAAGAAAGAATCCTTTGGCTATGGGGAGGCTTTTTGGCTTTAGGATGGTTTTAAGTTATTTATTAAAAAGACTCAGTATTCCAATGGTAGAAAAAAGATTTTATGAAGTAATGGGAATAAGAGGACGAGGTATCATTTCGGATTTTGCTGAAGTGGGAGTGGATGTAGATAAATTAAGTGATCTGGAATTAGCCCAGAAATACCTGAGCTCCAGCTAGGCAAGAGCTTCAGAAGAGCAGCTTTTCCTCGAATGCCAATTGGAGGTATGGTAAGATATTAATGTACTTAAGCAAAGGTGTTTTTTACTTAAATCGGCTCTCTTTAAGTTTGCTTCACTATCCATTAGGGAGAGCAAGGTAAAATTTACATAAAAGAGTTTTATAGGAGAAGGTGAGGGTTTAATGAAAGTATCTGCAGTTGTTTTAGCTGCCGGCAAAGGAGTGAGAATGTGTTCCAGCTTGCCTAAAGTAGCCCACCAGGCGGCAGGTAAAGCTATGATAGTTCATATTGTGGAAGCAGTTGAACAGGCTGGGATAGATGATATTAAGGTGGTTGTAGGTCATGGCCGGGAAGTGGTCCAATCCCTGTTGTCCTCCCAAAAAGTTGAATTTGTAATTCAACAACAGCAATTGGGAACTGGCCATGCTCTGCTGCAGGCCGAAACATATATTGATTCCGATTCAGCCGTTTTGGTATTAGCTGGAGACACCCCCTTGTTAAGACCCAGTACCTTGCGAGGATTGATTGAATATCACCTGGAGAAAAAGGTCCAGGCTACGGTATTATCAGCTGATTTAGCCCATCCCACCGGATATGGCAGAATAATCAGGCAGGATAAAGGGTCCTTTTCTAAAATAGTAGAAGAAAAGGATGCTGATGAAAAAGAAAAAGCTATTCAAGAGATCAATACTGGCATCTATTGTTTTCAAGCGCCCGGCGTTTTCCAACTGCTGCACAGGACCAATACCTGCAATGCACAGGGAGAATACTATTTAACTGATGTATTGGAAATGCTCAAGAGCCAGGGACAAAAGGTGGAAATAGTTAAACTGGAAGATGCCCAGGAGATTTATGGAGTTAACGATAGAGTTCAATTAGCTTATGTTGAGGGCATATTAAGAAAAAGGAAAAATGAAGACCTCATGAGGCAGGGAGTTACTCTAATTGATCCCTTATCCACATTTATTGACCAGGAGGTAATAATAGAAGCCGATAGTATTATACTGCCATTTACGATAATCGAGGGAGCAACCCGGATAGGATCTGAGTGCAAGATAGGTCCTTATAGCCGAATAAGCAATTCTTGTATTGGGGATAAGGTAATAATAGAAAGTTCCAGGGTAAATGAAGCCAAAATAGGAAACGGATGTACCATTGGACCCTATGCTTACCTGAGGCCGGAGGCGGTCCTGCATGATAATGTTAAAGTGGGAGATTTTGCAGAAGTAAAGAAATCTATTATTGGTGCCAACAGCAAAATTCCGCATCTTAGTTATGTAGGAGATGCTGTGCTGGGCCAAGGCGTTAACATAGGAGCCGGAACCATTACCTGTAATTATGATGGCAGAAACAAACATAAGACTATTATAGAGGATCAGGCCTTTATAGGCAGCAACACCAATCTGGTGGCTCCAGTTAGAGTAGGGCAAAACGCTACCATAGGTGCCGGTTCTACTATTGCTCATGATGTACCATCAGATACTCTGGCAGTAGAACGAGCTCAGCAAAAGAATTTAAAAAAGCGTGCTTTTAAGGACGATAAGTAATTATTAGGAGGTAGTTTGCGAAATGAAAGCATCCAGGTGGAGGATGAAGTTATTCTCTGGCAATGCCAACCCGCTTTTAGCTACTGAAATTGCTAAATATCTTGGTATACCAGTTGGAAATGCCAAGGTATCCAGATTTTCAGATGGAGAAATTAGCTGTGCTATTGATGAAAGCGTGCGGGGAGTTGATGTATTTGTGGTTCAACCCACATGCACCCCGGTTAATGAAAATTTAATGGAACTCTTAATCATGATTGATGCCTTTAGAAGAGCATCTGCTTCCAGAATTAATGCAGTTATTCCTTACTATGGGTATGGGCGCCAGGATCGCAAAACCAGAGCTCGGGATCCCATCACAGCCAAGCTAGTATCCAATCTTATTGTAGAAGCCGGAGCCCAGAGAGTGGTAGCCGTCGACCTGCATGCTTATCAAATCCAGGGGTTTTTTGATATTCCAGTTGATCACTTGCCAGGGGTACCTACCATTGGGGAATATTTTAAGAGCAAAACCTTGCAGGCTAATCCAGTAATCCTTTCTCCCGATGTGGGGGGAGTAACCAGGGCCCGTGATTTAGGGGCCAAATTAGGGGCTCCCTTGGCCATTGTGGATAAGAGGAGGCCGGAGCCAAATGTTTCCGAAATAATGAATGTTATTGGAGACGTACAAGATAAATCGGTAATTATTATTGATGATATCATTGATACCGCCGGTACCATATGCAAAGCGGCTGAAGTCATGATGGAAAAAGGCGCCCGGGAGGTATTTGGCTGTTGCACCCATCCAGTTTTTTCCGGACCAGCCCTGGACCGATTGGAGAAGGCCCCTTTTAAAGAAATAGTCATAACCAATACCATCCCCTTGGATAAAGGCAAAATTTTGGATAATATGACCGTTCTATCCATAGCTCCCCTGGTAGGAGAAGCTATATTACGAATTCATGAAGATCTTTCGGTTAGTAAACTTTTTGAAGGCTAGGGCTTTTGGACAGATATATAGGTTAATGTTATAATAAAGCGCGAGGAAACTTTGCTAGTATAAACATAACTTATAGAATAGGGGTGAAATTGTGACTGCAGACAGTGCACTAGCATGCAAGACCAGGGAAAAGAAGACCAAGGGATACCTTAGAGAAATGATGAAAGAGGAATTAATACCTGGCATAGTATACGGGCAAGAAAAAGAACCGACCATGATATTTTTGAATCGCCGGGAACTCTACAAAAAAATGGGCAGCCATGGAACCAGAGGGATATTTCATCTGGAAATAGATGGGAAAAATCCGCCGCTTATGGCATTGGTTAGAGAGGTCCAAAAAAAGCCTGTGACTGGACATATAATTCACATAGATTTTTTAACCGTTAGTAGGTCAGAAAAGGTTTCCAGTAAGGTGGGAATTTCCATAGTCGGGGAAGAAGAACTGATTAAGAAGGGCCAAGTCTTACAGGCTGGTATTAAAGAAGTAGAAGTATTCTGTTTGCCTCAAGATATACCAGAATTATTTAGCGTAGATGTAAGCGAGATGGAAATAGGTGATCGGATGGTGGTTGGTGATTTAGTCCTTCCGCCGGAAGTGGAATTGAATGAAGACGCAGAAACCTTGATTTGTTCGGTTTTACATCCAGCTAAATCTGAGGTAGAGTCGGAAACAGAGGAAGCTGAAGCTGAAGCCGATGCTGAGGCAGTTCAGTAATAGGGCAAGCCTTTAAGCTGCCAGAGCGAGCAAAAAAGGTGAAGGTCAAGGAATTACCAAAAGTCGCGATAGAGGCGTACATTGGTACGCTGGTTGAGCGGCTTTTGAGGAATGACGCAGAGATAAACTTTTTTTGTTGATCTGAAACCTCGGTTTTCCGGGGTTTTTTTTATTGCTGGGATAGTTTCATCGCCCTTGGTATAATAAATTATAGCAGTACAAGCAACAAGGGGTAGCAGAAAAATGAAAATATTAGTTGGATTGGGCAACCCGGGTCAAAAGTTCCGTGATTCCAGGCATAATATGGGCTATCGAGTGATTGAAGAAATAGCCCGAAGATACCCGATCGAAAGAGAAGAATGCAAGTTTGATTCCATAATCGGGCATCTTAGAATACATGGAGAGCTAATACTAATAGTCAAGCCGCTTACTTATATGAATCTTAGCGGCAGGGCGGTACAGCCTTTGTTGCGATTTTATAAGCAAGAGCTTTCCGGGCTAATAGTGGCCTATGATGATATGGATTTGGAGCCGGGTCGTATCCGGCTTCGGCCTGCAGGTGGAAGCGGGGGACATAAGGGAGTAGCTTCCATTATTGAGAGACTGGGCAGTGGGGAGTTTCCCCGGCTTCGTATTGGTATCGGTCGTCCACCCCAGCAGTGGACAGTTGAATCCTGGGTGTTGAGTAAGCCCAGCAGCGATGAACAGATCCTTATGGAAAATGCCATTCAACAAGGGACTGATGCCCTGGTGGAATGGGTAAAAGCAGGCATAGTACAGGCTATGAATAAGTATAATTAATAAGGGGATAAGAGCATTTATGCTGAATAAATGGATTGTTGACCTATCCCCGTGGCCTTAAACCAACCATTAACGCTAGATTACATGCTAGGCCGCCATAAAACATGGAATAAGGAGGTAAAATGTCGGGTGATTCCTTACCCGACCCTTTGCTGTGCATAATTTATTCCATAGATAAATATATAGTTGCAGGTAAATTAGCTTGCAGCTATGCTTGGAGGATTATGATTGAAAGGCAGTATTAATATTTTAGATGAAATCAATAAACGTCTGGAGCAAAAGCAAAATGTAATCTTGAGCGGTTTATCGGGTATATCTCGGGCCTATTTCATCCAGGAATGGCTGGGTAGCGCAGGGGGGAGTTTGCTATGCCTGGTTTCAGCAGAAGAAAAAGCCTTTGATTTGAGTCAGGAATTGGCCCAATTTATAGATAGCCAGCAAATTTTTATGTTTTTAGCCCGAGATTTTGTACCTACCAAAGAAAACTATACCCTGGCTGAACAGGAAAGGATGGCAACTCTACAGGAATGTGTCCTGCATCCTCGGCGGCGCCGGGTAATCATAGCTACTCCGGGTGGCATTATGTATAAATTGGATTCTCCTCAGCGGATCAAAGAGCAACTGTTGCCCTTGGAGCAGGGACAAGAGCTGGTTTTAGAGCAGGTCTTAAGGCAGCTGGTTGATAATGGTTACTCACGGGTGGATACGGTAAGTACCCCGGGTGAGTTTGCACATCGGGGCGGGATTATAGATATTTATCCGGTGGGGCTGTCCTGGCCTCATCGAATTGAATTGTACGGAGATATAATTGAATCCATTCGAAGCTTTGACATAGAGAGCCAGAGATCACTGGGCTCGGAATCCATGATTCATATAGGTCCGGCCCGGGAAAAGAACCACATGGCCCAATATAGTCTATTCGAGTATCTTAATCAAGATACTCGAATCCTGGTTGATGAACCCCGGGAGATAGTCAATAGTCTGGACGCTTATATGGTGCGCTGGCAGGACTCCATAAAAGAAGCCCCCGAAAAGGCTCAGGAACTAAAGGGCTGGACTTTTCTGAAAAGCCAGGAATTACAACAGTACTTAAGCCAAAGGGCGGTCATCTATCACTCCTTTTTTCCGGGTAATATTCTACCAGTAAAGGCCGGTTTGATCGAGCATATTTCCCAAAAGGAAATGGAGTATTTTATCAATGAATATGAGCGGCTATTTAAAAGGCTGAAAGAATGGCAAAGTCAGAATTACACTATCTCTGTCCACATTAAAAGCAAAGCTGGCCGGGAACAGCTGAAGAAGGATCTGGTAGATTATCATCTTAGCGGAATAGAGATAAGCAATAAGCCATTGAGCGGCGGTTTTGTCAGTCAGACCCTGGGAGTGGCCTTGCTAAGCGAAAACGAAATATGGGGCAAGCAAATCCGGGGAGTAAAAAAGAAAGTAAAAAGAGAAAACCGAATACTGCTGGAGAATATGAAAATAGGGGATTATATAGTTCATGAAAACTATGGCATAGGCATATTCCGGGGAATAAGCCAGATGGAAACCGACGGCATTACCAGAGAGTATATATTGCTGCAATATGCCGGTACCGATCGTTTATATCTTTCCCTGGACAAGCTGGATTTGCTATTTCCGTACCATGCTTCCGAAGAGAAAAAGCCTCGTTTAAGTAAAATCGGGGGAAGTGACTGGGAAAGGACTAAAAATAAAGTTACTCAATCCATACAGGAGATGGCGGAAAAACTGCTGAACCTTTACGCAGCCAGACAAGCTCAGCCCGGCCATGCCTTTTCTCCTGATACTCCCTGGCAGAAGCAGTTTGAAGATGCCTTCCCCTACCAGGAGACTCCAGATCAGTTGAGGGCCGTTGTAGATATTAAGGCAGATATGGAACGAACCCAACCCATGGATAGATTAGTTTGCGGAGATGTAGGCTATGGAAAGACAGAAGTAGCCATGAGAGCAGCTTTTAAGGCGGTTATGGATGGGAAACAGGTAGCCATTCTGGTCCCAACCACCGTGCTGGCTGAACAACATTACCATACTTTCCGGGACCGATTTAAGCAATATCCAGTTGCCATTGAGGTATTAAGCCGGTTTCGTTCCCCGGCCCAGCAGAAGAAAATCGTTGCTGACCTGAGCTCCGGTGCCATTGATATTATCATTGGAACTCATCGCTTGCTGTCCCGGGATGTGAGATTTCGTGATCTGGGTCTTTTGGTAATTGATGAGGAACACCGTTTTGGAGTATCGCAAAAGGAAAAGATCAAAATGTTAAAAAACCTGGTAGATGTATTGAGCCTTTCGGCTACTCCTATACCCAGAAGCTTGCATATGTCAATGACCGGATTGCGGGATTTGAGCGTTATTGATACCCCGCCGCCGGAAAGGTATCCCATTAAAACCTATGTATTGGAATATAACCAGGATATCATAGCTGAGGCTGTTCAGACGGAAATAGAAAGAAAGGGACAGGTGTTTTTTGTCCACAATCGGATTCAGGATATTTACGTGGTCAAGGACAGGCTGCAGGAACTGCTGCCCCAGGTTTCAATTGCGGTAGGACACGGGCGGATGCAGGAAGATGAATTGTCTCGAGTTATTAACGATTTTTTAGCCGGTTCTTATCAGCTATTTCTTTGCACTACCATAATAGAATCCGGTTTAGATATGCCCAATGTCAACACCATTATTGTAGATGAAGCAGACCGTATGGGTTTGGCCCAGCTGTATCAGTTGCGAGGACGAGTGGGAAGATCCAATCGCATTGCCTATGCCTATCTCACCTATAAACAGGATAAAAGCATTAACGAAATGGCCCAGAAACGCTTGAACGCCATCCGGGAATTCAACGAACTGGGAGCCGGAATAAAAATAGCTTTAAGAGACCTGGAAATAAGGGGAGCGGGAAATATTTTAGGCCCCGAACAGCATGGCTATATTCAGGCGGTGGGTTTTGATATGTATTGCCGCTTGCTGGAAAAAGAAACCCAGCGCTTACAAGGCTTCCACCAGCAAGAAAAAGGCATACCTCTGATGGATATTGATATGGACTATTATATTCCAGATGGGTATATTAGAGACTCGGGAACCAAGATAAGAATATACCGCAAGTTAATGCTAGCCCAGGCAGAAGAAGAAATAGAAGAAATTAGAAGTGAACTAAGAGATCGTTTCGGTTCCCTGCCGGTACCGATGGAGAATTTTCTGCAATTATCCAGATTGAGAATTGCGGCCGGGAGTAAGGAGATCAAAACTTTACGCAGAAAAGGCAACCGACTGGAGATACAGTTGGAAAAACCTTTGTCCCAAAATATTTGCGATCAAATCAGGGGCGTGACAAAAAGCCGTTATCATGAAAACACCATATCAATGCAATTTGAGGGCCAGGTGTCATTAAAACAATTGCAACAGGTTTTGGAGGCATTGTAAGATTACTTTTTACATTAGCAGATATCAAATGGCAGGAGAAGCTAAAGGCTTTATAATTATGGTAATAATTCCAATGTATGGCTTGTAATTGATGTAGAAATTTGTATATTAAAATCCCCAAAACATTGAGATTCTTGGCTGGAAAGATTACGGCTAAAATAAAAATTGATCCGTCAATGGCAAAAAGTGAATAAAAGGGTATTGTCAGTTATATACTATCACTGAGAAAGAAAACTACATTTTCAAATTATGAAAAAAGGAGGGATAAATGTAAATTGAAAGCAACAGGGATTGTTCGACGGATTGATGATTTAGGCAGGGTTGTTATCCC